>PMYB01000002.1 GCA_003170915.1 Bryobacterales bacterium | reverse complement strand
TCGAGCACGAACTCACCTTTGTACCATGCCGTAACGTGGCTTCTTCGGGCCGACGGTGCAGAATCGCAAGTTGCTGATTTCACAACATCATGGACTTTTGTCTACGTACAGGCCATTGCACTATTGCGTGCTTCCCCATCGCGGTTACGGAGATTCGGAGCTAGAATTCAGATAGCAATTCCCTGCTTCGTAAGGGAGGACTGGATGCAGCGAACGATTTCATTCACGCTCAACGGGAAGCCTGAGCGCGTGACGGTGGACGACGAACGCATGCTGCTGTGGGTCTTGCGCGGCGATCTTGGCCTCACCGGCACGAAGTTCGGCTGCGGCACCGCCATGTGCGGAGCTTGTACGGTCATCGTGGACAAGGAACCCGTGCGGTCCTGTTCCATCCCGGTCAAGGACATTGCCGGCAAACAGGTGCTGACGATCGAGGGACTGGCCCAGGATGGCAAGCTCCACCCGCTCCAGGATGCTTTTATAAAACACCATGCGTTTCAGTGTGGGTTCTGCACGCCGGGCATGATCCTGAACGCATACACGCTGCTGCTGAAGCAGCCCCGGCCGACACGGGACGAGATCGTCCGCCACATGGACGACAACCTGTGCCGCTGCGGGTCGCATAATCGCGTCGTGGAGGCCATCAAAGAGGCGGCGGCCGGGACCAGGGGAGGCGTGCGATGAGACCGAACGATCTGAGCCGCCGCAATTTCCTGGCGGCGGGAACGGGCCTGTTCGTGTTCTCCCACGCCGGACCGCTGGATGCCCAGCGGCCAGCCAACGGCCCCAGGCGGGGTTACCCCACCGATTTCAACGCCTACCTGTGCATCGGCGAGGATGGCCGCGTGACCTGTCTCGTCGGGAAGATCGACATGGGGCAAGGCGAGAGGACCGCGCTGGCCCAATGCCTGGCCGACGAACTCGACGTGGCCTACGATTCGGTGGACATCGTGATGGGCGATACCGAACTCTGTCCGTGGGACTCGGGGACGGGCGGATCGACTGGCATACAGGTGTTCAGTCTCGTGTTGAGGCGTGCGGCGGCGGAGGCGCGGGCGGTCCTGCTGCAAATGGCGGCCGAGCAGCTCCAGGCGCCCTTGGAGCGCCTCAAGGTCGAGGCCGGGGTGGTCGTCGATCCGGCGCAGGACAAGCGCATCGCCTACGCACAGCTCGTCCAGGGAAAGCGCATCGAACGCCACCTGGCAAATGTACCCATGAAGTCCCCGGCGGAATTCCGCCTGATTGGCCGGGCCGTACCATGGAGGGGCGGCCGGGACATGGTCACCGGCAAGACTATATACGCCGGCGACATCTCCCTTCCTGGAATGCTCTGCGCGCGGATTGTGAGGCCGCCGGCGCACGGCGCGACGCTGAAGAGTGTGGACACCAGTGCCGCGGAGAAGGCGGGCGCCCGGGTGATTCGGGCGGGCGACCTGATCGCAGTCGCGCACGAGCGGCGGGACGTGGCGGATGCCGCGCTCCGGCTCGTCAAGGCCGAGTTCAACCCGCCGCCGCCGGGACCCGACGACCGAACCATATACGACCATCTCATCAAGACCGCGCCGCCGTTCGAACTGTTTAAGGAGAACGGCGACCCGGCCGAAGGCGAGAAACTGGCCGAACACATCGTCGAGGAGACTTATCTCAACGCCTATGTGGCGCACGCGTGCATGGAGACTCATTCCGCGGTCGCCAGGTTCGAAGACGGCAAATGCACCATATGGCCCAGCGCACAGGGGCCGTTCCAGGTGAAGCAATGGGCCGCGGACGCACTGGGTATTTCGCCGGATAACGTGCGGATCATTACGCCGGCTTTGGGAGGCGGTTTCGGCGGGAAGACCAACTCCACTTGGCTGGCGGCGCGGCAGGCGCTGGAAGCGGCGCAATTGGCAAGGGCCGCGGGCCGCCCGATACAGGTGGTATGGGACCGCGCGGAGGAGTTCTTTTACTGTGCTTTTCGTCCGGCAGCCGTGGTGAAGATCCGCTCGGGCCTCAGCGGCACGGGCAAGATCGTCTCGTGGAAGTACGAGGTTTGGGGAGCTGGCAACCGCGATTCCTTCTCGGTCTACGATATTCCCCACCAGCGTGCCACCTTTGCCGGCAGCTGGCAGGACACGTCAAATCCGCCCGGCATGCATCCTTTCTTCGTGGGCCCCTGGCGAGGCCCCTCGGCCAACACCAACACGTTCGCCCGCGAATCGCACCTCGATATCCTGGCTGCCAAGGCGGCCGTGGACCCGGTGGAGTTCCGCCTGAACCATCTGACGGACCAGCGCTTCAGGCACGCACTGGCGGTCGCGGCCGACAAGTTCGGCTGGAAGCCGGCCAAGCGGCCGACCGGGCGCGGCATTGGCATGGCCTGCGGAACCTACAAGAACGACAGCCGCACGGTGACAATGGCCGAGGTGGACGTGGATAAACGCACCGGGCAGGTGCAGGTGAAGCGCGTAGTCGTGGTGATGGACCAGGGCCTCACAGTCAATCCGGAAGGCTCCCAACTGCAACTGGAGGGCGGCATCATCATGGGGTTGGGGTACACGTTGTCCGAGGAGATCCACTTCAACGGCGGCGAGATTCTGGCGCGCGACTTCGGCTCTTACCAGATTCCGCGCTTCTCCTGGGCGCCCAAGATTGAAACGTTCCTGATCGACAACCCGTCGACGCCTCCCGCCGGATGCGGCGAGCCGCCGGCCATCACCGTCGGCGCGCTGATCGCCAACGCCATTTTCGATGCTGTTGGCGTCAGGCTGTTCCAGTTGCCGATGACGCCGGAGCGGGTGCTAGCGGCGATTCAAAAGGCATAAGGTCGAGCCGCGCTGCGCTTGCCGGCAAGGTGTAAAGCGGAAAAGGGTTGAAACAGCTACCGATATTAGCCGTTATC
>PMYB01000032.1:487-26248 GCA_003170915.1 Bryobacterales bacterium | reverse complement strand
ATGATGGCGGTGTTCACGGCGCCGGAAAGGATCAGGGTCCCCACCAGCACCACGAAGCCGTGAAAGAGCAGGCGCGCGGGGAGCGGCCCGGCGAGGTACATGGAAAGCCCGCCGATGAGGTTGTCCAGGAAGTGCTGCCGCGCGGCGTCGGGGATGATCATGACGGCGAAGAAGGAAACCAGCGAGGTGAACATCATGCTGTAGATGAAGATCACGAAGCCGGCGCGCTCGAGGTTTTTCAGTTTGGGATGGGCGATCTCGCGGTTGACCTGGGCCAAGCTTTCTTCGCCGCTCATGGCCAGCAGCGAGTGGCCCAGCCCGATGAGCACGGCGATGATGGTGATGGAGGGCGCCAGCGTTCCCTTCAGCCAGCCCAGCCCTTCCGGGCTGAACTTCAGGTTGGCGGGCACGGGCAGCGGCACCGGATTGTACCCGTTTTTCAGGATGGTGACGATGCACCAGACGATCAGGATCACCACCATCACGGTGGTGATTTGCATGATGCGCAGGGCCTTCTCGCTGGATTCGTGAATTCCGATGATGTTCTTGCGCCAGAAGTAGAGCGTCACGACCGCCGCGAATACGGCGGCAAAATAGGGCGGATACACGCGCATCCCGGCGATGTGGAGATTGGCGCCGGTCTCGTTAATCAAGCCGCCCAGGTACAGGCCCGCGCTGACGGCGCTGATGGGTCCGGTGAGCACGTAGTCGAACATGAGCGCCGAGACGGAGAACTTGGCCAGCGTGCCGCCCAGGGCCTCGTGCACCACTTTGTACACGCCGCCGCGCACGAACATGGAGCAGCTCTCGATGTAGATGGCGCGCACGGCATAGGAGAACAGCATGATCGACAGGATGAACCAGGGCGCCGCTTTGCCGACGGCCTGCTCGGCGATGCCGCCTACGTAATACGCCGACGAGGCCAGGTCGCTGAGCACGATGGCCGCCGCGCGCCAGAAGGAAATGAACGACAGCATGACGGTGGTGGCCACGACCACCTTGACCGTCGCCGGCCGTTGTTCCATTGTCACGGGAATATCTCCTTGATCGCCATGCGGGCCAGATGGGGGACAGACAGGTGCACTTCGTCACGCACATATTAGCATAGGGTAGGAGGACCAAGCGGTTCTTATGGAATCCGAGGCGCTGGCGCGCGCGGTGATTGCGAAGCTTCGCGGGGCGGGCCACCAGGCCTACCTGGTGGGCGGCTCGGTCCGCGACCTGCTTCTGGGGGCCAAGCCGAAGGACTTCGACGTCTCGACCGACGCCAGCCCCGAGCGCATCATGGACCTGTTCCCCAAATCGGGACAAGTGGGCGCGCACTTCGGCGTGGTGCTGGTGCGCGACGCGTGCTCGCAGGTGGAGGTGGCCACGTTTCGCAGCGACCACGAGTATGCCGACGGCCGGCGCCCCGCCAGTGTGCATTTCGAGAGCGACCCGCGTGAGGACGCGATGCGCCGCGATTTCACCATCAACGGGCTCATGATGGAGGCGGACACGGGAAAAGTGCTCGACTACGTGGGCGGGCGCGCCGATCTGGAGCGGCGCGTGGTCCGCGCCATCGGCGACCCCGATGGCCGTTTCAAGGAAGATCACCTGCGGCTGCTGCGCGCCATCCGTTTCGCCGCGCGCCTGGGGTTCGAGATCGACCCCGCCACGTTCGAAGCCATCCGGCGCCACCACGCGCTGATCCTGAAAGTATCGGCCGAGAGGGTGCGCGACGAGCTCGAGCGCATTCTGATTGAAGGCGGCGCGCGCCGCGGCTTCGAGCTGCTGGATGCGAGCGGCATGTTGGCCGATCTGCTGCCCGAGGTGGCTGCCATGAAGGGCGTCGGGCAGCCGCCGGAATTCCATCCCGAGGGCGACGTGTGGACGCACACGCTGCTGCTGCTCGAAGGACTGGGGCGTGCCACGCCGACGCTGGCATGGGGCGCGCTGCTGCACGATGTGGGCAAGCCGCCCACGTTCCGCGTGGCGGAGCGCATCCGCTTCGACGGCCACGTGGAGGAAGGCGTAAGGCTGGCGCACGGCATTTTGAACCGGCTGCGCTTTTCGCGCGACGACATGGAGCGGGTGGAGGCGCTCATCGCCAATCACATGCGTTTCAAAGATGCGCACCGCATGAAGGAAAGCACTCTCAAGCGTTTTCTACGAATGCCGAATTTCGGCGAGCACCTGGAGATGCACCGCCTGGATTGCCTGGCCAGCAACCAGAACCTGGAGAACTACGAGCTGGTGAAGCGCAAGCTGGAAGAGCTGCCGGAAGAGCAGTTGAAACCGGCGCCGCTGGTGACGGGCGCGGACCTGATCGCCGAGGGATACGAGCCGGGTCCGCGGTTTGCCGGGATGCTGGCGGCAGTGGAGGATGCGCAGTTGGAAGGGCGGGTGCGCAGCCGTGAAGAGGCCATGGCGATGGTGAGAGAGATGTTTCGGAGGTGAGGGTTCGGGGACACCAGCGTCCGCGAAAGAGCACGGCCCCAAGGGGGAACCCTGCGGCGTCAGGGAAGAGTGGGTCAGGCCTTGTTTGGCTTGCGTCTTAATTTCGGGATCGCGATCAGTAGGCCACCGCTTATGCCAATCGACCGCTCATGTCCTCGCCCAAAGTTGTACTCGTAGCCCGGTTCGAGGTACCAGCCCAGTCTATGCTTCGCGGAGGGCCAGAACATAAAATCCAGCACGACTTCACCGCCGACTGAGTTCGTCGTCATGCTGTATTCCCTCGTATGAACCCACTCCGGACCAACCCCGAACATAAACTCCATTTTTTCGGAGAGGGTCCAAGGCTTCTTGAACAGAAGGTCCGTCGCCCATTCTGTCGAGTGATGGCCGAAAGCCGGCGTCACGCCCGTCTCAAGTTCCAGCCAGTTCTCTATCGGCGTAACTTCAACCGCGACGGTGGGGCCGAAGCTCCATCCGCGGTCTTTGAGATTCCAGCCAGGAGCTCCTCCAAGCTCGACGACGGCGGCAGGCTCCCTGTCAACCGACTGCGCGAAGGTGCTTCCAGAGCAGAGAAAAGATACGATCAACACGGATTCTGTGGCGTTCACTCGATGTGCTCGTATCCAATCTCTCACATTATGATTTTGGGATGCAAACGGAAACACCGCACATTCGCGGCGTTTCATTCATTTGGCCCCTCGCGGGTGTCGGGGCTCTACAGCAGCTTGCGCGCGCGCTGGAACACAGCGAGCAGCATCTTTTCCGTCAGCTTGCCGGTGGACGTGTTCTGCTGGCTGGGGTGATAGGAACCGATGAGCAGCGGTTGCCCGGGCGCGGTGGTGAACTGGCGGTTGTGCCCGAAGACGAAGGGCGCGCGGCTCCGGATGGCGCCGCGTGCTTTCAGCACATCGAGGTAGGCATCGAACGCGATTTTGCCCAGGGCCACCACCACTTTCACGTTCTTCAGCAGGTCCAACTCGCGTTCCAGGTAGGGGCGGCAATTGCGAAGCTCCTCGGGGGCGGGCTTGTTGCCGGGAGGGGCGCAGCGCGCGGCGGCGGTGACATAAACATCGCGGAGCGCCAGGCCGTCGTCGCGCGAGAGGCTGGCCGGCCGCGAGGCGAAGCCGGTCTGGTAGAGGGCGCGGTAGAGCCAGTCGCCGGAGCGATCGCCGGTGAACATGCGGCCCGTGCGGTTGGAGCCGTGCGCGCCGGGGGCGAGGCCCAGAATCAGAATGCGCGCCTGGGGGTCGCCGAAGGAGGGCACGGGCTTTCCCCAGTACTCCCAGTCGCGAAAGGCGCGGCGCTTCACGGCGGCGATGCGCTCGCAGTGCTCCCGCAAGCGGGGGCAGCGGCGGCAGCTTGCAACTTCGTTTTGCAGGATCTGCAAAGTTTCGAGCACTGGTTTAATTAATGGTAGAATGATTTTCGGCTGCTCCGGCCGGCTGTTCCGTATCCGCTCTGGCGTAAATCACTGTCGCGGCGAACCGCGCGTCGTTATGAAGAGACTATTCCTCGTCGCGTTGGTGTTCTGTGTGCTTGCCAGCCCCGGGGCCGGCGGCGCCATCAAGCATCCACGTAAACGCCGCCAGACGGCCGCGGCGGCCACCCACCGCGCTCCTATCGTCAGGGTTGCGACGCAATCGCGGCGTCCCGTGGCGGCCCCGGCGCCAGTCGTCATCCAGGACGGCCCCTGGACCGAGCCGACCTTTGCCGATTCCACCGTGGGAGACATGGTGGACGGTGAAGACCTGGTCATTCGGCGCGCGGCGGTGGAGGCTCTGGGGCCTTATAACGGTACCGTGGTGGCAGTCGATCCCAACACGGGGCGCATTCTCACGATGGTGAATCAGAAGGTGGCGCTGGGCACGGGTTTCCAGCCGTGTTCCACCATCAAGGTCGCCGTAGCGCTGGCGGGGCTGAGCGAAAAAGCCATCCAGCCGGCCAACCGGTTTCGACTGGGCGGGCTGCGTATGGACCTGACCTACGCCCTGGCCCGCTCCAATAACTATTATTTCGCCACGCTGGGACAGAAGCTGGGTTTCGAAAAGGTTAGCCACTATGCCCGCTTGTTCGGGTACGGAGAAAGGGCCGGGTTGAATGTTGCGGGGGAACAACCGGGGTCCTTTCCTTCCGCGGCGCCGCGGAATGGCGGCATTGGCATGCTGTGCAGCTTTGGCGAGGAGATCTCGCAGACTCCGCTGCAACTGGCGGCGCTGATGAGCGCCATCGCCAACGGCGGCACGCTGTACTACCTGCAATATCCGCACGACCAGGATGAGGCCAGAAACTTCGTTCCGCTGGTGAAGCGAAGGCTGGAGATCGGAAGCCTGATTCCGGTGATCAAGCCCGGAATGCGCGGGGCGGTGCAGTTTGGCACGGCGCACCGCGCCCGGGAGGACGGTCCGATTGCCGGCAAAACGGGCACATGCAGCGAGAACCAAACTCATCTGGGCTGGTTCGGTTCCTTCAACGACGCCGGACAACGCAAGCTGGTGGTGGTGGTTCTGTTAACCGGAGGGCGGCCGGCCATCGGTCCGCTGGCCGCGGGAATCGCCGGCGACATGTACCGCCGCCTGGGCGAGCAGAACTACTTTGCGGCGTCGCAGACGATCACGGCGGCGGAGCTGGTTTCCAGGCAGATCTGCTGCGCGAAGTAGGGCCTCAAGCCGGCGCCTCGAGGCACGCGAAGACTTCCCGGTAGAACTCGGGGTGGGCTTTCCAGGTCTGCGCGGTAACCAGTTTGCCGTCGCGCACGGCGGGCTTGGAACTGTAGATGCCTCCGCTGCGCTCGACTTCGATGCGCACGTGGTCGTGGCAGGTGACGGTGCGGCCTTTGGTCATGCCCGCGGCCGTCAGCACCTGGATGCCGTGGCCGATGGCGCAGATCAACTTGTCCTGGGCCGCGAATTCACGCACCAGCGAGAGCAGGCTGGCGTTGTTGCGCAGGTACTCCGGCGCCCGGCCGCCCAGGATGACGATGGCCGCGAACTCCTTGGCCGCCACGGCCGTAATGGCCACATCCGCCTCGACGCAATGGCCCACGCGCTCGATGTAGGTTTCCCAGCCCGGCTCGGTGTCGTGGAACACCATGTGCAGGCGCCGCCGCGATGGCGCCGCCAATACCGGCTCCCAATACGCCTCCAGAAACCGGTGGTAAGCGTACAGCGCTTCGTAGCTGTCGCCGCCATCACCCGTGACAATGAGGACTTTTCTGCTCATGGGGGCAGCATAGCAAGGACTGGAGGCCGGGGGTGGCTCGCTTCGCTCGCGGGGCCAGGGGCCGCTAAGATTCCGAGTGCCCGTCAACCGTCCCCTGCCACGCACGGGCCTGCCGTCCGTTCCCCCGCTTCCCTGTGCCTGAGTGGTGGGTTAAGCGCTCGGTCCCGCCGGCCCAGCCGCCGCCTATTCAGCGCCCCCGGAAACGTCGCCATCCGCCGCCCGCAATCATGGCGGGTCCCGGTGCGATCACTCCACGCGGTACACCCATGCGAGCCACCGGGGCCGCATAGTAGCCGCGGGATGGGTACCCGCAATTGTAGGCGCCATAATAGTACGGGCCGTAACAATACGGCGTGTAGTAGGCGGAATAGCCCAAGCCGGCGCCGTAGCCATAGCCGTAGCCATACCCGCCATAGTATCGACCAGCGTACGTGCGTCCCGCGCCAACAAACCCGCGGTTGGAATTCACGAATCCCCGGCCGTAACCGCCGCCGGCAAAGCCGCCTCGAGCAGCCCCGCCAGCGCCGCCGCCAGCGAATGATCGCGCCCCCACTCTGGAACCGCCCCCGCCGCCACTACCGTGCCGGGATTGGGCGAAACCGGTTGCCGCCAATGCGATCGACATCAGTACAATAAGCACGCCCCGCATAAGAAACCTCCACTCCCAGCGTTGCACTTGACTTGCCAGCCCTCAAGCTAATGATTCTGAATAACATCCGACCAGGCCTCTGGAAGGTCAGACCGGCCGGAAACCACCAAGGTGGTGCTGTTCGGCCAATCCGTGCCCCGTATCGCCTTCGCCGTGTTGCGTCAGCCAGGCCACCACGGCAGTGGCTCTCGCTTCGGACAGCGTCTGGTTGTAGGCGTCGGTCCCAACGTTATCTGTGTGCCCTTGTACTTCAACCTTGAGCGATGTGTCTTTCTTGAGCAGCGCGAGGACCTGCTGGAGCACGGGCTCCGATGCAGCTTGTAGAGTCGCCTTGTTGAAATCGAACAGCAGGCCTATCAGCGCGACGTGGCAATCGGCGGACAGCGCTTTGCCGAGATCTTTGGCGCCAGGGTCGGCAACGCGGATTTGGATGCCGTCAACGTTCAAATGGACAGTGGCCCATAGATTACGGCCCTGTTGGGTGTAGTGCGCGAGAATGGCCGCGGAGCCATATCAGGACCGCGAAGGGCGTGGACCAGGGAGGGCGCAAGCTTCCCGAAGGCCACCCCCGCCACCATGCTACCCGCCACCCACAGGGTCGGGTATCGCTCGAAGAAGCCGAGGCGACGCTCCATGCTCGCAGCCTCACGCGGGCTTCACGGCGCGAATGAACGCGCTCATGAACTTGCCGTCCACTTCCGATGCGATGGCATCCACATCGATTCCTTGGCCGGAAAGGAACTCGCGGGCGTCGTCGATGCGGTAGATGCGCGTCGGTTCCACAGCGATCTGCTCGAAGCCGGCCGCCGCCAGCTTGCCGCGGTACTCGTTCTCTTCGAGCGCTCCGGCCACGCATCCCACCCACAGAAGAACGTTCTTACGGATCTCGGGCGGCATTGCGCCTTTCGTGACCACATCGGATACGGCCAACCGGCCGCCCGGTTTCAACACGCGGAAAGCCTCCCCGAGCACCCGGTCTTTGTTGGCGGAAAGGTTGATGACGCAGTTCGAGATGATGACGTCCACGGAGTTGTCCGGGAGCGGGATGTTCTCGATTTGGCCTTTCAGGAACTCCACGTTCGCGACTCCGGCCTTGCGCTTGTTCTCTTCCGCCAGGGCGAGCATCTCATCCGTCATGTCCAGGCCATAAGCCTTGCCCGCCGGGCCGACGCGCCGGGCGGAGAGGAGCACGTCGATGCCGCCGCCCGATCCCAGGTCCAGCACGATTTCTCCCGGATTCAGCCGGGCGAGCGCCGTGGGATTGCCGCATCCGAGACTCGCCAGCACGGCGGTCTCGGGCAGTTGGCAGGTTTGGTCCGCGCCGTAGAGGTTGCTCGAGATCGGATCGGCGCAATGGCTGTCGGATGGGGCGGCGCCGCAACAGCAGCTTCCGCCGCCACCGGTCACCCGCAGGGCGGCTTGTCCGTACTTCTCTTTTACGATCTCGGTGATGTTCTCCGTACTCATATGAATTTCTCCTATCGGCAAATCTGGAAGATCTTTTCGGGTTTGACGGCTTTGTTCCGGGTGCAGCATTCGGCGTACAAAAAGGCGAGCAATTCCCGCAGCGCCTCCGTATTGGCCGTGCATCGCAGGAAAGTTCCTTCCCGGCCGACCCGCACCAGGCCCTCGTTCTTCAGCTTTTCGAGATGGTGGGACAGGTTCGATGCCGAGATTCCCAGCTCGTCCTGAATCTCTCCCACCACCATGCCGTCCGGATGCGCCGAAAGCAGCAGTTGCATGATGCGCAGCCGGGATTCCGTCCCCATCGCCGCAAACATGTCGGCGTAGCGGATGATTTGTTCGCGTGTCATGGTTCTATACTTCAATTATAATTGAAGTATAGAAATTGTCAAGAGGATTTACTTCACGAATGCCGGATCGATGGCAGTCTCAATCGTATGTTGAAACGCTTTCCACTCGCAGGGCGATCCCGCCTTCGCCGTGCTGCAAGCGGGCACGAAGACGGTCGCTTTGGCCGGAGGCGAATCCAGCGTCAGAGGCAGCGCCTTGCGCATCTGCTCCAGGGTCTGGGCCGTATAATAAGTGCGGACCGAATACTCCCCACCGGTGGCCTGGCGCCACAGCTCGAAAACCAGTGCGCCGCCGGGAGGCGTGTCATTGGGAAGATCCCCGGGAAGCAGCCACGAGAGATTCAGCGTCCCTTGAATATTGGAAAGGTTGCCGTCGTGGCCGACGATCACCAGCATGCGGTCGCCGGGCCTGCCAATGGCGCCGGGGACAGCCTTGCCAGCAACCGCCTGCTCCATGGCCTTCGCCACGTGGCTCAACAGGTTCGATGCCAACGTGCGCCCGATCTGCGGGGTTCGCCACATCAGATCGGCGTACGCCGTATTGATTGTCATCATCTGCCGCAGGTTGGACTCGGTGAGGCGGCCCCAACCGAGATCGTTACCTTCCATTCCGTTGGTGTACTCGAGAAGAAAATCCTCCGCCAGCGAAGTGCCTGTGGCAAGCGGCCCGCGCATTTCAGCCAAGCCGCCCTTGGCCGGACCAAGCGACACCGGCAGTTCCAGCAGAGACTGTTTGACGGTCTTGCCCGCGGTAAGCACCTGCTGCATGGTTTCCAGGGCCGGGCGATAGGCAGTCGGCAACGCCTCCGGGTGACCCCCGATCCGGCCGGACACCGCCGCCGCCGCCAAATCGGGGTCCGCATGGCCGACACCGGCCGCTACGGGATTGAACAGTGGGTCGCGCGTTCCCGCCGGCGCCGAGTGCACCTCGACTGTGCAACCCGGCAGCATTCCCTCCGCCAAAGCATGGCCGGTTTCGATAGTGCGCTCATCCGTGTCCGCCCAAAAATAGACGCCATCCGCATCCGCGCAGCCCGACGGAGTGAACAGCCCGGCGCGCGCGAATTGCGCCCGGTCATAGGCGCCGAACAGTTTCATCAAGGTCCTGCCGTGCGCCGTAAGATACCCGGGAGGAACGTCCCACTTGGGCCATGGCTCGGCCGAATACGGATTGATCTGGTCGTTGCTCACCGTCGGAGGACGAACGCCATGCCGGGTCACAATCGCCACAAACTTCAGTTCCTCGCCGCGCGCGGGAGTTCCTTGAGCCAGGACTACCCCTGCGCTCCACGGAATCGACACAACCGCCAGTGCCAACGAAACAATTCTTGCCAAGTTCATTACGAGTACTGCCTCCTTTGAAAACCAGCTTCAATCCGGATTGTAGCGGACTCGGCCGGCAGACTGCGCCGGCAGTCTGGTCGCCCGCCCCGCTCGCCATTCCGGATGTCCAGATGCTAGAATCCGGCTTAGGCATGATTTGCGCTAGTCTATGTTGGAGGTGCCATGAAACTCTCTGCATTGGGAATTGCGGTTTTTCTACTGACCGGACCCGTCGTGGTCGCCGATGAACTGGACGACAGTTACCAGGGTCTCCAAGACGCAGTTGCGAAGAAGGATGCCGCCCAGGTTAAGAAACTGGCGGTGCAGGCGTGCGAGCTGGCGCGCAAGGTGATTTCCGCTCCCGCGCCCACGAGCGCAATCGAAAAGGAAGACTGGCCCGACCGCGTCGCCCACGCGAAAGAAGTCGAGGGGTACACCGAGTATGCGCTGTATGCCACCGGTGTCCAGTCCGAGCCCGCGGTTATGGTAGACCTGATGGGAACGCTGCAGCAGCAGAGCCCCAAGAGCAAGTACCTGGACCAAGGTTACCAGGCCTACCTGGCGATGCTCCACCAGGTGGGGAAGGACGCTGACATCCCAGCCATCGCGGAAAAAGCCATCGCGAACTTCCCCAACAACCCGGACCTGTTGTACGTGTTGGCCACCAACGCGCAGGCGAAGAAACAGGCCGACCGTGCCATCTCCTTCGCCAACCGGCTGGTGGCCGCGGCCAATTCGCGCCAAAAGCCCGAGGCGCTGCCGGCCGCCGATTGGGAGCGCCAACGCGGTCTATGGTTGGGCCGCGGCTACTGGATCGCCGGTGTGACGAACGGCGAAAAGAGCCTGTACGCGCTATCCAACAAGAGCCTTCGCGCCGCGCTTCCGTACATCAAAGGCGAACCGGGCTTGCTGGCTCCGGCGCTGTTCTATCTGGGAGTCGACAATTACCAGCTGGGCGTCATGACCAACAATAAGAAGCAGGTGCTGGAAGGCGCGACATTCAGCGATCAGTGCGCTGCCATCGAAGGCCCGTATCAGCACCAGGCCTGGCTCAACTCCCAGTCCATGAAGTCCGCCGCCGATCGGATGCGCTGACATCGGCGCCTCGCCCGCGGCTCGGCAGCCGCCGCAGGGATATGTTCGCCTGGCTTCAGACGCCGGACCCTCCGCGGCATCGAAGAGGTCAGTCCATGCCAGACTACATCGGAGCAATCGATCAAGGAACCACCAGCACGCGGTTCATTATATTCGACCGCGCCGGAGCCATCGTCGCCAGCTCGCAGAAAGAGCACCAGCAGATCTACCCCCGGCCGGGGTGGGTGGAGCACGACCCCGGCGAGATCTGGCGCCGCACCGAAGAGGTGGTCGCCGCCGCCATGGAGCAGCGCTCCTTGGGACCCCGCGACCTGGCGGCCATCGGCATCACCAATCAGCGGGAAACCACGGTTCTTTGGAATCGCAAGACTGGCATGCCTCTCTACAATGCCCTGGTGTGGCAGGATACGCGGGTGGCCGACTACATTCCCGAGCTCGCGCGCGCCGGAGGCCCCGACCGCTTTCGCGCCCAGACCGGCCTCCCCCTAGCGACCTACTTCAGCGGCTTGAAGATTCGCTGGGTGCTGGACCATGTGGCCGGCGCACGCGAGCGGGCGGAAGCGGGCGACGTTCTGTTCGGCACCATCGACACATTCCTGGTCTGGCATCTCACCGGCGGTGCCCAAGGCGGACTCCACGTCACCGACTCGACCAACGCCAGCCGCACTCAGTTGATGAATCTGCGGACCCTCGATTGGGATCCGGAATTGCTGGCCGCGTTCGACATCCCGCGCCAGATCCTGCCGAAGATCTGTTCCAGCAGCGAATTGTACGACGTTGCCACGCTGGACGCGGTGAAGGGCGTTCCGGTCGCCGGCATCCTGGGAGATCAGCAGGCCGCGCTGGCCGGACAAGCCTGTTTCCACGCCGGCGAGGCGAAGAACACTTACGGCACCGGGTGTTTCCTGCTGATGAATACCGGGCGCGAAATCGTTCAGTCCAAGTGCGGCTTGCTGACCACCGTGGCTTTCCAGATGAAGGACCAGCCCGCCACGTACGCGCTCGAGGGGAGCGTGGCGATTACCGGCGCCCTGGTCCAATGGATTCGGGATAACTTCGGCCTCATCGGCAAGAGCGCGGAGATCGAGACGCTGGCCCGGACGGTGGAGGACAATGGCGGAGTCTACTTCGTCCCGGCGTTCTCGGGATTGTACGCGCCGTATTGGAAGCACACCGCGCGCGGCATCATCGCCGGTCTGACCCGCTACACCAACAAGGGACATCTGGCGCGCGCGGCGCTCGAAGCCACGGCCTTCCAGACACGTGAAGTGGTCGAGGCCATGGAGCGGGATGCGGGTGTCCGCGTGGACATCCTTCGCGCCGATGGCGGCATGGTGGAAAACAATCTCCTGATGCAGTTCCAGGCCGATATTCTGGACCGCCCGGTGGTGTGTCCCGCGGTCAAGGAGACCACCGCGCTGGGAGCGGCGTACGCCGCCGGGCTGGCCATAGGCTTCTTCGAGAACCTCGAGGATCTGCGCGCCCGATGGTCCGTCGACCGGACCTGGAAACCGAATATGGATGCCGGGCGGCGCGAACGCATGTACGGCTTCTGGAAGAAGGCGGTGACACGCTCGTTCGATTGGCTGGATTCGGAATAGGGAGAAACCGATGGACAAACAAATGTTCGGCGAGTTCATGGGGACCCTGGTGCTGGTTCTGATAGGGAACGGCGTGGTCGCGAATGTCAACCTCAAGAAGTCCTATGCGNNCGGGCGTGTTTACGGCCATCGCCTGCGGCAGCGCGGGCGCTCATCTCAACCCCGCCGTCACCCTGGGCTTTGCCGTAAGCTCCGGAGATTTCAGCAAGCTGGCGCCTTATGCCGCGGCGCAGAGCATGGGGGGGATTGCCGGCGCCACGCTGGTGTGGCTATACTTCCTGCCGCACTGGAGCGTGACCCCGAAGCAGACCTGAAGCGGGCTTGCTTTTGCACGTCTCCGGCCATTCGGCGGCCGGCCTGGGCCCGTACCTTGTGGGGAGCCTGGTATCGGGCATCGGTCTCAGCCTGGGTGGAACCACCGGTTATGCCATCAATCCGGCGTGGAACCTGGGACCCCGCATCGCGCACGCCCTCCTGCCGGTGGCCGGCAAGGGCGGGTCGGATTGGCCCTATGCGGCGATCCCCGTCGCCGGTCCATTGCTCGGCGGCGCCCTGGCCGGCCTGTTCGCGCGGCTGGCGCAGTTTTAGCCTCCGTCTCCGAAGCGGTAGAATAGACTCTGACGCTGTTCTTTTATGTCTCTTTTTGTCCCCAACCGGTACCGCGGCAAGCTGATCGTGGTGGAGGGGATCGACGGTTCCGGTAAATCCACTCAAATCTCGCTTCTGAGCCATTGGTTGCGCTCGCAAGGCTATGCGGTGGCCTTCAGCGAGTGGAACTCCTCGCCCCTGGTGCGGCAGGCCACGCGGCGCGGCAAGAGGAAGGAGATGTTCACCCCCACCTCATTCAGCTTGATCCATGCCACGGATTTCGCGGACCGCATGGAAAGCTATATCCTGCCGCTGGTGAAGTCGGGCGCCATCGTGTGCGCCGACCGCTACGCCTACACGGCCTTCGCGCGCGATGTGGCGCGCGGGGTAGGCCGCCGCTGGGTGCGCAACCTCTACCGCTTCGCCATGCACCCCAACCTGAGCTTCTATTTCCGGGTGCCGCTGGACGTCGCGCTGGGCCGCATCCTGGGCGGGCGCGATGCGCTGAAATACTACGAAGCCGGCATGGACCTGGGCCTCGCGCGCGACGTGGAAGAGAGTTTCCGCATCTTCCAGGGCCGCATTCTCGACGAATACGAAGGCATGGCGCAAGAGGTGGGGTTTCACATCATCGACGCCACCCAGTCCATCGAAGAGCAGCAACGGCGCATGCGCGACATCGTCATGAACGTGCTGGGCGACAGTTTGAAAAACGGCGTCTTGCATCAGCCGGTGGGAGGGGAGTTCAATGCGCAAGCCACAACCGCTCCAGTTCTATAGCGAGCCGCTCCCGGGCGTCGACATTTCCGACTTGCAGGGCAAGCTGATCGTCATCGAGGGGCCCGACGCGGTGGGCCGCAGCACGCAGATCGCGCAGTTGCGCCAGTGGCTCGAGCAGGAAGGCCACGCCGTGCTCGATACTGGCATGGCGCGCTCGGCGCTCGCGGGCAAGGGTATCAAGATGGCCAAGGAAGGCAACACCCTGGGTCCCATCACCATGACCCTGTTCTACACCACCGATTTCGCGGACCGGCTGGAGAACGAGATCATGCCCGCCCTGCGCGCCGGTTTCGTGGTGCTGATCGATCGCTATATTTTCTCCATCATGGCCCGCGCCATTGCCCGCGGCGAAGACCGCCGGTGGATCGAGCAGGTGGCCGGGTTTGCCCTGGCGCCCCACGCGGTCTTCTACTTGCGCACCGATGTCGAGCACCTGGTCTCGCGAGTGGTGCTGGGCCGCGGCGCGTTCGATTACTGGGAAAGCGGCATGGACCTTCGGTTCGGGCCGGATATGTACGAGAGCTTCGTGCGCTACCAGACCCGCTTGATCAAGGCCCTGGACTCCATGGTGGAGCGCTACGACTTCACCGTGATCGACGCCTCCCAGCCCATCGACCGGATCTTCCGCGAGTTGCAGCGCCAGATCCGCCGGCTGCAATTGCTTCGCGTGCGGCCGCGCAAGCGCGTGGCCCCCAAGGCCAAGGCGTGATGCAGATCTACCTGTTGCGGCACGGCATCGCCGAGGATGCCCGGCCGGGACACGCGGATTCCGAGCGCGCGCTCTCGATCGATGGGCGCGAGAAACTGCGGCGCGTGCTGAAGCGCGCGCGGGCCGCCGGCGTGGCGCCCGACCTGATCCTTTCCAGCCCCTATCGCCGCGCCATCGAGACCGCCGACGTGGCCGTGGAGGCGCTCGGATACCAGGGCAAGGTGGTGCGCACACCGGCGCTGCTGGCGGATGCCTCGCCATTCGACGCGTGGGAGGAGATCCGCTCGCGCCACGACGAGCGCTCCGTTCTGCTCGCCAGCCACGAGCCTCTCATGAGCTCCCTGGCGGCGTTTCTATTGGGCAGCCCCGCGCTCCAAGTGGACATGAAGAAAGCCGCGCTGGTGCGCGTGGATTGCGACCGCGTGGGACCCCAGCCGAAGGGCGTGCTGAAGTGGATGCTGACGCCGGCGGTGGCCGGGGAATAGTTTCGAGGTTCGCATGAAAATCGGCAAAGCGACCGCGAAGTATGAAGCGTGGCTGGTGCGGCATCTGCGCCTCCTCGAGGCCGATCTCCAGCTCAAGCACGAGCAGATGCGCGTGGCGCCTTTTCTATTCATGCGCGCCACCTACTACCGCTGGGCGCAGACGTGGGCGGAGGTGTCGGGCGAGGCGGCGCGCGCCCCCCGCGTGCTCGCCGTCGGAGATTTGCACGTCGAGAACTTCGGGACCTGGCGCGATGTGGAAGGCCGGCTCATCTGGGGCATCAACGACTTCGATGAAGCCTGGCGGCTGCCCTACACCAACGACCTCATCCGGCTGGCCGCCAGCGCGCTGCTGGCGAAGATGGACTGCGAGCCGAAAGCCGGAATCGAGGCCATCCTCAAGGGCTATACCGAGGCGGTCGAAGCCGGCGGACTTCCGTTTGCGCTGGCCGAGCATCACGTAGCGCTGCGCACCATGGCTACCGCGCGCCTCCACCAGCCGGAGGCGTTTTGGGAAAGGCTGCACGCCCTCGAGGATGTGAAAGAAAAGCCGCCGGCCGGAGCCATCAGGGCCATTACCAGGATGATGCCGGAGCGCGGTTTCACCTGGCGGATGGTGCACCGGGTGGCGGGACTGGGCAGCCTGGGCCGCGAGCGCTACGTGGCCATCGCCGAGTGGCGCGGCGGATCGGTGGCGCGCGAGGCCAAGGCCCTGGCGCCATCGGCGTGCGTTTGGGCGGAAAACGGCAAAGGCACGGCGCCCATTCTCTACCAGGAAATTCTGGACCGCTCGGTGCGCTGCCGCGATCCTTTCGTGCGATTGCAGAAGCGTTGGATCGTCCGCCGCCTGGCGCCGGACTGCTCGCGCATCGAGCTTTCCGCGCTGCCCAAAGAGCGCGACGAGCTCCGTTTGCTGCACGCCATGGGCTGGGAGACGGCCAACGTCCACCTGGGCACTATCCAGCCGCGCGTTTTGCGCGCCGACTTGAAAAAGAGGCCTCGTGCCTGGCTCCTGGAAGCCGCGCGAAAAATGGAAAAGGCGGTGACCGCCGATTTCGAGGACTACTCCACGCGGTAGTTGGGCGCTTCCTTGGTGATGATCACGTCGTGCACGTGGCTCTCGCGCAGGCCCGCGCTCGAGACTCGCATGAAGCGCGCCGTCCGCTGCAGCTCGCCGATGTCCCGCGCGCCGCAATAGCCCATGCCCGAACGCAGTCCGCCCACGAGCTGATACACCATCTCCGAAAGCGGCCCCTTGGCGGCCACGCGGCCTTCGATGCCCTCGGGTACCAGTTTGGAATTCGGGTCCTGCGCATAGCGGTCTGAACTGCCTTGCTGCATGGCGCCCGTCGAGCCCATGCCGCGGTAAGTCTTGAACGTGCGGCCCTGGTAAAGAATGGTTTCGCCGGGGCTCTCGTCGGTGCCCGCCAGCAAGCTGCCGATCATGACCGTGTCGGCGCCGGCGGCAATCGCCTTGGTGATGTCGCCGGAAAACTTGATGCCGCCATCGGCAATGAGAGGCACTCCGGCNNGTGGTGCAGATGGAACCGGGGCCGATGCCCACTTTGACGCCGTCCACGCCCAGCGAAATCAATTCCTTGGCGCCTTCGTAAGTGGCCACATTGCCGGTGATGAGCTCGACTTCCGGCAGCTTGCTCTTGATGGTCTTCACGGCGGTCATCACGCGGGCGCTGTGGCCGTGCGCGGTGTCGATGGCCAGCACGTCCACTTTGCGCGCCACCAGTTCCTGGGCGCGCTCCAGGTAATCGCCGGTGGCGCCGATCGCCGCCCCCACCCGCAGGCGGCCCTGGCTGTCTTTGGCCGAGTTCGGGTACTTCAGCTTCTTCTGGATGTCCTTGACGGTGATGAGGCCCTTGAGGGTGAACTGGTCGTCCACCACCAGCAGTTTTTCGACGCGGTGCCTGTGCAGGATGGCCTCGGCCTGCTCCAGCGTGGTGCCCACCGGAACCGTCACCAGGTTCTCCTTGGTCATCACCTCGGAGATAGGCAGGTCGAAGCGGTTCTCGAACCGCAGGTCGCGGTTGGTGAGGATGCCGACCAACTTGCCGCCCTTGGTGACCGGCACGCCGGAGATGCGGAACCGGCTCATGAGCTCACACGCGGCTGAGATGGGCTGGTCGGGACCGATGGTGATGGGGTCCACGATCATGCCGCTTTCACTGCGCTTCACGCGGTCCACCTCTTCAGCCTGCCGCTCGATGGACATGTTGCGATGGATGATTCCAATGCCGCCCTGCTGCGCCAGCGCGATCGCCAGGTGCGATTCCGTGACGGTGTCCATGGCGGCGGAAACGACCGGAATGTTCAATCCGATCTGGCGGGTGAGGCGCGTGCGCGTGTCCACCTCGGCCGGGACCACTTCGCTGCGGGCCGGCTCCAGCAAAACATCGTCGAAGGTGAGGCCCTCGGAGAGTACGTCTTGAATCATGGTGATTCCTCCCATGATAACGTAGCCGCCGGCGTGTTCCAGTCCCCGCTCAGTTTCCCACGGAGGTGTACAACGTTTGCGCGCCGTTCACTCCGCCCAGAGTGAACGTCACCGGCACCGCGTCGCTGGCGGCGATGTTCGGCACCACCACGTTGAACTGGTACACGCCCACCAGGTCCGGCGCCAATCCCCAGTATTGCAGCGTGGCTTGAGTCGATCCGAAGAAGATCTGGAACGGCAGCGTCAGGGTACTGTTACCCGGGACGATCTGGCCCGCGGGAATGTTGGGAGTCACCGGACCAAATCCGATGCCGAAGATGACGACGACGTCCCCGGGTTTGGCCCGCCGCGAGGGGTATCCCGGAATGGCGCCGGGCGGCGCAACAAAGGTCTGGAAGTCGGGGAACAGGGCCCCCAAATATTGCGCTCCCCCGATATTCAGATATCCCGGAGCTAACATCCCCGCCGCCGTCGGGTTCACGGTGACGGTATATGGAGCGCTGGTTCCGATCGCGGTGGTCACCGTAATCTGCTGCTGGCCGGTTGCGACATTGGACGGCACCACCGCATTCACCTGGCCCGGGCCGGCGTAGGCGATGAAGGCGGCCTGGCCGCCGATGGTCACCGTGGTTCCAGCGAGCGACGTGGGGGCATTCACGCCGTTGAAGGCGCTACTCCAATTGAGCGAGTCGGCCGCCAGGTTCGATCCGTAGATCTCGATGAAGGCCCCCGGCGCAATCGAGCTGAACCCTCCGAAGGCGCTCGCGGTAACCACCCCGCCGATGGAGGGCAGGGCGGGCGTCATCAGGCGAATTACGTTGTTCTGAGTATCCGAGATGTAGATTTTACCGGAGGGATCCACCAATACGGACAGCGGGAACGATAGTTCAGCGCTGGTGGAGGAGCCTCCATCTCCCGTATAACCGGAGAACTTGGTGCCGGCCACGGTCGTGATAGTGCCAGTCGCTGCCGACACCCTGCGAATCCGTTGGTTATCGGTATCCGCGATGTAGATGTTGCCGGCGGCATCCACCGCCACGCCGCCGGGGTGATTCAGTAGCGCGCTGGTGGCCGGGCCTCCGTCTCCGCTATAACCCCACGCACCGGTGTCGGTGCCGGCCACCGTCGTGGTTACGGTGATCGAGCCAACTGTCGCCACTTTGAGAATGCGGCTATCGTTGGTGTCCGCGATGTAAACGTTGCCGGCTAGATCCACCGCCACACCCTTAGGCGAGCTCAGTATGAAGCTGCCGGTGGAAATCGACGTGATGTTGCCGCTCGACGCCGTCACTTTGCGGATACGGCTATTGCCGGTGTCCGCGATGTAGAGGTTGCCGGCCGCATCCACGGCGAGGCCGGTGGGCTCGGAAAGCTGCGCGTTAATAGCCAGGAGCAGGTCCCCGGTGCCACCGGGGCCGAGAGAATTGTTGCCGGCGTACGTCGTGATGGTGCCACCGGACACCTTGCGGATCACGTAGTTGTCGGGGTCCGAGATGTAGAGGTTGCCCGATGAGTCCACCGCCACGCCGGAAACACGGCCCAACTCGGCGCTGGTGGCCGCTGCCGTGTCCCCCAGGTAACCGGAAGTACCGTCGCCGGCCACGGTCGAGATTGTGCCAGCCGCCACCTTGCGGACCCGGTAGTTGATCTGGTCCCCGATGTAGAGGTTGCCCGAAGAGTCCAGCGCTATGCCGTAAGGTTGGTTGAGCTCGCTGGTGGTGGCTGCGACTGCATCCGCCGTGTAGCCGGCGGTATTATCGCCGGCGATCGTCGTAATGGTGTATGCCGGCGCCGGCGCCTGGCACAAAGCCGGCGCGAAAATGGATGCGACGCCCATCGCAAAGACGAAAGCAGTTCGGTTGAAGGCGCGGTGTTTCACTTATATGATCTCCAGTTTCTATCCCCGCTCATACCACTTTACTAACCCGCAACCCGCTCCATCGTTCCGCCAGCACGATGGAATTGGCGGGGTTCTTGGGGTCGTATCTCACGGAAACCGCGTCGATCGTCGAAAAATCGGGCGGCATATGCTGCTTCAGCATCGAGACATCCTGCGACGCCGTGTACTCCACTCCGCGAACGCCGTACGAATAAAACAGAAGATCGTCGCGAATCTCCACCAGCATGGCGTCGCTCATTTTGCCGTGACCCACCAGGGCCGACCGGCGGCGCCGCTCTCGTTCCTCCGGCGTGATTCGGGAACGCTTCCACGCCCGATATCCTACGAGTACACCCAGTACTGCGAGCACCACGGCCAGCGCAAGCAAGACTGCCTCCGCGATCGCCCATGATAAACCTGGAACACTCGGCATTTGAGGAACGGCTTACCCGCCTTCGTCCAGGTTTACGGTATCGAGGAAAAACTTCACGCTCGCCGCCCTCCGGATCACTTTCAGTTTAGCGCACCGCTCCACGGTAGAATAGAGTCGCAGTGTCTGGGAAAACCTTCTTTCTCGAAACCTTCGGTTGCCAGATGAACGTGCACGATTCCGAAAAGGTGGTCGGCACCCTCATGGCCCGGGGCTACACCCAGG
Organism: Bryobacterales bacterium; assembly: GCA_003170915.1. GTDB lineage: Bacteria > Acidobacteriota > Terriglobia > Bryobacterales > Bryobacteraceae > Fen-178. Next base: position 6,566 of record PMYB01000032.1, on the reverse strand, counting down.
TGGAGACGCCGGAAGACGCCCAGCTCGTGCTCTACAACACGTGCAGCATTCGCGACAAGGCCGAGCAGAAGGTATTCAACCGTTTGCGGCAGTTCCAGCGCCGCGCGGGCAAGGGTAAGATCTTCGGCGTGCTGGGCTGCGTGGCCCAGCAGGAAGGCGAGGAGATTTTCCGCCGCGCCCCGCACGTAAGCCTGGTGGCGGGCTCCGCCAGCTACACCAAGCTGGGAGAGATGCTGGCCGAGATCGAATCCGGAAACCGCCGGGTCACCGGCCTGAGCCTTTCGACGGACGAGACCTTCGATACCCCTTTTACGCACCGCGACAATCCCCACCGCGCCTCGATCACCATCATCGAGGGCTGCGACAAGCAGTGCGCCTACTGCGTGGTGCCTTTCACGCGCGGCCCGGAGCGCAGCCGCACCAGCGCCAGCGTGATGGACGAGGCGCGCGGTCTGGCCGAGCGGGGCTCGACCGAGATTCAGTTGCTGGGCCAGAACGTGAACAGCTATCGCGATCCGTCGCCCGCCGGCTGGGATTTCGCCGCGCTGCTGGCGCGCGTGGCCGAGGTCCCGGGCATTCGCCGCGTCCGCTACACCACCTCCCACCCGCGCGATTTTACCAGGAGCATCGTGGACGCCATGGACTCCAACCCGGCCATCTGCGACCACGTGCATCTGCCCGTGCAGTCCGGTTCCACCAAGGTGCTGGCCGGGATGGACCGCCTTTACACGCGCGACGACTACATGCGCCGCATCGAGTGGCTTAAGACCGCCAGGCGCAACTACTCCATCACCACCGACATCATCGTCGGGTTCCCCGGCGAGACCGAGGAAGATTTCGAGCAGACGCTCGGCCTGCTCGACGAGGTGCAGTACGATTCGTTGTTCAGCTTCAAGTACTCGCCGCGCCCCAACACGGCCGCGCTCGCCATGGGCGGCCGCGTTGCCGACGAAGAGAAGCAGCGGCGGCTGGTCATCGTCCAGGAGAAGCAGCGCGCCATTCAGATCCGGCGCAACGCCATGCTCATCGGCGGCATTCGGGAGGTGCTGGTGGAAGGCCGCAACCCGGCGCTCGGCCAGTGGATCGGCCGGACCTCCGATAACCGTACCCTCAACTTTACCGTAGCCGATTCCAACGGCCACGATCTGGTGGGACAGTATCTCCAGGTGCGCGTCACACGCTCCGGCCCGAACTCCTTGGTGGGCGAAAGCGTATCTGTGGTGTAATGAAAACGGGGAGAGAGCGCCATGGAAGTCGAAATGAAAATTCGCGGGCTCATGATGGATCCCGTCACCAACACACCCATCGTCATTTTGAAGGACCTCAATGGCAACGCGGTGCTCCCCATCTGGGTGGGCGTGTATGAGGCCAACGCCATCGCCCTCGAAATCGAAAAGGTCGCGACGCCCCGGCCCATGACCCACGACCTCATCAAGAGCCTGCTGCTCGGTCTGAACACCGGCATGCGCAAGGTGGTCGTGAGCGAGCTGAAGGACGACACCTTCTATGCCGTGATCTGGCTCGACCGCGACGGCGAATTGATCAGCGTGGATTCACGCCCCAGCGACGCCCTGGCCCTGGCGCTCCGGCTGGACTGCCCCATTTACGTGGAAGAGGGCGTCCTGAAATCCACCAAGCTGGCGTCCACGGTTTCCGACAAAGTCAATACCGAAGAGATGCGCCGCTGGCTCGAGGGCCTCAACGACGAGGACTTGGGCCGCTATAAGATGTGAACTGGGCCTCGTTCCCCGTCTCACGCGCCCGCCCGCGATACCGATGACACTCGACCAACAACTGAGCTACCTGCTTAAAGGGATGGCGGAGATCATCCGCGAAGAAGATCTGCGCGAGCGGTTGACCGAGGCCGCCAGGAAGGGGCGGCCGTTGCGCGTCAAAGTGGGTTTCGATCCCACCGCTCCCGACCTCCACCTGGGCCACACCGTCATCCTGCGCAAGATGAAACATTTCCAGGACCTGGGCCACACCGTCATCTTCCTCATCGGCGATATGACCGCCATGATCGGCGACCCCTCGGGGCGCAATGTGACGCGCCCGCCCATGACGCGCGAGGCCATCGCGCAGAACGCCGAAACCTATAAGGCGCAGGTTTTCAAGATCCTCGATCGCGAGAAAACCGAAGTCCGCTTCAACAGCGACTGGCTCGAGCCGCTGCAGTACATGGACCTGGTCCGCCTCTTCTCGAAGTATACGGTGGCGCGCATCCTCGAGCGCGATGACTTCGCCCAGCGTTACAAGGAAGGCGTCCCCATCTCCATGCACGAGTTGATGTACCCCCTGGCGCAGGCCTACGATTCCGTGGCCCTGGAGTGCGACATCGAGATGGGCGGCACCGACCAGAAATTCAATCTGCTGGTAGGCCGCGAGATCCAGAGGGATTTCGGCCAGCCGCCGCAAATCGTCGCCACCCTGCCCATTCTCGAAGGTCTCGACGGCGTCAACAAGATGTCCAAGTCGCTGGGGAATTACATCGGGATCACCGAGCCGCCCGAGGTCATGTTCCGCAAGGTGATGCAGATCGGCGACGAGCTGATGTTCCGCTACTACGAGCTGCTCACCGACAAGAGCATGGCCGAGATTGCGGCCATCCGCGCCGAGATGCATCCCATGGAGGCCAAGCTGGCGCTGGCCAGGCTGATTGTCACCGACTTCCACTCGGCGGCCGAAGCCGCGCGCGCGGCCGAGGTGTTCAACGCCGTGGTGCGCCGCAAGGAAGTGCCCGCGGACATTCCCACCGTGCCTCTGCCCGAGGGCGTGCGCGTGGCCAACGGCATCCGCCTCGACAAGCTGCTGGCTAAGATCGGGCTGGCGGAATCGGTGAGCGACGCCGTGCGCAAAATCAAAGCCGGCGCCGTCGAGATCAACGGCGAGAAGGTGAAGGACCTGGCGCTCGCCAGCCCCGCCGCCGAACTGGTGATTCAGGCAGGCAAGAGCTGGAAAAAAGTTACCCTATGACATGATTGGCGTAGCCGACAATCTGGTGCTGGCGGTGGACTCCATCCGCGCCCACAAATTGCGCGCCTCGCTCACGGTGCTCGGGTTGACCATGGGGGTCGCCACCCTCATCACCGTCATGACCCTGGTGCAAGGCGCCAATGTCTACGTCGAACAGAAGATTGCCAACCTGGGCACCAATGTCTTTCGCATTGCGCGTACGCCCTTTGTGGTGACCGATTTCACCCTCCTCACCAAAGCGCAGCGCAACCGCTATCTTTACCCCGACGACATGCAGGCGGTCGCCGAGGATTGCCGCAGTTGCCAGGTGGTGGGCGCCTCCATCAGCAGCAGCGCCACGCTGCGCTACAAAAACCACGAGCTCGACGACACCACCATGTACGGCTACACGCCCACCATGGCGGACATCGACACCCGAACCGTCCAACTGGGGCGCTACTTCACCGAGGTGGAAGACCGCCATGACGCGGCAGTTTGCCTGATCGGCGATCGCCTGGCGCAGGAGTTCTTTCCCGACGCCGATCCCATCGGCCGCGTGATTCGCGCCGGCGCCGACGAGTTCACCGTGGTGGGGACGTTCGAGCGCATCGGATCGGTGCTTGGCCAGGACCAGGACAATTTCCTGGTGGTTCCGCTGCGAACCTACCTCAAGCTGCGCGGCCAGCGCAACAGCCTCACGCTGCAGGTCAAGGCGGAAGGCGGCGAACAGATTTTCGACCGCGCGCAGGACGAGGCGCGCCGCATACTGCGCGCCCGCCGCCACGTGCCGCCCGGAAAGGACGACGATTTCTACATCGGCACCGCCGACACCTACATTTCTCTATGGCAGAGCATCAGCTCGGCGTTCTTTACGGTGTTCATCATGGTTAGCTCGATTTCGGCCGTGGTGGGAGGCATCGTCATCATGAACGTGATGCTGGTCAGCGTCACCGAGCGGACCAAGGAGATTGGTGTCCGGCGCGCGGTCGGCGCCACCCAGCCGGACATTCTGCACCAGTTCCTGACCGAAAGCGTGCTGCAATGCCTGGCGGGCGGCGGCATCGGGGTGGGGGCCGGATTCGCCTGCGCGCTGGCGCTTCGCCGGCTGACCGAGTTTCCCGCGTCGGTCCAGGGTTGGGTCGCGGTGCTGGGCGTGGTTTTGAGCTCGATGATTGGATTGTTCTTCGGAATTTATCCGGCTGTGAAGGCCTCCAAGCTGGACCCGGTGGTGGCGCTTCGGACGGAGTGAGCGGAGAGATGACGCGCGCCGAAATCAAAGAGAACCTGCTGGTGGCCGTCGACACGCTGCGGACCCGCAAAGTCCGCTCCGGCTTGACGATTCTGGGCATCGTCATCGGCGTGACCAGCGTGATTTCGGTGGCGGCCATCATCGACGGATTGAACGGCTACATTCTGAATCGCATCCGCTCGTTCGGGTCGCGGTCGCTGTTTATTACGCGCATCCCCGCCGGATACACCGGAATCGGGCGTCTCCCGCAGAACATCCGCATGAGGAAGTATCTGGAGATTTCCGATGCGCAGTACCTCAAGCAGAACGTGCCGGGGCTGGACATCTCGGCGGCCTTCGCGCAGCGCATCAACCTCGGAGACTCGCCCGACTCCATGCGCTACGCCAACGAGCACGTCGAGCGCCTCATCATCCGCGGCACCCAGCCGGACTACGCCGCCGCGCTCCCGCTGTTCAGCACCGCCAGCGGCCGTTACATTTCCGAGTTCGACGAAGAGCACGCGCGCAACGTGGTGGTGATCGGAGACGCCATCGCCAATTCGCTGTTTCCGAGCACCGACCCGATCGGCAAGGAGGTGCGTCTGAACGGGCGCCTTTACGAGGTGATCGGCGTTTTCGAAAAGGATCCGGGAATGTTCGGCGGCTACGGCGTCGATCAGTTTGCGTGCATCCCACTCTCCAACTTTCACAAAAGCTTTCCGGACATCCGCGATATTTTTCTGATTGTCACCGTGCGCGAAGACGCGGACATGACGGAGGTCCGGAACCGGGTAATCGAAGCCATGCGCCGGCGGAGGCACGTGCCGGACCGCGCGGAAAACGATTTTGACATAGCCGACGCCGATTTCTTCAGCGACCTATGGAACCAGCTCACCGGCGCCATGGTGTTGCTCACCGGCGTCATCAGCTCCATCGGGCTGCTGGTGGGCGGCATCGGGGTCATGAACATCATGCTGATTTCGGTTACCGAGCGGACGGAAGAGATCGGCATCCGCAAAGCCATCGGCGCGCGCAAATCGGACATCCGTGCGCAATTCCTGCTCGAGGCCATCACGCTCTCGGGCATTGGCGGGGTGGTTGGCATCCTGACCGGCGCGGCCATCGCGTTCGCCGTGCGCACGCTGGCGGGCATTCCGGCCACGGTATCGCCGTTCTGGGTGGCGCTCGGCGTGGCCATCGGGGTCGGCGTGGGCCTGTTCTTCGGCTACTACCCGGCCAACCGCGCCGCCAACCTGGATCCGATTGTGTGCCTGCGGTACGAGTGAGCGATGTGGGTTGACCCCCGACAGCCCTTGGCGATGCTTCGTGGTTTGCCAGACTTCCCAGATTAGGACCTGGAGGGCGTTTGCTGGTGCGAAGGGGATTTCGCGCCAGCAATCCAGTGCAGGCGTCAATTCTCCGGTTTGGGCGTGACACAGCCAAATGGGCAGCGAGGATCTGCAAGGAATGTCGTTTTCCGTGAATCTCACTTCAAGACCGCAAGGGTCGGTCGCGGACCTTCGTGAAAGGGCTTAGAATACACCTAATGCGGATAATGTGGCCGTGATGATGCGCTTACTTGTCTGGGGTGCGGTTTTGACGGCGCTGGTGGCGGGATGGGCTCCGGCGCAGACGGCGGCGGCGGTGGCCGTCGACGGGACGGTGAAGGACGACGCGGGGCTGGCGGTGGCGGGGGCGATCGTCACGCTGGAAACGGCGGCCGGCGCGGAGCAGCGCACGACGACAACGGACCAGGCGGGGGCTTTCCACTTCGGCGACGTGGCGGCGGGGAGTTATAACGTCACGGTCGCGGCGGGCGGGTTCGCGGTGTGGACGGCGAACGTGACGGCGGGAGTATTGAATCAGGCGCCGGTGGCGGCGGTGCTGCAGGTGGCGCCG
>PMYB01000032.1:0-405 GCA_003170915.1 Bryobacterales bacterium | reverse complement strand
GTGGAAGGCTACGCGAAGCGGTTCGGGGCGCGATATACCAGCCACATCAGCGGCGTGATGATTCACCATGTGATCCTGCAGGCGGTCTTTCACCAGGACCCGCGGTATTTTTACAAGGACACGGGGAGCTTCAGGTCGCGAGTGTGGTACTCGATCTGGACGGCGTTCGTGTGCAAGGGCGATAACGGGCGCTGGCAGCCGGACTATTCCGACGTGATCGGCGGCGCGGCGGCGAGCCAGGTATCGAGGCTGTACTATCCCTACACGTCGCGGCCGTGGCTGCGGCTGTTTCATAACGTGCTGGAGGGTTTCGGCGGCAGGGCGGAAGACCATCTGCTGGAGCAGTTCGTGGTGCGCAGGTTTACGACGCACACGCGGAAACTAGCGGGGATGTTTCGGAAGGTG
>PMYB01000146.1 GCA_003170915.1 Bryobacterales bacterium | reverse complement strand
GCGAAAGCGCCTGCCCCACAAGAGCACAAGCCCTTGCGGACCATGGTGGGACAGACGCTTTCGTCTGTCAACCCGGCGATCTCAGCGATTTTTTCACGGTCCCGTTAGGGAGCGGCCGGACCGGTTGTTTCGCGACAGGTCGCTACGCCAGGTCGAATTTCTCCTGGTGGAGTTGCGCGTCGGTCTTCACGATTACGGTCCGGCCGAGGATCTCTTCCAGCTCCTGAAGATAGCTGTTCTGGTTGCTCTTGAGCAGCTTGGCCACCTCGGGGGAGACGCGCAGGAGCACATCCTTGCCCTCGACGGAGCGGGCGATCTTATGCGCCTCCTGGAGGATTTCGCCCACCACGGTCTGGGGGCTCTTGACGTAACCCGCGCCCTCGCAGTAGGGACACGGCGTGCACAAGGTGCGTTCGAGGCTCTGCTTGACCCGCTTGCGGGTGATGGCCACCAAGCCGAAATCGTTGAACTGGAGAATCTTGTAAGGCGCGCGATCGGCCCGCATGGCTTCCTCGAGCGTCTGCATCACCTTCTGGCGGTTCTTGCGCTCGTCCATGTCGATGAAGTCCACCACGATGATGCCGCCCAGGTCGCGCAGGCGGATCTGCCGCACGATCTCCTTGATGGCGTCGGTGTTGGTCTTGACGATGGTGTCTTCCAGCTTGTGGGATTTGCCCACGAACTTGCCGGTGTTGACGTCGATGGCCACCAGGGCTTCGGTCTGGTTGATGACGATGTAGCCGCCCGATTTCAGCCACACTTTAGGCCGCAGCGCTTTTTCCATCTCGGCGGTGATGCCGAACTCGTCGAAGATGGGGTTGGAGCGCGTGTACAGTTTGACGCGATTCACCAGCGCCGGCTGGAACCGCTCGACGAACCGCAGGACGCTCTCGTAAACCTCCTCGTTATCGACCCAGATGCTCTTGAAGTTGGAGGTAAGCTGGTCGCGCAGAATGCGCTCGACCACGTTCAGGTCATGGTGGATCAGCGCCGGGGCGGGCCGGCGTTCGGCTTTCTGCCGCATGTCCAGCCACAGGTTGTAGAGGAACAACATGTCGGCGCGAAGCTCCTCTTCCGAGCGCCCTTCGCCGGCGGTCCTCACGATGAAGCCGCCGGAAATCCCAGTGCGATTGTTCTGCAGGATGCGTTTCAAACGGGCGCGCTCATCGTCGCTCGGGATTTTGCGGGACACGCCCATGTGATCGACGGTCGGCATGTAGACCAGGAAACGGCCGGGCAGCGCGATGTGCGAAGTGATGCGGGCGCCCTTCTGGCCGAGCGGCTCCTTGGCGATCTGAACGATGATTTCCTGGCCTTCTTTCAGCAGGTCGCTGATGGATGGCCCGGGGGCTTTCTCGGGGCGTTCGGCGGGGGCGCCGGGCGGAGTAGTCGCTGGAGCCGGCAGGCCGGCCGGCGCGGTGCGCTGCTCGGGGGCGTCTTCTTGCGGGCGCGGCTCGTATTGTGGAGCGCGCGGGCCTTCCGGCAGGGGACGGCCATCCCGCCCCTTGCGCCGCAAACGCCTGGTAACGCGGTGCGGATAGCGCGCCCCCTGCTCGCGCAGGGCGGCCGTGAGGCTGGTGGGAATGCGGGCCGGCTCGGGCCCCTCTTCCTCGACGACGGTCTCTGGCTCGGCGGCGTCCATGGGCTCCGCTGGTTCCGCCTCTGGCTCGACGATCTCCACGGGTTCCGGCTCGACGGCGGCTTCGGATGCGACCGGCTCGACGGCGGGGAAAGGCGGCTCGGCAGGTTCCGGTTCCTCGGGCTGGACGGCGGGGAAAGGCTGCTCGGCAGATTCCGGTTCCTCGAGTTGGAGGGCTGGGAAATCCGGCTCGGCAGATTCGGTTTCCTCCCAGGGCTGGGGCGTATGCTTGGCCAAGGTTTCACCTGGAAGCACGAAGAACTCGCCTTCTGGGGTGAGGGTGGTTGCCGCTGGTTGCGGCTCGGAGGGTACTTCCGGGGCTACGGGCGGCACGCTGGCAGGGACCGGCACGCCGCCGGGACGCGGCGAGAAATATTTGGAATCCGGCAGGCCACGGCCCCCGGCCTTTTGCCCGCGGCGCCGGCGCGAGCGCCGCCCTCGGCGGTCGTGGTCGTCGCGCCGCGGATCGGGAATCGGAACAGCGCTCGGGGGCGCGGCCATCTCGACCACGGGTTCGGGCGCCGCCTCGTCAGGCGCGGCGGGGACGCTCACGGGCGCCGGAGCGGCAGGCGGAGCGGCGGGCACGCCCTCCAGCGGGGCGCGGTCCAGCTTGAGGACCTTGTCCTCGACGCTGGTGACAATCTTGTCGTACTCCTCGTTGTCCTCGAAGAAATCCGAAACGTAGAGAAACGCGTCTCGATCCAGGCCGATATCGACGAATGCCGATTGCATGCCCGGCAGCACCCGCGTCACCCTGCCTTTGTGGATACTCCCGGCGAGCGAATACTCGTTTTCGCGCTGATGATAAACTTCGACTGGTTGATCGTCTTCGATGACCGCCACGCGTGTTTCGTGGCGGGTGGCCGAGATCACTAATTCCTTCGACATCGACTGCCTCCCATGGGGCATGGAGAGGGTATACGGGAAGGCGGGCGCCCTGCGTGGTCTCGAATCCCCGGCGTCACCGGGGAACGAAAGTCGAACTCGTTACAAGTTCACGCTGGCCGGAGGCGGAGCGACATTCCTCATACACCATCCGGCCGGGAACCGCACCTCATTGTGGGAAAGCGTTTACACGCCACCCTCCCGAGGGTCTCTACAGGCTCCCTAACAATTTCTTTTTCCGGACGGGGTACCCCGTGGGCCCGCGCCCGGCTAATTCACAAACCTTCTGAGGCGGACGTTATTGACCAGCCCCAGAGCCAAGAAATCCGTCCAGATACTGGAACCACCGTAACTCATGAAGGGAAGCGGAATGCCGGTCACCGGCATCAGTCCCACCACCATCCCGACGTTCACCAAGGCATGGTACAGGAGAAGGGATGCAACCCCCATGCAGATATACATACCGGCTCGATCGGGCGCTGTCTGCGCATTCTGGACGACGCGCATGATGAGCACAAAGAAGAGCGCCAACAACACCACCACGCCCGCAAATCCATGCTCCTCGGCAAAGGCCGAGAAAATGAAATCCTTATGGGGCACGGGGAGAAAGCGAAGCTGGGTCTGAGTTCCCTTGGTGACTCCCTTGCCGAACATCCCGCCCGACCCTACCGCTATCTGGGATTGAATCAACTGGTAGCCTTTGCCCTGGGGGTCCCGCTCGGGATCCATAAAACTCACCAACCGCGCCTTCTGATAGTCCGTCAAGAAATGCTGCCAACCCACCGGAACCACGATGACCGCCACCACGGCTATGGCGGCCACATACCTCCAACGCAGTCCCGCGAGAAACGCACCCGCAATGAGAACCGCGAGGTACGAGACCGAGGTGCCCAGGTCCGGCTGCTTCAAAACCAGAACCGCGGGAATCGCCACCAAGCCCGCCAGCTTGAGCACTTCCCGAATCTCGAGCACGTCCGTTTTCAAATCAGCCAAGTAGCGGGCTACTAACAATATTATCACCAGTTTGACGAATTCCGATACCTCCAGGTGAATTCCGGCACCGAGCGGAATCCAGCGGCGCGATCCGTAGACCCTCTCGCCGACTACATAGGTAACCAACAGCGCCAGCACCGACCCGGCGTACATCGCGGGGACCCAGTGCAGGAGGGTGTGGTAATCCACGGCCGACGCGATCCACATCAGCAGCAGGCCGCCGAGCACATAAACGATCTGCTTCCACCAGGAGCTTTGGAACTCGGTGTCGCGAGTGGCACTGTAGATTTGCAGGGCGCCGACGGCGCATAAGAACAGCGCGATGATGAGCACGGTCCAGTCGATGTCGCGTGGTGAGAGGTGGCGGGACATGTCAGTCTGGGGGCCGGAGGCCGGGCGGGGTACCCGCGGCTTCCGCGGGTCGGGGCCGGGGAACAGAGGCCAGGGGCCAGGGGCCGGGGGCCAGGGACCGGGGAAAGGCCGCGGCCACTTGTTGCTGGTGCAAGGCTGCCAGGCGGTCCTTCTTGTCGAAATAGGCTTTCAGTACATCGCGCACAATGGGCGCCGCGAGCTGGCCATGCTCACCATGCTCGAACAGCGCCACCACCACAATTTCCGGAGCCGGCCGCGGCGCAAAGCCCACGAACCAGGCGTTATCCTTCATGTTCCGGCTCTGTCCGGCGGCGGTGCCCTTGAGGAAATCGTTGGATGCGAGCTGCGCCGTTCCGGTTTTTCCGCAGACCTCGTCGTGGAGCAGTTGCGCACGCACGCCGGTTCCGCCGCCTTCGTTGACCACGCCGTACATCCCGTCGATTATATCCTTCCAATTCTCCGCGGTGAAGCTCCACTCCACCGGCTTGCCGGCCTGGTCGAGACCCTTCACCAGGTGCGGCTTGCGCCACTTGCCGCCCATGGCAATCCCGCCGTAGGCGCGGGCGAGTTGTAGCGGCGTTACCGTCAGCGCACCCTGCCCGACGGCCACCGAAGGCGTCTCCCCCGCATACCACTTGGTCCGGAAATTGCGCAGTTTCCACTGCTCCGAGGGAACCGTCCCTTCGGCTTCGTGCGGCAGATCGATGCCGGTTTTCTGCCCGAAGCCCACCAATTCCGCGTAAAACGAGAGGTTGTCGATTCCCGCCTTGCTGCCGATGGTGTAGAAGTACGAGTCGCACGAATGCACGAGGGCGTTGTGCAGCGACAGCGTACCGTGACCCGTTTTTATCCAGCAGTGGTAGTAGTGGCCGTAGAGCGTGACGCCGCCCGAACAATGCACGGTGAACTTGTCGTCAATGGTCCCGGTCTCAAGGGCGGCCAAAGCCACGATGGGTTTGAACGTCGACCCCGGAGCCTGTTGCGCCTGAATGGCGCGGTTGAGCATGGGGTTGTCGGGGTTGTCGCGGATCTCTTTCCAGTCCTTGGTCTTGATGCGCACGGCGAACTTATTGGGATCGAAAGCGGGCCGGCTCACCATGGCCAGTACTTCTCCGTTTCGGGGATCGAGAGCCACGACCGCGCCATTGCGTCCGTCCATGGCCAGCTCGGCCACGGCTTGCAGGTCGAGGTCGATGGTGAGCTGGAGGTCCTTGCCGGCAATGGCCGGTTTGGTGGCCAGCACCTGGCGCACCTGGCCGCGGTTATCGACCACGACCTGCCGCTGGCCATCCACGCCAGTCAGCCAATCGTTGTACTGGCGCTCGATGCCGAACTTGCCGACCACGGCGCCGGGCTCGTACTTGGCGAACTCCGGCAAATCCAGTTCCTGCTCGCTGATTTCACCGGTGTAGCCGATGACGTGCGCCAGCATGCCGTTCTGGGGATAGAGGCGGGGCTGAGCCGAAATGACAACCAGCTCGGGGAAGAAATCGTGGTGCGAATCGACAAAGGCCAGGTCCGCCGGAGTCATCTCTTCCTTGAGGGCGATGGGCTCATAGCGGGGGCGCGAACTGAAGCGCCGGACGCGCGCTTGGAGGTCGTTGTAATCCAGGTCCAGCCCTTGCGCTATGGGCCTTAGATGCTCTTCTTTCAACGACTCCCTGGCCAGAAGCAAAGTAAAGGATGAATGGTTATCGACGATCACGCGACCGTCGCGGTCGAGAATGCGCCCGCGCGGCGCAAGGATGGGCACCGACTTGATGCTATTCTGCTGGGCGCGCACGCCGTAGAACTCGGGGTTCTGCACCTGGAGCCTCCAGAAGCCCGAAATCAGGAATAGAAAGACGGCCACGGTGACGTACTGAAACACGGCAATCTTCCCCGCGACGAACCGCGTGTCGTCGTGCAGGGGCGGCTTATCGGAGACGCGCGTTTCGAGATTTGGGTCGGCCGGCGGCAGGATCACAAGGGTGCCTGAATGGTACGCTCACCTACGATTTTACCGGATTCCGCGCGATTTACGTAGCCTTCCTCAGCTTATCGAGGAAGTGGAACAGCGAAACGCCCACAACGGCGTTCAGCAGGCCCAGGACCAGCGTCCTCTGAACTTCGAACGCCAGTTGCTGTCCGAGCAGCGCCCGAGTCATCAACCAGTAGAAGAACTGGTGAAAGAGGAAGAAGAAAAACGTCAGCAGCAGCCGGATCAAGGGGTGGTCGACATCCAGGCGCAGGCCCACCGAGGCGGCGAAATAACCCACCAGCGTGTTTACAATGCCGAGCATGCCGAGGGGGTTTTTGGAAAGCGAATCCTGCGCCAACCCTACCAGGGCGCCCACCACCAAGCCGCCAACCTGGCTGCGCCGCATAAGCGCGAAGTACACCACCACCAGCAGCGGCATCTCCAGAAAGCTCAGAAACTGGAAGAAGAGAGGGACGTACACCTGGAAGAGAATGGCGGCCAAAGGAACGACCAGCATGACCCAGGCGGGAAACCGCGATATCTGGCCTTCGCGCTGGCTGCTGAGGAGAATGTGCCCGCCGGAGTAGGTCACGGGTGGGACGGGCCTCCGGCCGGCAGGGCAGGCTTGGATGCTGGCGGCGGCAGCTTCAAGTTGAAATCCGGCGCCTTCGAGCCCGGCGTTCCTTCTCCGAACTTGTGGCCCTGGGCATCGCCGATATCCTTGTACTGGGCGCGGAGCTTGTCCGCTTCAGTCCCCACGGGCGCGCCGGGAGGGGCGTTCCCAGGGTTGTCCGGCGGCTTCACGGTGTCAGCGGGCGGCGCGGACCCAATGAAAACCGACTGGTTGACCGGGGGCGTGTCGGGAATCGGCTGGTGCACGCCTTCAACCAGAATGAGGACGTCCTCGAGCCCCCGCGCCATGCCGCTTGGATCGACGAGAATCTCCTTGAACGGCTGCGCGCTGCGCACCACCTTCACCACGCCCACGGGAAAACCGCGCGGGAAAATGCGGTCGTCGCCGGAGGTGTAAAGCCATTCGCCAGGTTCCACCTTCTCTTCGAAAGGCACATAGTCCACCCTGCAGATGGGCGTACCCTGCCCCTTGAGCGTGCCGTGCACCTGGCCTTTTTGGGAGATCACCCCGGCCGCAAAATCCGGGTCGGTGATGAGCAGCACCGCCGATGCCGTGGGGTACGCCGTAATCACCTTGCCTACGATTCCGTCCGGGGTCACCACCGCCATTCCGCGTTCGACGCCCGACACCGTGCCGCGATCCACGAACACCATCTTGGAGTTCGTGCCGGCGCCGATCCCGATGACCGTGGCCGCGACCGTCTTGGAAGGCGTGTGCGACTGAAACACCGCCAGCGCCTTGGCGCGGTCCGCCATGTTGAGCTCGTTCTTCAGATAATTGTTGTCCAGCTTGAGGCGGCCGACTTCGGCCTGAAGCCGGCGGTTTTCGGCATCCGCATCGTGCAGCAGAACGTAGTTGCGGATCAGGCCCGAGCTGCCCCCGCGCAGAGTTTCCACAATGCGGGCCACGGGTGTGACCGCCGTCACGGTCCAGACGCGGATCATGCGCACGTCGCGATCGTTCTTGACCTGAAACGCGACCAGGACAAGCTGCGCCAAGATCACCAGTAGCAGGACGGTGATGCTTCGGTACCGGTTGAGAAACGACTCCATGCTCCCAGGCGGCCTTCAGTCCCTAGTCTATCGAAATCTGTCGCAGCAGCTTGAAATCGCTGAGCATGCGGCCGGTCCCCATCACCACGGAAGCCAGCGGATCTTCCGCGACGGACACCGGCAGGCCAGTCTCCTCGCGGATGCGCTTATCCAGGTTTTTCAGCAGCGCTCCGCCGCCCGTGAGCACGATGCCGCGGTCGCTGATGTCCGCGCTCAGCTCGGGCGGCGTGCGCTCGAGCGCCACGCGGATGGCGTTGACGATGGTGGCCACGCACTCCCCCAGCGACTCTCGAATCTCGGTGTCGTTTATAGTGATGGTGCGGGGCACGCCTTCGATGAGGTTGCGCCCCTTGATCTCCATGGTGAGGGGCTTGTCCAGCGGGTAGGCCGAGCCGACCTCGATCTTGATGGCCTCCGCCGTACGCTCGCCGATCAGCAGGTTGTACTTGCGCTTGAGGAACTGCATGATGGCTTCGTCCATCTCGTTGCCCGCGACGCGCACGGAGCGCGAGTAGACGATGCCGGAGAGCGAGATGACGGCCACGTCGGTGGTGCCGCCGCCGATATCCACCACCATGTTGCCGTAAGGCTCGGTGATGGGCAGCCCGGCGCCGATGGCCGCCACCATGGCCTGTTCCACCAAGTGCACTTCACTGGCCTTGGCGCGGTACGCGGAATCCGTGACCGCGCGCTTTTCCACTTGCGTGATTTCGCTGGGCACCCCGATGACGATGCGCGGATGGACCAGCATCTTGCGCCCGTGCGCTTTCTGAATGAAGTAATTCAGCATGCGCTCGGTGACTTTAAAATCGGCGATGACGCCGTCTTTCATGGGCTTGATGGCGACAATATTACCGGGCGTGCGGCCCAGCATATCCTTGGCTTCCTTGCCGACGGCCACGACCTCACCGTTATTCTTATTGATGGCGACGATGGAGGGCTCGTTGACAACGATCCCCTTGCCTTTGGCGAAGACCAGGGTGTTGGCCGTTCCCAGGTCGATGGCGAGGTCCGACGAGAACAGGCTGAAAAGAGAGCGTAGATTCATTTGATAAAGCGGTTCACTTCGGGAAAGGGCGTGCTTCCACGGCCGGAGCGTATCCCCTTGGATAGTAGCACATTAGACGGCCCGGTCAGCTTGCAGCGCGGGCGGTCTTGCCGCCGGCACCGCGAATGCTAGGATGAAGCCATGCGGCGCGTGCTGTTTGTGTCATTGTTATTGATACCAACTCCGCTGGCGGCTTGCCAGTGTTTGCTGACGTTGTCGGCTTGCAATGAAGTGGCGGTGGCCGACAGGGTGTTCATCGGGACGGTCGAATCGGTCGAGCCGGGCTTCCTGAATCGCTGGAACCCATCGAAATCCTCGTCACTGCCGCTGAGCCAGCAGTTGGCGGGCATGGACCTCCCCGACTATTACAAGCGCCGCTTGGCCGCGGCCAAAACGAGCGACGACATCGCGAGACTTTTCTATTCGATTGTCGCCCAGGGAAGACGCGTGCGCTTCAAGGTGAAGACCACGTTTCGCGGCGAGAAAGAGAAAGAGGATTCCGACGACGAGGAGTCTCTGGAAGTCTGGACGGATTCGGGCGACTGCGGCTACGACTTTCAGGAGGGCGAGACGTACCTGGTGTATGCCGATGAGGACGAGGAAACGGACCGCATCAATACCAGCGTATGCTACCGGAACCGGAGGTTGTCCGATGCGGGAGACGATCTGGCCTATCTTTTCTTCTATCGGAACGGCGGAGACGAATCGGCGCGGCTGGAAGGGTTCGTAACCTCGGACCAGTTCTACCAGCGCGATCTGGACAGAGCGCACGACCCGGAAAAAGTAAAGCTCCCGGCGCCCGGCGTCATTCTCGAATTGAAGTCCGGCCAAGGCCAGCGCTACACACAGTCGGAGCGCGACGGCAGATTCGTCTTCGACGGCCTAGCCGGGGGAGAATACAGCGTCTCGGTTTTCGATGCCGGGTACCCCGAACTGGTCAAGCTGTTGGCGGGGCCGGCGCGCGTCCAGATGGAAAAGAAGGGGTGCGCCAGCCAGATCCTTCTGGTGCCTAAGCTTCCTCCGCGGTGAAATAGGCGCAATCCGGGTGGTGGAACACTAGCGCGCTCACACTGGCCTCGGGATCCATCATCATGCCTTCGGTGAGCTGCACGCCGATGTCTTCTGGGTGCAGCAGAGCGAAGAGGCCCTGCTGGTCGTCCAGGTTGGGGCAGGCCGGATAGCCGAAGCTGTAACGCTTGCCGCGGTATTTCGACGTGAAGCGGTCGTGCATGGTGAGAGCCGGGGGGTCGGGGAAGCCCCAATCCTCGCGAATCCGCCGGTGCAGCCACTCCGCCGCGCCTTCGGCGGTTTCGATGGCCAGCGCCTGAATGGCGTGCGCTTTGAAAAACTCGCCCGCCTGCTTGAACTCCTCGGACCACTCGCGAATGCCAGCGCCGGCCGTGACTACGAACAGCGCCAAGTGGTCGCGGCGGGCGTCCTCGGCATCGAGAATGTAATCGCTCAGGCACAAGCCGTTCTCGCGGGGCTGCCGTCCGAAGCGGAAGGTGTGGAGCGGCGCACCGCCGCCCGGCGCGAACAGGTGGATGGCGTTGCCGTCGCGCTCGGCTTCGAAGAATTGCCATACCACTTTCACCTTCATGAATTGCGCGGCTTCCCTCTTCACCCGCTCCATATTGTGGAACAGCTCCAGCGCCTTGGCCTCGTGATCGACCAGGGCCTTTTCGAAGTTTCCCTTATAGCCCAGGTGCCGGCCATAGAGCATGAACGGATTGACATAACTCCACACTTCGGCCAGGTGCGGAACGTCGCGCACTTTGCGCTCGAGATAGGGTGCCGCCGGAATCGGGATGCCGGTCCGCACCTTGGTGCTGCGCGCGGTGGCCGCGGTCACTGGCGTTGGGGTAACCGGCGCGGCGGCGGGCGCTTCGGTGAATCGGTGGCTGGCCAGCACCGCCGCGCGCTTCTCCGGGTCCATGATGGCGTTCATGAGGCTGAGGCCGGTCATGGCGTCCTTGGCGTAACACACGGCCTCGCCATAGGCCGGCGCGATCTTGGTGCGGGTAAACTTCTCCGACAGCGCCGCGCCACCCACCAGCAGCGGCGCGGTGATGCCGGCGGCCTTGAAGTCGCCCGCCGTGATCGCCATCTGCTGGGTGCTCTTCACCAGCAGCCCGGAAAGCCCGATGGCGTCGGGCTTGTGCTCGTGGTACGCGCGGATCAGCGCCTCCGGCGGCACCTTGATCCCCAGGTTGATCACCCGGTAGCCGTTGTTGGCCAGGATGATTTCCACCAGGTTCTTGCCGATGTCGTGGACGTCGCCCTTCACGGTGGCGAGGATCACCTTCCCGCGCGCGGCCGTGTCCGCCTTCTCCATGAACCGCTCGAGGTGGCTCACGGCGGCCTTCATGGCTTCGGCCGATTGCAGAACTTCGGCCACAATCAGCTCGTTGTTGTTGAACAGCCGCCCGACTTCGGACATCCCGGCCATCAGCGGACCGTTGACGATATCCAGGGGCGCGGCGCCCTCGGCGCGTTTGCGGTCGAGGTCGGCGATAAGCCCGTCTTTGGTGCCTTCGATGATGTAGTTGGCCAGGCGCTGGTCGAGCGGCAGGTCCGCAGCGCGTGGCTTAACCCGTTTCCCCGTCTTCCGAAAATGCTCCGTGACGGCGGCGATATGCCACTGGTTGATGGCGGCCTTCTGCTCCGCGGTCTGCGCGCGCCAGTCCTCCGGCGCGGTGCGCAGCCGTTCGTCTTCGGCATCCACCGGCGGCGTATTGAAGAGCAGGTTCTCCGCCAGACGGCGCTCTTCTTCCGGAATCGACGCGAACCGCTCCAGCTTCTCCGCGTTGACGATGGCCAGATCCAGCCCCGCCTTGGTCGAGTAATAGAGAAAAACGGAGTTCACCACCTCGCGCGCCGCCGCCGGCAGCCCGAAGGAGACGTTGGAAATTCCCAGCACCGTTTTTACATGACGCAGCTTCTCCTTGACCAGCCGCACGCCTTCGATGGTTTCGACCGCCGCGCCGATGTAGTTGGCGTCGCCCGTGGCGCAGGGAAACACCAGCGCATCGATGATGATGTCCTCCGGCGGAATGCCGTATTTTTCGGTGAGCAGCTTCACCGACCGCTCCGCCACCGCCAGCTTGCGCTCGCGCGTGAACGCCTGGGCCTGCTGCTTGTCCTCGTCGATGGAGCCCACGATCAGGGCCGCGCCGTAGCGCTTCGCGAGGGGGCAGATGCGCTCGAACTTCTCCTCGCCGTCCTCCAGGTTGACGGAATTGACGATGCTCTTGCCCTGGCAATAGCTGAGCGCCAGCTCGACGGCATTCGGATCGGTGGTATCGATCATGAGCGGCGCTTTGATCTTGCGGATGAGCTTCTCGTAGAACGGCGGGATGTCGGCGATCTCGTCGCGGTCTGCGCTTTGCAGGCACACGTCCACGATGTGCGCGCCGTTGCGGACCTGCCAGCGCGCGATCTCGGTAGCCTCTTCCCATTTCTCCTCCGCCACCATGTTCTTGAACAGCCGGCTCCCGATGACGTTGGTCCGCTCACCCACGATCAGCGGCCGGTTGCTCTCTTCGGCCTCCACCAGCTCGATGCCCGAATAATACGAACGGTGTGAGCGCCCCGGCAGCCGCCGCGGACGCTTCCCGTGCGCCATCTGCGCGATGGCCCGGATGTGCGCATCGGTGGTGCCGCAGCAGCCGCCGACGATGTTGATCCAACCGTTCTCGATGAACCGTTCGAGCTGCGCCGCGAGCGAGGTGGGCGTTTCGAGATACTGGCCATCCTCGTTGGGCAGCCCCGCGTTGGGATAGCACGAGACGCGCAACGGGACCATCTCACTGATGGTGCGGATGTGGTCCGTCATGAACTCCGGCCCGGTAGCGCAGTTCAGCCCGATGGAAAGCAGATCCGCGTGCGCAACCGAAGCGCAGAACGCGTCCGCCGTCTGCCCCGCGAGCATGGTGCCCATGGCCTCGATGGTGCCCGAGACCATGGTGGGAATAGGCCGGCCCATCTCCCCGCGCAGCCGTTCGATGGCAACCAGCGCCGCCTTGACGTTGCGCGTGTCCTGGCAGGTTTCGACCAGGAGAATGTCCACGCCGCCCGCCACCAGGGCGCTGGCTTGTTGGTAGAAGTTCTCGACCAGTTGCGGGAAGGTGACGCCGCCGGTAACCGTGATGGCCTTGGTGGTCGGCCCCATGGACCCGGCGACGAACCGCGGCCGAGCGGCGGTAGAGAATTCTTCCGCCGCTTGCCGTGCGAGTTTCGCGGCGGTGAAGTTCAGCTCGTAGGCATGGTCCGCTAAGCCATACTCGACGAGCACTAGCTTGGCGCCCCCGAAGGAATTGGTCTCGACCACATCCGAGCCGGCTTCCAGGTAAGCGCGATGGATGCCGAGCACCACATCCGACCGGGTGCGCACCAGGTTTTCGTTGCACCCTTCGAGCGCCGCGCCGCCGAAGTCTTCGGCGGTCAGCCGCTGTTGTTG
>PMYB01000067.1 GCA_003170915.1 Bryobacterales bacterium | reverse complement strand
CGGAGCATTTGCGCCAAGCCTTCGGGACGCTGCCGGCGTGCGTGAAGCGGATCTTCGCGCGGGCCGGGCCCAGAGGGCACCCCCGGGTTCTATTGTTGGGACGCCGTGGCCGCCTACCTGGAGCGCGGCTGCCAATTCGTCATTGTGGCGCGCAAGACGGCGCCCTTGCTGGCGCTGTTGCGTGAGGCGGAATGGAAGCTCTCGCCGAAGACCGACGCCGACGCACAATGCGAATTCACCTACCAGCCCGACGGATGGGAGAAGGCTTTCCGCTTTGTGGCCTTGCGCTATTAATCCGGCCATAAGTAGGTATACATCGAGTATAATGGGGCATGGCACGCCGAGACGCCCGGTCCCTTGATCACAAGACCCTGGAAGAGATCCGGATCCTAGCAGTGGAGCGGGTGCAAGCCGGGGAAAGTCCGGAGGACATAATCCGAACGTTGGGTTTCACCCGAAGCTGTATCTACACGTGGCTTGCCCTATACCGCGCCGGCGGCTGGGGCGCCTTGAGAGCCCGGGCGCTGAAGGGCCGCCCGATGAGGATACAGCCCCAACAGATGAGTTGGCTGTATCGGACGATTACGGGAAAGAGTCCACTGCAGTACCGCTTCGAGTTCGCCCTGTGGACGCGGGAAATCATCCGGATGCTGCTGGCCGAAGAGTTCCAATTGAAGCTGAGCCTGAGCAGCGTGGGCCGGCTGCTGAAGCAACTGGGGCTGAGTTGCCAGCGTCCGCTGTTTCGGGCCATCGAGCAGGATCCGGAACGCGTTCGGCAATGGCTGGACGAGGAGTATCCCCGGATTCGGCGGCAAGCGCAGCGGCAAAGGGCGGAGATCTACTTCGGCGATGAAGCGGGCGTACGCTCGGACTACCATTCGGGAACGACGTGGGGCGCCAAAGGACGAACGCCGGTGGTTCTGAGTACGGGCCAGAGGAATTCGGTGAACATGATCTCGGCGGTGAGCGCGCGGGGGCATCTGCGGTTCATGCTGACGAAGGGCCGGGTAAACGGGACCGTATTCGTGGAGTTCCTGAAGCGGCTCATGCACAACGCGCAGCGCCCGATCTTTCTGATCCTTGACGGCGGAAGCTTTCACCACAGTCGGCCAGTGCGGGATTACGTGGACAGCCTCGAAGGGAAGTTGCATCTGTTCTTTCTGCCGCCCTACTCGCCGGAACTCAATCCCGATGAGCAGGTGTGGAACTACGTAAAGCACCACGGCGTGGCCAAGGCCGCGCTACAGGGCCGCGATGAGTTAAAGAAGTTCGTGCTGGCGCGGCTTCGCTCGCTGCAGAAACTCTCGTGGACGGTTCGCATGTTCTTCCTGACCCCGGATACCCAGTACGCCGCTCTCTGAATCAGGCCCCTCAAAGGTCTACCTACTTATGGCCGGATTGATATGAGCAACCGCCGAAGCCCGCCGACGAAGTAGAGCAATACCAGTTGTTCGCCACCGGCCAGTACACTTACCGCGTGTTCGTGACGGACATGCCAGAGCCGATCCACCTGGTGGTGGCGTTCTACAATGGACGCGCCGGGGCGGAGAACCTGATCAAAGAGGCGAACAATGATGCTGGGCTGGCCGCCCACCCCTCAGGCCGATGGGATATGAACCGCAATTTCTTTCAGATGGTGATGCTGGCCTATAACCTGAACTGCTGGCTGATGCTGTTCAACCGCGAAGAGCAGGATGAGGTCGCCACCTTGCGGCACACCACGCTGGCCACGGCGCGGTTGCGGTTTCTGTTCGTGGCTGCGAAGATCTGGAGTCATGCCGGGCGAACCGGTGTGAGTTACAGCGATCAGTACGCCGAAAAAGGGCTGTTCGGAAGGCTGATGGATCGGTTGCACGGCATCACGCCGCGGGGTCTCAGCTTCGCGCCCGTGCTGGTGGGGGTACTGACGTAAGCTCCGCTCACGACGCCGACGAACCAGATCAACCTACCTGCATCCCTCGCACAATCCGGTGCTCCCGAATCCGCCCCCCGCAGGAGTAAGGGAGAAGCGCGTCTGGAACCCGCCCTACAAGTGTCGGCGTGCCGTCGCGGCCGTGGTTCCGGATCCCGCGCCGGGCCGTCGTCGGATTCTTGCGCAGCCGCGCATAGAATTCCATGCACAACCGTGGAAAGCCTGCAAATAGGGCACTTCGCGAAGGGGTTGGGCAACGTCAGGCGAGGATCAAGCTACAAGGGTCGGCCCGCACCGCTGGCGGAACAGCGTTTGGTGCATAGTGCAGGTGTCGGCTTAGATGATGGTCGAGGAAGCTCGCCTGCGCTTCGAGCGCTTCCCTGGATTCAGGGAGGTCGAACGAGTACCAGAAGGCGTGCGGCATGGCGTCGAAGACCATCAGTCGAGCATCTACGCCCGCCCGCAACAGCGCGCGATGAAAGTCGACCGTGCCACTGAGACAGTGATCGCGTGTCGAGGTCATGCAGAGAGTCGGGGGAAATCCCTTTAGGTCCGCATACATCGGTGAGAGCACGGGATCCTTGCGGTCGTGGTCCGCGACGTAGGGGACCATGCCCAAGCCTTTCAGGGCCGGGAGCATCGAACTGAAGTCCGTGAAGCCGCGAGTGCCATAGAGAAACCTGGAATCGCCGTACCTGGCGAGGTCAACGTAACCAGAGAAAAAACCCACGGCCGCGGGCAGAGGCAGGCCGAGCCTGCGCGACTCAACCGCCGCCTGAGCCGAGAGCACGGCGCCCGCGGAAGTGCCGTAGATGCCGATCTTCTTCGGCGCATGGGTTTTGAGGGCATCCTTGTAGACCGCGACGGCATCGTCCACCGCGGCGGGGAACGGAAACTGTGGCGCCAGCCGGTACTCCACCGCGATCACCCGGGTCCCGGTTAGTGCCGCGATGGAAGTGCTTTCGAAGACCGATCCCGAGTCGCTCGTGAATCCTCCGCCGTGCAGGCAGATCAGAACTCGGTCCCGCTTGTGGGGCGCGGCGCGTTTCGGGGTGACGATCTTGACCTTCACTCCGGCCACGGTTGTTTGCTCGATCTCGACCGGGTAAATAGAGTGCATCTTTTCGACGAAGTCGGCCGACTCCTTCGTCCCAGGCTCGGGTGTCCATCTCTTACCGCTAACCATCAGCGCATACGTTTCCGGAGAGATGGTTTTTGGAACGGGGACGGTGCGCTTGATGTGCGCGGTCCCGTCGCTATCGATAGTCGTTAAGTCGTCGGCCGCGGGCGACTGGGCCCGTGCCTGGCAGGCAAACGCCGCCGGCAGGGCAAACAAGGATGCCAAGGATCTTCTGGTCATGAGTAGGTTCTACCTCACAAACCCTCAGCCCCTACTTCCTCGCCGCGTAAGTCTTGGTGAAGTTGTTGCGGGTATTCGTCACGCTGAACGTTCCGTCCGATTCCGCGGACACCTTGATCCAGAATGCCGGTCCCGTGTGACCTCCGCGGCCTCCCCCTGCGCGACCACCGGCCCGCCCGCCCTGTCCGGGAGCGTTCGGCGCGCCAGCAGCGGCGCCCTGCGGCGGCGGTCCTCCCGCGCCTGGGCCTCCAGGCCCGCGGGCCTGTCCGAATGTAGCCGGAGGATTCAGCAGCACGTTCGCCATGGTCTCGTTGTCTTCCATGTTGGCGATGAACAGCGCCGGCGTATTTTGCTCCAGGCCGGCCGCATACGCCCAGTGGAGCTGCCAGATGTCTTCGAGGCCCGGCGACGTGTGCAGCGTCTGCATGGTTTGAATGGCGCCGCCTTTGCGCGTGCTGTTGTGCATGATCGCCACTCGCGGCTGTAATCCGTGCACCAGCGCGGGCGAGCCCGATTGGTCGATCCCGTGATGGGAGGTGAGGTAAAGATCCACCTTCCCAATCGGGTTATTCGGGCACATCAAGTCCTGTTCCTTGTTCCAGGTGAAGTCGCCCAGGTTGACCGTACGGAACTTGCCGTATGTGAACACCAGGCCCACCGACATCGTGTTATCGGGGTCTACGCGCGACTCATCCCGCGGCGCAAAGCCGGCGCAAGCCGGATTCGGTTTGCCGCCCCCGGGCAGCGGCGTCTTCAGCACCTCGCCGTTGGACGTAGCCACCACCACCGTCACGCCGTCGAACGGAATCTTGTCGCCCGGCTTAACCACCGTGTGTTTGGCCTTGGCGTACAACTCCGCGTACATTTTCTGGAATCCTGGAGCCTGCTCTTTCGGCTCCGAGGTGGGGCCATGATCGATGAATTGCGCCATCGGAATCCGCGATGCCACTTCCTGCAGCCCGCCTACATGGTCGCTGTGGTAGTGCGTCGATACCATGTGGTCGATCTGCTTCACGCCGGCCGCTTGAATGACGGCCATAATGCGGTCGGCATCGCGGCCCCCGGGGCTGCCCGTATCCATGAGGAGCGACTCGCCGGTGGGGGCGACATACAGCGTCGAGTGCCCGCCCTCGGTGTCGATAAAATATATGTCCAGAGTCTTGGACGACCTGCTCTGTGCGCTACTCACCACCGTAGCCAGGGCGAGAGTCAGCAAGAACGCGAATGTCCTGCGCATTTCAGTACTCCTTCTTAAGATTGGACTCCAATCATAGCAGCCATCGATGAACCCCAGCGCCCTTTCCGCTCACGTGCCGGTGGATCCATTCTGCGCCCGGGTCATGATGTCGTCCGCCAGCGCCTGCGGGTCGTCCACGTTGTGGATCGTCAGGCGGCTGGCCTCGCCGGCGGTCTCGATGGAGAGATCCCCCACCTTCCACAACCGCTGTGCCAGCCGCTGGTCCACCCGCACATCCTGCACCTTATAAAGCTGAATGTTGCGCGTGGCTTTGGAGGTTATTCCGACTTCATAGCGCAGCCGGTGGTCGGCGGTAAACACCGCCTTGGTAAAACGGCGGCGAAGCAAGCGCTCGGCCGGCCACAGCAGCACCAGCGGAGCGACGATTGGCACCCAGGTCAGCGCCTCGTTGTGGCGCCATTGTGTCAGGTACGCGATTTCCACCCCCAGAACCACGATGGCCGCCAGGATTGCGCCTGCCTTGATGAACTTCGCGGTGGGGTGAACGATGACTTCTGTCACGATACTATCCTCCCGAAGCGGTTATTGTACCGCGCCGGTCATTCCGCCCTGCGGGGCGGCGCGGCCTTTCGGGGCTGCTGGCCGTGCTGTCGAAACCGAAAGCGGGCACGTGCATGGCGAGCCCGCGGTTCAGGATGGCGGCGGCCCGGTCGTAATTCTTCATGCCGCGGCAGAGAGCCGCGGATACCGGAAGATCGTCGGCTGCGGTATATTCATTTCGACATGCTTATGCGGAAAGAAATCCTGCTTCGTGTAACGGTGGCGGTTCTGGGATTGGCGGGCCTCTGGCTGGCCTGGTCCCAAAACCCGCCCGCTCCGCTCACCATGCAAAAGGTCAGCGATAACGTGTACGTCATCGTCGGCAACGGCGGGAACGTGGCGTTCATGCCCACCAGCGAAGGCGTCATCCTGGTGGACGACAAGTTCGCTCAGGACGCGCCGGAGATTCTGGCCAAGGTGAAATCCGTCACCGACAAGCCCATCCGCTACGTGCTCAATACTCATCAGCACCCCGATCACACGGGCGGCAACGAGGCCATGCTGGCCGCCAATGCCGAGATCATCATTCAGAAGAATGCGCGCGCCAACATGGCGGCCGGCAAGCAGCCCGGATTGCCGCGCATCACCTTTACCGAGGAAACACAGGTGTTCCTGGGCGGCAAGGAGGTGCTGGCGCGCTACCTGGGCCGCGGGCACACCAACGGAGATGCGGTGATCTATTTTCCGTCGGAACGCGTGCTGCACACGGGCGACCTCTTTGTGAGCTCCGGGGCGCCGTTTATCGATGGCTCGGCCGGGGGCAGCATCAAGGAATGGGACAAGACGGTCGAAAAGGCCCTTCAATACGACTTCGACGTGGTGATTCCGGGGCACGGTCCGGTGGCCAAGAAGGCCGACCTGGTGAAGTGGGTGCAGACCATGGCCAGCATCCGGACGCGCGTCGAGCGAGCCTGCGCCGGCGGGGCCGCGGATGCCGCCAAGCGCATCGATCTGAAGGACCTCGGCATGACCGGCGGGGCGATGTTCGATCGCGGCGTCCCCGGCATGTGCCAGGAGCTATCGCAGTAGGCCGGATCACTTCTTACGGATGACGATTCTGCCGTTGAAGGACTGGAAGCTCACTTCCGCGCCTCCCCCGTTGATCTCGCCGTAGACGGTTCGATCGGTTCGCAGCCGGAACTTTCCATCGGGAGTGTCGTTCTTCTCCGTGATCGGATGGCCGCCGGTGAGCCTGATGTCGAAGTCGCTGAAAATATCTGGGTGATTGGTCTTGAGCTTGATGTTGGCTTTGAGGTCCGCCGGGAAAGTGACGTCGATGGGGCCGTTGAAGGTGCTGAACGACATCGGCCTGGCCGGGTCGACGCGATCCATCGTAATCTTCAAGGCGCCGTTGAAAGCATTGGCCACCACCGTTCCGGAAACGTTGGCCAGCGTGATCTGGCCATTGTGGCTGCTGGCATCGATTTCGCCGTGGACGCCCTCCACCGCGATGGTGCCGTTGTGGCTCTTGAGGTTGAGCGAGGTATCGGTGGGCACGTTGATGGCCAAGTGAGCCGTTCCGCCCGGGTGGGTGCGGACCGTGACGACATTGTCCGCTTTCTCGACGTCGGCGCCAGTCTCCACGATCACTTCCTTGCCGCTGTAGGTCTTCACTGTGATCGAGCCTTCATGCACGGTGGCGTTCACCACCACGCGTCCGCCCGTGGTTTCCTGCGCGCAGGCGAGCGCGCAAACAGCTAGCATAAGGCCCGCCAGGGCTAAAGGTTGTTTCATGGCAATATCCTTTACAGAGCTTTCGAATGCAGGCGGATGCTGCCGTTGAATGTGTCGAACGACAGTTCCGGCCCGCCTTTGCCGGTGCGGCCCGCGGTCATCCGGTGGCTTGACCGGTAGACGAACTTTCCATTCTTGCTCTCGCTACTCGAAAGAGCGTTGACTTCGAAATCCGTGAAGATGGCGCCGTGGAAGGTCTTGAAGCGCAGGTCCGCGTCCAGGGTGGGCTGGAAATAAACGTCCACCGAGCCGTTGAAGGTTTTGAAGTGCGTCTCACGCGCAGGGTTCTTGCTGAACGCAACTTTGACCTTTCCATTGAAGGTTTGAACCGAACCCGACCCGGATACGTCTTCCAGGTCGATTCCGCCGTTGAAGCCGTGAATGTCGAAATCGCCGGTGGTCTTCTTTACCTCGATCTCCCGATTGAAACCCTTGATAATCAGCTCCGTATCGGAGGGGACCTGAATCTCGAAGTCGAAGTCCACGTGGTAACCGTAATATCGGTCGCCGCGGCTGTGGTTGCGGAATGGTCCGTCCTCATAAAGCCGGACGAAATTGCCCTGCTGCGACATATCCAGCTTGACGTCGCGCTGGGCTTCGGCCATGGCTTCGTTGGACTCGGCGCGGATGTGCTTCTCGACCGTCACCTGGACCTCTTTTCCGCCGTATCCGTTGACGTGGATGAAGCCGTTCATATCGTCTACCAGCAGCTTCTTCGCGTCGGAAGCGCTCGAAACGTCGAACGAGCGGCGAATGGTTTCCCGATTTTCGAATTTCCAGCTTCTCTCGTCGCGCTGGCCCCAGGCCAGAGCGGGAAGAAGAATCAGCGTCATGAATGCCAGCGGTTTCACTGGGACACCTCCATTCTTTGTATGGCCCAGGCCGCGTGCTGCCGGACCTGGTTGTCGGCCTGGGCATCCTGGGCGAGCTTGCGCAGCGCGGGAGCGGCCTCTTTGTCATTCAACTGCACCAGCAGATCCATCAAAGCGATTTGAACCAGGGGCGAATCCTGCATCGGGACGGCATCCGCCAGCGCCCGGCGAATCTGCGCGTTGGCGGCGTACTTCTCGAGCGCATCCACGGCCGACAACCGGACATTCACGTTCGAGTCGTGGTTCACGGCGTAAAGAAGCGCCTGCTCCACCTGTGGGTCGGGCTGCGCCAGTTGGTAGCTGTAAGTGACGCCTCGCAGGCGCGAGCTGGGCGATTGCTCCTGCAAGAGAGACAAAGTCACCAATTGCCGCAGGGCTTCCACCTGTCCTTGCAACTGTGCAACATCGGGGCTGGGGCCGCGGGGCTGGGCCACGTAGCGCCCCAGGAATGCGCCCACCATCAAAAGAGCAAAAGCCAAGGCTACCTGCCAGATGTGGCGCGAGTGGAGCAGCCGGAACGGCCCGCGACCGGGGTCCCCGGCCGGCCCGGCAGGACCGGACGCCCGCCCCGCCTGGTAGGCCTCCAGCACTTCCAGGAAGCGGCTCCGCATGGCGGGGTCCGGTTCGGGTTCGGGCAGGGATCCCATTCCTCTCCACACGGCATTCAGTTCCGCCAGTTCGGCGCGGCAGGCGGGGCAGGTTTCCAGGTGCGCGACCAATCTCTCCCGCGCGGCATGGTCCAGGCGGCCGGCCAGGCATTCCGGAATCTGCTCTCGAACTCGTTCGCAAATCATGACGCTCGTTCTCCACACAGCGCGAAAAACCGGTCGCTCAACTCGCGCAGCGCCCGGTAGACCCGCACCTTGACCGCCCCAACCTCGCATTTCAGGACGGCGGCGATGTCTTCGTACTTCAAATCCAGAAACCGGCTCATGACGATCACTTCTCTCTTTTCGGGCGGCATGGCCGCCAGGGCGCGGCGCAGGAGCGCGGCCTCCTGGCGGCTCTGCGCCTGGAGATCCGGCGGTGCGCCGGGGCTGCGAACGTCCCAGCCGCGCTCGGGCAGGGCAACCTCGGCCTTGTGGCGGACCGCGTGATCCATGTGAACGTTGCGTCCCACCTGAAACATCCAGGCGCAAAACCGTGTCCCCGGCTGGTACGTATGCCGGTACTTCAAAATGCGGAAGAAGACTTCCTGCACCAGGTCCTCGCTGACCGCGCGGTTGGAGGTGAGATGCAGAAAGTAGCGAAATAGCGCCCGGTGATGGCGATCGAAAAGCAATTCCAGCTTTCCGACGTCACCCGCCCGGACGTCGAGCATTACCTGTTCGTCCTCCACTTGCCTCCGCGTACATAATGGAATACTGGCGAAACGGGAAAAGGTTACGCGAAACTTCACACCTGTGCCGGACAGGCTACAATCGAAACGGCACCGGGCCCTGCGCCGCCGCTCGGCGTTGAGGCACAATAGAAGGGCAGGGAACAGTAAAGGGCGTCTTGGACCGACTCGTGCATCGGGGGTCTGCGGTCAGCCCGGTTCGCCGGCGAATCTGAAACTGATGAGGCGTACGTGAAGAATTCTCTGAATGCCATTCTATGTCTTTGCCTGCTTTGCTCATTATGCATTTCGCCGGGCCGCGCTCAGGGCCCAGAGGGCACCCCGGCGGCCCAGACGCCACCCGCCCAGCCAGCCGCGGCCCAGGGCCCAGAGGGCACCCCGACGCCGGCGCCCCAGCCACCTGAAACGCCGGCGCCCCAGCCCCGGACGGGCATCATCCAGGCTCCGCCGCCACTGCCCAAGTTCCCGGATGTCCAGATGCCCGGGGAGACCGGCTACTATGCGGGAATCATCGGCTGGTTGCCATTCGGCACACCCATCGTCGACAAAGGTCATGCGGCGGACTTTACTGGTCTCTCGTACTTCCACCTTCCGGGCACACCCACGATTATCCCCAGCGCCGAGATTGGCCTGGCGTTGGGTTTGCACAATTCCCTCGATCTTTCCTACTTCTCCACTAAAGCTAGTGGCAGCGTTACCGCCCCCGGCGCCCTGGTTCTCTTCAGCGAGTCTTACAACCAAGGCGACCGGCTCGCCACCAGCGACAAGGTGCAGGATCTCAAACTCTCGTTCGCATACCTGACGTGGCCTTATCCCGTGGAGAGCCGGCATTTCCGCCTCAGGACGCTGTGGCAGGTGCATTACCTCTCCGTCAGTTCGAACTACGATGCTCCCGTCCGGTCGGCTACGCCCGACAGCTCCGGCAACCTCACGTCATACGCAACTACCGGGTCGAAGAACATGATTTCCCCGACGCTGGGCCTGGGGCTGACCGAGTATGCGTCCCGCAACTTCCGGATCGAGCTGAATGTTGCGGGCTTTGACGTTCCGCACCACTTTGCCATCGGGGATGCCGACGTCTTGGCCGCCTACCGCGTCGGCAGCTTCGAGATTCGCGTGGGCGCGAAGGGTCTGTACTTCAAGACGTCGCCCCAAGCCGACTTCTATTTTCGCGGGAAAGTGGTTGGCGCGGTGGTGGGTTTGAGATGGTGCTCAGACTAGGGCAGGAGCCCTCTAAGCCTCGATCAATCCGGCGCGGATGGCGTACCGCACCATGCTGGCGGTTTCGTGGACGCCCAGCTTTTCCAGGATGCGGCTGCGGTGCGAATCGGCGGTCTTGTAGCTGATGCCCAGTTGGGAGGCAGTTTCCTTGGTCGACTTTCCTTGCGCGATCAGCACCAGCACCTGCCGCTCGCGTTCGGTCAGCGAGAAAACCAGGCGCACGGATGCCTGGTCGGGCGTGAAGATGCCGCGCTTGCGGTCGGTAATGTCGATAGCCGAACCCATGAAGCCCGCGAACACGCCGCCGTCGTCGTAACGCGGCACGCCGGCATCTTCCACCCAGGAGTATTCCCCGCCGGCGCGCCGCACCCGGCACCGCATGCGGAACGGCTGGCGCGTGCCGAAGGCCTTCAGATAGGTCTCAAGGCACAGACCGCGGTCGTCCGGGTGCAAGCCTTCGATCCAGCCGTTGCCGGCCTCTTCATCCAGGGTCCGGCCGCGAAATTCAATCCAGGCCCGGTTGACGTATGTACACAGAGCATCCGGGCCGGACATCCAGATCATGACGGGTGCGGCATCCGCCAGCAGACGGAAGTGCGCTTCGGCGGTCTGTTGTGTTTCTCTGTGACGCTGAAGTTCAGCCTCCAATTGGGCGAGCTTCTCGCGCATTTCACCGACTTCGTCGAGCAGTTTCCCGGGCGCCATCGCTAATTTCACCATAGTTCAAGATCATAGGCTACTATCTGCTTCGGGTAAAGTACCAAAATAGCAAATGTTACGCTGGACAGATGGTGGTGTGGAGGTAGTCGGCCCGCGAATTGTGGAACTTCTCCCTGGCGCAGGGTGAATCATGATTGAGAAGCCAATGACGCCGAATCTTCCGGAAGCGGACGATGAGCTGCTGATGCTTATGCGGAGCGGGGACGAGCGGGCTTTTGTGGCGCTCTACCGCAGGCGCCAGGCTGGCATCTACCGGTTCGCGTTGCATATGAGCGGTTCGGCGACGGTAGCCGAGGACGTCACCCAGGAGGTCTTTCTCGCGCTGATTCGCGAGGAATGCGGATTCGATCCGCAGCGCGGGACGCTTTCCGGCTACCTGTTCGGAATTGCCCGCAAGCTGGTGCTGCGGCACGTGGAGCGCGGCCGCCCGGATGTGGCTCTGGAGACGGATCTGGAAAGCTCCGCGATGCCGGAACTGATGGTGGACGACGACCTGCTGGCGGACCTCATCGACAGGGAGGGCATCGAGGCCCTGCGCCGCTCGGTGCTGGCATTGCCCCGGCGGTACCGCGAAGTGGTGGTGCTGTGCGATCTCGAGGAAGTGGATTACGGGGAGGCCGCCTTGGTGCTCGGCTGCCCGATCGGCACGGTGCGGTCCCGGTTGCATCGGGCGCGCGCGCTGCTGCTTGAAAAACTGAACCAGAGATGGCATCACCGCCCCGGTGTGGGCGCGTTGAAACCGATAAGGTGTCTGATATGAATTGCCAGGAATTTTGGAATACCATGCCGGAACTTGGGCACGAGGCGGAGGACGGGCATTTCGAGCATGTTGGAGAGTGCTCCGCGTGCGCCGCGCTGCTGAATCGCCAGCGAACTTTGGCGTCGGGCCTGCGGAGGTTGGCCGCGGATTGGCGGTCGGTGGAAGCGCCCGCGCGCGTGGAATCCAGGCTGACCGCGGCGTTCCTCGGCCAAGCCGGACTGACGGTGCTCGGTCCGGCGACCCGCTGGTGGGTGCCGGTGGCGACTTGGGCGACGGCCGCCGCCGCGGTGGTTGCGCTGGCGATGTTCCTGGCTCGCGGCCGCCCGGTGGTTCCGGCGCACAGAACCACTTCGAGCCGTGTCCAGCTCGCGGCGGTAGAGCCGCCGGCGGATCTGGAAACTCTGGGCGATTTCTCCGATGCGGACAACGATTTCATCCCTATGCCCAACGCGGCGCGAATCGAGCCGAACGAAGATCTGAACCTGGTACGCGTGGAGGTGCCGCGGTCTGCCATGATCGCGCTGGGATATGCGGTGAGCGAGGACCGCGCCTCGGAACCCGTGGAAGCGGAAGTGGTGCTGGGCGCCGATGGCCTGGCCCGCGCGGTACGTTTTTTCGATTAATGCAAGGAGTGGAAAAATGTTGACTCGAACGACTCTGACTGTTGCCGGCCTTCTCGTGCTGGCCGTGGCTGCGAGTGCCCAAAATCCGGGACCGGGCCGCGGGCGCGGGCGCGGGGATGCCGCCGCGTTGGGCGGGGCGCGATTCCTGGGGGCCGAGGCGGGAATGCCGGGCCGCGTGGTGAAGAACGCGCCGTACTCGGCCGATATTGTGACCGAGACCTCCCAGACTCTGACCGACGGCAATCACATCCGCCAGTCCAGCACCGCCAAGGTTTACCGCGACACCGAAGGGCGCACGCGGCGCGAGCAATCGCTCAGCGCGCTGGGGGGCCTGGCTCCCAGCTCTAATTTGCCGCAGGTGGTATTCATCAACGATCCCGTGGCGGGCTTCAATTACGCTCTGAATCCCCAGAACCGGACGGCGACGAAGTCGGCCTGGGCTCGGCCGGGCAGGGGCGGCCAGGCGCCGGGTTCCAGCCAGCCGATGGCGCGTCTGCGCCAGCAATCGGCGGACCGGAGCGCGGCCAGTGCGGGGCGCTGGGGCCGTGGCGGGGCCGCCCGGCAGAACATCAAGACGGAATCGTTGGGCCGCCAGACCATCGAGGGCGTGCCGGCCGACGGCACCCGGACCACGATGACGGTCGCGGCTGGCCAATGGGGCAACGAACAGCCGATCCAGATCGTCACGGAACGCTGGTACTCACCCGATTTGCAAACCGTGGTGCTCTCCAAGCGCACGGATCCGCGCATGGGCGAGACCGTATCCAAACTGGCCAACGTCAGCCGCAGCGAGCCGCCGAATTCCTTATTTGAGCCGTCTTCCGATTACAAGGTGACCGAAGCCGGCAACCGAACCGGCCGGCCCGCCGCCGCGCCGGCGCAGCGCTAGCTTCTTGAAGCAGAAAATCAAGGTTGCCTTTGCGTCGGGAACCGACGACCTGAACGCGCGCCTCATCGCGCGGATGCGCGAGGTCTTTCCCGAGCTGCCGCTCTACGTGGTTTCGGATTTCCGCCCCGCGGATAACGACCTGCAGTGGGTGCGCTACCAGGGCGGCATCCTGGAGAACTGGGCGCGTTGCCGCAGCGCCTTTCGCGGGAAGTCCATCCGCCTGGCGGGAGTCCTGCTGGTTCCCAACGTTCCGTTTCGCCGGATGCGGCTGCTGGCGCTGATCCTGGCGCCTTTGTACTTTCTGGCGGTCAATGAGAACCTGAACGACTTCATGCTGCGGCCGGGCAGCCTCCCGGCCATGGCGCGCCACTTCGCCTGGCGGGCCCGGAACTTCCTGCGCTGGCACTTTGGGGCGGACAGGATGCTGCGGCCGCGGCACGGCCGCGTGAAGCCTCTGCCGGAGGGAACGGTGACGGTCTTTCCGGGCAAGGCGGCCTCGGGGAAACCACGCGTGCTGGTGGCCAGCGCTTACGTGCCGTTTCCGCTGTCCCATGGCGGCGCGGTGCGGATACACAACCTGACGTCGCGGGCGGCCGCGGATTGGGACCAGATCCTGGTGGCTTTCACGGAAACCGATGCGCCGCCCGCGGCCGAGCTGCTGGGCCGTTTTGTGGAAGTCGTGCTGGTGCGGCGCACCGGCACACATGCGGCGCCGAGCACGGGCCGGCCGGAAGTGGTGGAGCAGTTCGCGTCCGCGTCCTTCCGCGCGGCCCTGCGGGAGACCGTGCGTAAGTGGCGGCCCGCCATCGCGCAACTGGAGTTCACGCAGATGGCTCAATACGCCGCCGACTGCGCGCCCGCCCGCCCCATCCTGGTGGAACACGATATTACGTTCGATCTCTACCAGCAACTGCGCCAGACCAGCGACGATTGGGACCTGCGACACCAGTTGAAGCTGTGGCGGCGCTTCGAAACCGCCGCGTGGCGCGAGATGAGCTGCGTCGTCACCATGTCCGAAAAGGACCGGGACCTGGTGACCGGAGCCCGCGCGGCCGCCTTGCCGAACGGAGTCGACCTGAACCGGTTTCGTGTTGCGTTGCAAGCGCCCGAGCCGCGCCGGCTGTTGTTCGTGGGGTCCTTCTCCCACTTGCCCAACCTCATGGCGGTCGCCTTCTTTCTGGACCAAGTGTGGCCCCGGTTGCGGGACGCCCGAGTGCACATCATTGCCGGCGCGCGGCACGAGTACTTCCTCGAGTACCACAGTTCCCAGGTGAAGGTGCGCCTGGACCAGCCCGGGGTGGAGGTGGAGGGATTCGTTTCCGACGTGCGCGGCGCTTACGAGCGGGCCGCGATTGTGGTGGCGCCCCTGGTGGTGTCGGCGGGAACCAATCTCAAGATTCTGGAAGCGATGGCCTGCGGCAGACCGGTGGTGGCCACGCCCGCCGGCGTCAACGGGCTGGACCTGGTTCCGGGCGAGGATTTCATCCTGGTTCACACCGCCGGGGAAATGGCGGCCGCCATCGGGAAACTGCTGGCCTCGCCGGCCGAGTGCCATCGTCTGGCGGCCGCGGGCCGGCGGCGCGTGGAAGACCGGTACGGCTGGGATGAGATCGCACGCCGGCAGACGGAGTTGTACCGCGAGGTGATGGCCGGCTGATCACGAGGCCGGGACGGGATGCCGGCATGAGCACCGTTGCCTGAAAATTCAGACAGCATCCCAAGGGTTGAAGACCGTGACGCCAAGCCCGGCAAAATCCTTCATGTTCCGCGTTACGACGGTGAGATCGTGTTCCAGAGCCGTCGCGGCAATGAAACCGTCCACCACCTTGAGCGGCCTTCAAACCAGGGCCGCAGTTTCTCATCGAGCCACTGTTGCAGTTGACTGCGGCGCTGGCTTTCCGAAAGCAGCGTAACGCCCTTCAGAATCTCGCCGAGGGAGACCACGCTGAAATACAACTGATCATCATCGGCATCGTCCAGCCATCCAGACACACTCGGTTGCGGACTTGGGCGCGTCATCTCCGAAGGGATGTTGGTGTCGAGCAGAAAACCCTTCATAGTTCGATGTCACGGCCGAAATCCCGGTCCCTTTCGAAATCGAGGTCAAGACCCCTGAACGGAGATTCGGCAAACAACTGCGCCAGGCTCTTTCTGCCGGGGGGGCGCTGGCGTTTGGGCCGAGCAGTCTGATCTTGCGGCGGGTGCGCGACCGGAAGACGGACAGCCTCTTCAAGCAGACTGGCAGCGTGGACCTCGACCGCGCGACCGTGAGCGGCGGCCTGACGTGCAAGCGCGGCCTGAGCCTTTGGTGTGATGTCAACGGTGATTGTCATGGGTGCCCCTTCAAATCCTACGGTACCGCCGCCTCCATTTGGAATCAATCCGCTGCGGACTAAACCCGCGCCACTCGCCCGCTTTACCTGAACGCCTATGCGGGATGCGTCTGGGCGCGGATCTGATCGAGGCGCACGGCATCGAAGAACGGCTGTTGCTGCGGGTCGGCGAGCCAGCGCGCCAGGCCGCAGGCGTCCGGCCAAACCAGTGCTACGCTGCCGGATATCCCCTGGCGGGCGGCCCAACTCTTCCAGGCCTCATGGAGGGCGCGCCGTTCCTCGGGCGTTTTGGAATCGAGGCTACCGGCGAGCGAAACCACTGTCACCTGGGCGTCCTGGATGTCGATATGCGCGAGAGTGGCCGAATCGGGCATCGAGCCGGCGGGACGGCCGGCATCCGACACCAGGTAGTCGACCAGGGGGTTCGCGCCTTGGGCCGCGGCGTCGGGATGGGCGTCCAGGTAGGCTTCGCAATCGAAGAGCGGGTGGGGGTTGGCGGCGCCAGCGCCGCTCTCCAGAAAATGCGCGAGCAGGTTCTGGCCGGGGCCGGGGGCCTCCGCGCAGGAGTTCCGGTAGTGGCTGGGGTCGAACAACGGAAGCGGCTTGCGGTCTTCCACGGCCCCGTGACGCACGTAGTGGACCAGCGGATTCACGCCGGCGCGGCGAATGTCGGGATTGCGGTCGAGGTAGAAGCCGGGGTCGAACAGCGGGTGCGGCTGGCGCAACTCCGCGGCGCCGTGCTTCAAGTAATGGCACAGCGGGTTGACGCCGGCGGCGGCCACGTCGGGGTATTTCCGAAGATAGAACGCGGGGTCGAACAGAGGATGCGGCTGGCGGCCCTGGTAGGCGCCCTGCACCAGGAAGTGGAGCAGCGGGTGGCGGCGGCCCGAGCTTTCGTAATAGTCCGCGTCGAAGAGCGTTTTCAGCGCGCTTCCGCTCAGTTGCCGCCAATACGGAACGAGTTTCACCAAGCGCCGCGCCGTGGTGAGGAATCCGGCTGATGGCTGGGCGGGGCGCTGCTCCCGCTGGACCGGCCGGGCGGTTCGCCGCGGGACCTGCCGGAAGCGGCGCAGCACCTCCGCGCGGGCGCGATCCACAAGCTGGCGATCGAGCGAATTCAGCCGCAGCAATTCCTCGTATACCTCTGGGCTGCACGCTTGCCGGAGCTTCTCGACCCGGCTGGCAACGGTGCCTTGTAGCCCGTCCGAAACGTTGACCGCCGGCCGGGCGCAATCCAGTTCGGGGAAGGCGCAACGCAGAGCGTGCGCGCCCGCGGCAACGCTCTGGTCGAAACAATCCACCACGCCCAGAAAAGACGTGGCCAACATGCGCTGCGTGGCCAAGTCGAGATCGCGCGGCTGCGGTTCGTCGGAGTCGCCGCCGCAGGCCAGCAGGTTGACCTGGACATTCTTCACGAAGAGCGGAAAGTCCTGGATCATGCCGGCGATGAAATCGCCCAGCGCGGTGCGGTTGGCCAGGTCGCTCATGGGATCGGCGGGGTTCGGTTTCCGACGGAAGTAGGTGTAGATGGACCGGATCCGGTCGATGGGGTCGCGCAGGAAGCAGATGTCGTAAAACAGGTAGCCGCGCGCTTCCGGCAGAGGGTGGCGGACCTGATGGCTGGAGAAGGCGCGCAGGTCGGGCCGGGCATCGAAGAAGCGCACCAAGTCCGGATTGGAGATCAATCCTTCACCGGCGGGTGTCTCCAGCTTCGCGAACCGCTCGCCGCAGCTGTGGTCCAGAATGTCTTCGATGGTCGAGCCGGCGTTCTTGAAAATGTGATAGTGAAGAATGACCAACCGCATGAGGGCCGGACCGATCATGCGATAATAGCACGTTTGACATTCCTGCTCGGGTTCCTCATCGCCGCGGCGGTCGGTCTGACGGGAGTGGGAGCGGGATCGCTGACGGCGCCGCTGCTCATTCTGGTTTTCAACCAGCCGCCCACCGCGGCGGTGGGAACGGCGCTGGTGTTCACCATGGCGATCAAGGTGGTCGTGGCGCCGGTGTACATGAAACGCCGGCAGGTGAATCCGCGGGCGCTGGGAGCGATGTGCGGCGGCGGCGTCCCGGGCGTGCTGGCGGGGACGCTGCTGCTCTCCTATCTCGACGTGCACCGCTATGAGCGCGCGGTGCTGCTGCTGGTGGGGACGATGGTGGCGGGCATGGCGCTGTACAACCTCTACCGGCTGGCGCGGCGCAGCGGCGCAGTGCCGGGAACGGATCGCCTCGGGTGGGTGGCGGCAGTGGCCGTGCCGATCGGAGCGGAAGTGGGGTTCTCGTCGGCCGGCGCGGGCGCGCTGGGGTCGCTGGTGCTGCTGAATCTCACCAGCCTGACGCCGGCGCAGGTGGTGGGGACGGACCTGTGCTTTGGACTGGTGGTCTCGAGTATCGGCGGGGTGTGGCACCTTTCCGCCGGCGACTACAATGCGACGCTTCTGCGGGGGCTGGCGCTGGGCGGGCTGGCCGGGGTGCTGCTGGGTGCGTGGCTGTCCTCCGTTCTGCCGGCGCGTCCGCTGCGCGCGGCGCTTTCGGTGGCGCTATTCGGGCTGGGGCTGGAACTCTGCTGGAAGGCTTGTTTTTAAACCATGGATTCTCCGGAATTGCTGCAAAAGATGAAACGGGATTGGGATAATCGCGCGCGCGAGAACTTCCAATATTATATTGTCAATTCCCGCAAAGATTGGTCCGATGAAGACTTCATGGCTTCCGGGGATCAAACAGTCGAACGCCATGTTTTGTCGGATATGGAAAACGTGTGTCAGGGCAAGCGGCCATGCGACATGAAGGTACTGGACTTCGGATGTGGAGCCGGGCGCGTGACCCGGGCGCTAGGGAAGCTGTTCGGTGAAGTTCACGGTGTCGACATCAGCAGCGAGATGTTGAAACTGGCCGGTAGAGCGCTGGCGGACTTGCCTAATATCCGGCTTTATGAGACCAACGGTCAGGACCTGGACGTTTTAGGAGACGCGTTGTTCGATTTTGCATTCTCGTTTTCCGTCTTTCATCACATTCCGGGCAAGGCCATCATTGAGAACTGCATCGGGCAAGTCGGCCGGCATCTTCGCTCCGGCTGCCTGTTCAAGTTCGAAGTTCAAGGCCATCCATTTGAAGCCCCGGAAGGCGATACGTGGCTAGGCACGCCGATGAGTGAACCGGACATGCTCGAGATTGCGGACCGGACTGGCTTTGAATCCCGCTACAGAGTAGGGGAAGGTAAAGAGTCCTACTGGCACTGGTTCTTCAAGAAGTAAGTTGGAAACCCTTAAAACGCCATCCGCTCCGCTTTTGCTTCGATCTTCTTCGCGTCCACGCCGGAAACCTTCAGCAGGTCGCGCCACTCTTTGAATCTGCCGTGGTCCTGGCGGTACTCGACGATCGCCTTCGCCTCGATTGCCGAAAGAACCAGGACGGATTTCAACTCATCGATGGGAGCGTCATTCACGTTGACTTTGGCGTCGGGGCCGAAGTTCGCGGACAGATAATTCACCACGGCCGCCAGCTCTTCGGGCGTAGCTTTGGCGCCGCGCTCCACCATATCGGCGACCTGGTCGTCCCAGTCATCCCGGTTCAACCGCTTCTTGGTGAAGTTTCCCGGGCCGTGGCACGAGGTACAGACGCGAACCACGGTATCTTTTCCAGGAACGTCAGGCAGCCGCCTCAGATCCTCTGCGCCGGCAAAGGCGAAGCACGCCGAAACCAGTGCGCAAAGGCAGACGCGTTTCACGATCGGTCCGATCCCAGGAAGATGTCGTGTATGCGGAGAAGCCCGAGCGCCAGGCCGGCCGCGTCCGTCACGGGCAGAACGGAGATCTGCGAAGGGCGGCGCTCCATTCTTTCCAGCGCCTCCCCCAGGGTGGCCTCGGGGCCGATAGTCACGGGCGTGCGCGTCATGGCGTCTCGGGCGCGCAGGCCGCGGATGTCGTCGTGGCTGGTGAGTGCGCGGCGGAGGTCGCCATCGGTGATGACGCCGGCCAACGCGCCGCCGGGCCCAACCACGCAAGCCGCGCCCAGCGGCCGGCGCGTCATGGCGATGATGACTTCTTTGAGCGACGCGTCCGGCGCCACCGAGGCCATCTCCTCGCCGCTGTGCATGGCTTGGCGCACAGTGAGCCGCAGGTTGCGGCCGAGCTGCCCGCCGGGGTGGAAACGTCCGAACTCCTCCGGCGTGAAATTGCGCGCGCGCATCAGCGCGATGGCCAGCGCGTCCCCCATGGCGAGCGCGGTGACGGCGCTGGCCGTGGGCGCCAGGTTGTTTGGGTCGGCTTCCCGCTCCACCGAGGCGTCCAGCAGCACGTCCAACTGCGCCGCCAAAGGCGACGCGGCGTTGCCCAGGATGCCGATCAAGGGCGAATGGAATTCGCGCAGCAGCGGCACCAGCGCCAGCAGCTCGGAGGAGGTGCCGTTTTTCGAGATCAGAACGGTGGGATCGCCCGGCGTGTAGATGCCCAGATCGCCGTGGACCGCTTCGGCCGGATGGAGGAACACGGACGCCGTGCCGGTGCTGCAAAGCGTGGCCACGATCTTGCGCGCGATGTGGCCCGATTTGCCGATTCCGGTGACCACCACCTTGCCCGGATGCGCCAGAATCAGATCCACCGCGCGGACGAGCTCGCCACCGAGCCGGCCGGCGGCGCGCGCCACCGAAGCGGCTTCGATTTCCATGGCGGCGCGCGCGGCGGCGAGCCACTCCTGCTTGGGGTCGACGGAAGGCATCGGAAGCTTTTATCATCGCACGGCGAGGCCCAGGCGGCGGTTGCATTTCGTTTTGCGCGCATGGTGTAGTTGAAGAGTCCACAGACCC
Source organism: Bryobacterales bacterium (assembly GCA_003170915.1). GTDB lineage: Bacteria > Acidobacteriota > Terriglobia > Bryobacterales > Bryobacteraceae > Fen-178. The sequence continues at coordinate 1,003 of PMYB01000067.1, read as the reverse complement.
GAAAATGAACGGTGACCAGACCCCTCGATTCGCCGTACTGATACCAGCCTATCGGCCATCCGCATCTCTGCCGGACGTGGTCCGGGCGCTGGCGGCAAAGGCCATACCCGCCATCGTGATTGTGGATGATGGCAGCGGGCCAGAATACCGGGAGGTGTTCGCCCGCGCCACGGCATTTCCCAATGTTCACCTGGTCCGGCACGCTACCAATCTGGGCAAAGGCGCCGCTCTGAAGACCGGCATCAATTACGCGCTGTGCGCCTTCCCGGGACTGGTGGGAATCGTCACCGCGGACGCCGACGGCCAGCACCATCCGGACGACATCGTGCGCATCGCCGGCACTCTGCTGGCGCGCCCCGACTGCCTGGTTCTCGGAAGCCGCAGCTTCGATGGCGACGTGCCGTTTCGCAGCCGCTTTGGCAACTCCCTCACCAGCATGGTGGTGCATGCTCTGATCGGCCAGAAGCTGACGGACACGCAGACCGGCTTGCGCGGCATCCCCACCAGCCTGCTGCTGCGCATCCTGCGAATCGAATCGACCGGCTACGAGTACGAGCTGGAGATGCTCATCGCCGCGCACCACTCGTCGGTCCCCATGATTGAAGAGCCCATCCGCACCATATACGAGGACGGCAACAAGTCTTCGCACTTCAATCCCATCGTCGACTCGATGAAGATCTACTTCGTGCTGGCGCGGTTCGGCTCCGTCTCGCTGATGACCGCCGTGCTGGACAATCTGGTCTTCTATCTGGCCTTCCGGCATACGGGGCATATTCTCGGATCGCAGATCCTGGCCAGGGTGTTTGCGGTGGGCTTCAATTATTCGATGGTGCGAAGGTCCGTCTTCTACTCCAAGCAGCGCCACAAGACGGTTTTGCCGAAATATCTGCTGCTGGTGCTGGTGAGCGGATCTGTTTCCTACGCCGGCATTCGACTTCTTTCCGCCAAGCTGGGCACCAACCCCGTCTCCGCCAAGCTGATGGTCGAGACCGTTCTTTTCTTC
>PMYB01000021.1:15242-40415 GCA_003170915.1 Bryobacterales bacterium | reverse complement strand
ATGAACCAGTTCAAGGACGTCTTTCTCGGCCACGAGAAGCGCGATTACACGCGCGCCGCCAGCTCGCAGAAGTGCGTGCGCGCGGGCGGCAAGCACAACGATCTCGAGAACGTCGGGTATACCCGTCGGCACCACACGTTCTTCGAGATGCTGGGGAATTTTTCGTTCGGCGATTACTTCAAGGCCGAGGCCATCGAGTTCGCCTGGGACCTGATTACCAAAGACTACAGCCTGCCCAAAGACAAGCTCTACGTGACGGTGTTCCGCGAGGACGACGACGCCGAACAATTGTGGCAGAAGGTGGCCGGCGTTCCCAAGAACCGCATTTTCCGGCTGGATGAGAAGGACAACTTCTGGCAGATGGGCGAGACCGGGCCGTGCGGGCCGTGCTCGGAAATCCATTACGACCTGGGCGTGGAAGCGGCCGAGCCGGGACGCGAGAGCGAGGAGTTTCCCGGCGACGCGGGCGGCCGGTATGTGGAGATCTGGAACCTGGTGTTCATGCAGTACAACCGCGATGCCGGCGGGGTGCTGACGCCGCTGCCGCGGCCCTCGATCGACACCGGCATGGGCCTCGAGCGCGTGGCGGCGGTGCTGCAAGGCAAGCTCTCGAATTATGACACGGATCTCATCCGGCCGATTATCGACAAGGCCTCCGGCCTGTGCAATCTTGCGTATGGCGCGGATGCGCGCGTCGATACCGCCTTGCGCATCGTGGCGGACCACACGCGCGCGGCGGCGTTCCTGATCCATGACGGGGTGCTGCCCTCCAACGACGGGCGCGGCTACGTGCTGCGCAAGATCATGCGGCGTGCCATGCGGCACGCGCGCATGGCCGGCGTCGAAGAGCCGTTTCTATACAAGCTCACCGGCTTCGTAGCCGAGTTGATGCAATCGGCGTACCCGGAGCTGCTCGAAAGCGTCGAGCGCGTGGCGCGCGTAGTGAAAGAGGAAGAGCACCGCTACGCCACCACGTTCCTGGTGGCTGAGAAGGTTTTTGGCGAGTCCATCAAATCCGTTGAAGGCCTTACCATTCCCGGCGCGGTTTCCTTCAAGCTGTACGACACCTACGGGCTGGCGCCCGACGAGCAGGAAGATATGGCGCGCGAGCACGGCCTGGCGCTCGATCGCGCCGGTTTTGAGCGCGAGATGGAGCAGCAACGCGAGCGCGCGCGGGCGAGCTGGAAGGGCGCCGAGAAGGCCGCGGTGGTTCCGGCCTACCAGCAACTGCTGGCGCGCGGGCGCACGAAGTTTCTGGGGTACGAGACGACACAAGCGGATGCGAGTGTGATCGGCCTCATCGTGGACCAGAACCTGGTGGAGCGGGTTCCAGCCGGCGCCAGGGCGGAACTGGTGCTCGATCGAACGCCGTTCTACGCCGAGTCGGGTGGGCAAGTGGGCGACCAGGGCGAGCTCTGTGCGGCTCCGATGAACCAGGTGGCGGATGTGGAGTCGGTGTTTTATGGCGTTCCAGGATTGATCGTCCACCGGATCGTGGTGCGCGCCCCGATTGCGCTGGGCGACTCCATGGTGGCGCGGGTGACGCTGCGCGATGCCACGCGGCGCAACCACACGGCCACGCACCTGTTGCACGCCTCGTTGCGGCAGGTGCTGGGGACGCACGTCAAGCAGGCGGGCAGCGTGGTGGAGCCTGGCCGGCTGCGCTTCGACTTCACCCACTACGCGGCCATGGACCGCGCGGAGATCGAGGAAGTCGAGCGGATCGCCAACCAGCAGATCCTCAAGAACACGCCGGTGGAGACGCGCGTGATGGCGCTCGATGAAGCCATCGCCACCGGCGCCATGGCGCTGTTCGGCGAGAAGTACGGCGAAGAGGTGCGGGTGGTGTCCGTGCCGGGGTTCAGCCGGGAATTGTGCGGAGGAACCCACGTCAGCCGCACCGGCGACATCGGCGTCTGCAAGATCGTGTACGAGGGCAGCATCTCGGCGGGCGTGCGGCGCATGGAGGCCATCACCGGCGAAGCGGCTTTGCGGCAGTACCAGGAATCGACTGACGCGTTGCGGCGCATCGCCGGCATGGTGAAGGCGCCGGAGCCGGAACTGATCGAGCACGTGGAGAAGCTGCTGGCGGCGGAGCGGGCGCTCGAGAAGCAGGTCGGGCAGTTGAAGGACAAGCTGGCGCAAGCGGCGGCGGCGGGGCTCGAGGCGCAGGCGCGGACTATCGCGGGAGCTAAGGTGCTGGCGGCGCGTCTCGAGGGCATGGACCGGCAGCAGATGCGGTCGCTGGCCGATTCGCTGCGCAACAAATGGAAGAGCGCCGTGGTGGTGCTGGCCTCGGCCGAAGACGGCAACGTTGCGATTGTCTCGGCGGTGACCAAGGACCTCACGGCCAAGATCCACGCCGGAAAACTGGCGGGCGCGCTGGCGCAGGCGGTGGGCGGCAAGGGCGGCGGCCGGCCGGACATGGCGGAAGGCGGCGGGAAGGATGCGGCCGCGCTCGACGGCGCGCTGGAGGCGGTTTACCGCGAAGTAGAGAGCAAGTTGTGACCGAATCCTTCGACGTTGTGGTGGTGGGCGCGGGACCCACTGGTCTCGCCTGCGGCATCGAACTCCAGCAGCGCGGCCTGAGAACCGTGCTGGTGGAGAAGGGCTGCGTGGTCAATTCCATCTACCACTACCCCACCAACATGACGTTCTTCACCACGCCGGAGCTGCTCGAAATCGGCAACATCCCGATGACCAGCCTGAACGACAAGCCCAATCGGACCGAAGCGCTGAAGTACTACCGGCGCGTGGCGGAGCATTTTCGACTCGAGATCCGCCAGTACGAGCGCGTGGACCGGATTGCGGGAGCCGACGGCGCATTCCAGGTGTTCACCACCGATCGGCTGGAATGCCCTCACGTTTACCGGGCGCGCAAAATCGTGCTGGCCACCGGCTATTACGACGTGCCAAACATGCTGGAAGTGCCGGGTGAGGAACTCGACAAGGTCCTGCACTACTACAAGGAGGCGCATCCCTATTACGACCACGATGTGGCGGTGATCGGAGCCAAGAACTCGGCTGCCATCGCGGCGCTGGAACTGTGGTGGACCGGCGCGCGCGTGACACTGATTCATCGCGGGGCGGCCATCTCGGATTCGGTGAAGTATTGGATCAAGCCGAACATCGAAAACCGTATTCAGAACGGCGAAATTCGCGCGTACTTTCATTCGCGGGTGGTGGAAATCCGGCGGGATTCCATTCGGGTGGCGACGCCGGATGGCGAAGTTTCTCTGAAGAACGATTTCGTATTCGCGCTGATTGGCTACCGGCCGGACCTCGCATTTCTCAATGCCACGGGGATTACGCTGGAGCCGGATACACTCAGGCCGCGCACCAATCCGGAAACGCTGGAGAGCGAGCGCGCGGGAATCTACCTGGCGGGCGTAATTGTTGCGGGAATGCACACCAACGAAATCTTCATTGAGAACGGCCGTTTGCACGGGCGGCTGATTGCACAGTCGATTAGAACGTAATGCTTCCGAGAACGGCCGCGTGACTGGCTCCAGTAGCGGAAGGCAGGTTCGACGGCCTCTTGCGCCAGGTCTGATACGCCAGCACGGCGAACGCGATGGCTTCTTTGGCATCGGCATCGATGCCATGGTCCGTTGAAGTAGAGATCACGATGCCGGGCAGGAAGCCGGCGAGATGCGCCATGATCTGAGGATTGTGAACGCCGCCGCCGGACACGATGAGATCAGTACTGTGGCGCACGCACTCTTGCGTGCCGCGTCGAGACTCTTCTCGACGCTTGGCGGCCGCACAGCGTGTCGGCACGAGTGCCTGCGCCACAGTTGCCGCCGTTAGTACCGTCGCCGTGGCGATGAGGTCCCGCATCGGGAGCCCGGCTTTCTTCAATCGCGCGACGAACTCGGCGCCGTATTGCTCCCGGCCCGCGCTCTTGGGCGGCGGGCGGCGGTAATAGGGGTCGGCGAGCACGTCATCCAGCAGCGCTCGATCCACCCGGCCCGAAGCGGCGATCTTTCCCCCGCGGTCGCACGGTAGTCCCATCTCCCGCGCCAGCGCGTCGATCACCATGTTGCCGGGTCCGGTATCGAACGCCACCACATCTCCGGGCGCGGCACCCGCCGGGATCACCGTGATGTTGGCAATGCCGCCGATGTTCAGCGCGATGCGCGCCCGCTTCGGATGGCGAAACAGCAAGTAATCGACGTACGGGACCAGCGGCGCGCCCTCGCCGCCGGCGGCGATGTCGCGCGCGCGGAAATTCGAAACCACCGGCACGCCCGTGCGCTCGGCCACCACCGCCGCTTCGCCGATCTGCAACGTGTGGGCGCCACCTTCATGGTAGATGGTCTGCCCATGGCAGCCGATCAACTCGACCGGCCCGTACCGGCGCACGGCCCGCAGGACAGCGCGCGCATACAGCTCCCCAAGCTGAAAGTTCAGGTAGGACAGGCCCTTTGGCCTGTCGACCCCGAGAATGGCAGATCGAACAGCCTCCGAATACGCCGTGCACGCGAACCCGATCGTTTCGACCCGCCGGCCGCTGATTTCCACTACCGCCACGTCGATGCCGTCCAGCGACGTCCCGCTCATCACCCCCGCGACTCTCATGAACGCTTCAGCTCTTTCTGCAATTCGCTCAATAATTGCAGCGCTTCGATGGGACGCAGCTCGTCCAACTTCAAACTCCGGATACGCTCGGCGATGCCGTAACCCACCGGCTCGAAAAGCTGAATCTGCACCGGCCCCTCTTCGGTCTTGGCGAGTTCTTCCGTCACCACGTGCTCGGTCCGCTCGTGCAGCTTCAAAACCTCGCGCGCGCGCTCGATCACGCTCAGCGGCAGCCCGGCCAGCCGCGCGACCTCGATGCCGTAGCTGCGGTCGGCCTTGCCCGGCTCCACTTTCCTCAGGAAGATGATGTGGTCGCCGGCTTCCTTCACCGAGACGCTGAGGTTGCGCACGCCTTCGAGCAACTCGGCCAGCTCGGTCAGCTCGTGATAGTGCGTGGCGAAGAGGGTCTTGGCGCGCGTGCGGGCGTGGATGTGCTCGACCACCGCCCAGGCCAGCGCCAGGCCGTCGTAGGTGGCGGTGCCGCGGCCGATTTCATCCAGCACGATGAAGCTGCGCGGCGTGGCGGTGTTCAGGATCACGGCGGTCTCGGTCATCTCCACCATGAACGTGGAGCGCCCGCGCGCCAGATTGTCGGAGGCGCCGATGCGCGTGAAGATGCGGTCGATGACGGGCAGGCTGGCGGAATCGGCCGGCACAAACGATCCCATCTGCGCCAGGATGGCCATGAGCGCGGCCTGGCGGAGGTAGGTGGACTTGCCGCCCATGTTGGGGCCGGTGATGATGGCGACGAGGTCCGCGGAGTCGTTGAGGTACAGGTCGTTGGGAATGAAACGCCCGGCCTCCTGTTCGGCGAGCCGCTCGATGACGGGGTGGCGGCCGGCCATGATGCGCATCTCGCCGCTGTCGGAAAATGTGGGGCGCTGATAGCGGTTTTCCGCGGCCACCTGGGCGAGCGAGGCGGTCACGTCCAACTCCGCCACCGCCGTGGCCGTCGCGCGTATGCGCTGCGCCTGGGCGGCCACGCGCTGGCGCACGCCAGTGAAAAGCTCCTTTTCCAGCGTCAGGATCTTCTCTTCGGCGTCCAGCACTTTGCGCTCGTAATCCTTCAGCTCGGGGGTGGTGAAACGCTCCGCGTTGGCCAGCGTCTGCTTGCGTTCGTAATCCGCGGGCGCCAGGTGCTGGTTGGCTCGCGTGATTTCGATGTAGTAGCCGAACACGTTGTTGAACCGCACCTTGAGCGACTGGATGCCGGTGCGCTGCCGTTCGCGCGCTTCGATTTGCGCGATGTACTGGCGACCGTTCAGGCTGAGGTCGCGCAGCTCGTCGAGCCCGGCGTTGAAGCCCGAGCGGATCGTGCCGCCGTCGGCGATGGAGAACGGCGGCTCGTCGGCGATGGCCTCCAGGATGAGGTTGGCCACGTCGGGCAACTCGTCCAGGCGTTCGTGAATGGACCGCAAACGGGCGGCCTGCTCGGTATCGAACGAGCGCTTGAGCGCCGGAATCTTATCCAGCGAGCGGCCCAGCGCCAGCAAATCGCGGGGGCCCGCGGAACCCAGCGTCACCTTGGCCAGCAGGCGCTCGAGATCGAGAATGCCTTCGAGCTGCTTGCGAAGCTCCGCGCGCAGGATGGTCTGCTGGAGCAGTTCGCCCACGGCCTCGAGGCGCTGCTCGATTTCGGCGCGGTCCATCGCGGGCCGCAGCAGGCGCTGGCGGAGAAGACGGCCGCCCATGCCGGTCGCGGTCCGGTCGAGGACCGCCAGCAGTGTGGCCTGGGCCTGCCCGCTCGCGTCGGCCGCGAACAGCGGCTCGACCAATTCGAGATTGCGGACGGTGACGGCGTCGAGCACCATGGAATCGGCGCGGTCGTAGTAAGTAGGCCGGTCGAGATGGTCCAGCGCCGCCCGCTGCGTGTCGCGCAGGTAGTGCAGGATGGCGCCCGCCGCGCCCACCGCCGCCGGACGGTTGGCCAGTCCGCAGCCATCGAGCGACAGCAGCTTGAAATGGTCCCTCAGCGTGCGGCCGGCGTAATCGTGGCTGAAAATCCATTCCTCGAGCTCGGTGCGCACGAAGCGCCGCGAGGGGCGATCTTCACCGGTGAGCAACGGAAGGTCGGCTGGGAACAGGACTTCGCGCGCGCCGAGGTGCTCGAGAACGCCCGCCACTTCCCCGGGCTCCATCTCCGTGACGCGGAATTCACCGGTGGAAAGATCGACGTGCGCCACGGCCGAGCGCGGGCCCGCGCGCGCCACCGCCGCCAGGTAGTTGTTCTCGCGCGAGCCCACCAGGTTGGCGTCCATGGCGGTGCCCGGCGTCACCACGCGCGTGATCTCGCGCTTCACCAGGGACTTCGCGAACTTGGGGTTTTCCATCTGGTCGCAGATGGCCACCCGGTAGCCCTTCTGGATCAGGCGCGCGATGTATCCGTCGGCCGCGTGGTAGGGCACGCCGCACATGGGAATGGCTGCGCCCTTTTCCTTGTTGCGCGAGGTGAGGGTGATCTCGAGTTCGCGCGCGGCCACCACGGCGTCTTCGAAAAACAGCTCGTAGAAATCGCCCAGCCGGAACATCAGCAGGGCGTTGGGGACCTGCTGCTTGATGCCGTTGTACTGCCGCATCAGCGGCGTGGAGGCGTCGGAGGACATCAGCGGACCGTCACGCGTAGATGCCCCGGAGCTTGATGGCCTGGGCCACGCGATCCAGAGCCAGCATATAGGCGGCGATGCGATTGTTCACGTGGTGCGCTCGGGCGTATTCCACCACCGCGTCGAAGCTCTCCGTCATGATCTCCTCGAGGCGCTGGTTGACAAGTTGCTCGTTCCAGAAAAAGCCCTGGCGGTCCTGCACCCATTCGAAATAGGAGACCGTCACGCCCCCCGCGTTGGCCAGTATGTCGGGGATCACGAAGATCTTCTTGTCGGCCAGAACCTCGTCGGCCAGCGGAGTAGTGGGTCCGTTAGCGCCCTCGCACAGGATCTTGCAGCGGATTCTCTCGGCGTTCCCCGAATGGATCACGTTCTCCGTGGCGGCGGGGATCAGCACCTCGCACTCCAGGAACATGGCTTCGTCCTTGTCCATGTCTTCGCCGTCCGCAAAGCCGGTGATGGAGCCGGTCTGCTTGCGGTGTTTCTGAAGCGCGGCGATGTCCAGTCCATTGGGATTGTAGACCGCGCCGTCGTATTCGATCATGCAGACGATTTTGAATCCGATGGCGCTCATGAGCTTCGCCGCCATGCCTCCCACGTTTCCGAATCCCTGAATCACCACCCGCGAATCTTGCGGCTTGAGGCCGAGCAACTCGAGCGCCTTCAGGATGACGATCATGCAGCCGCGCCCGGTGGCCTCCGGCCGGCCGCGCGATCCGCCCAGCGCCATCGGCTTGCCGGTGACCACGGCGGTGACCGTGTGGCGCGCGTGCATCGAGTAGGTGTCCATGATCCACGCCATCACCTTCTCGTTGGTGTTGACGTCCGGCGCGGGAACGTCGCGCTCCGGTCCAATGAAGTCGATGATCTCGGCGGTGTAGCGGCGCGTGAGCTTTTCCAACTCGGCGTCGGAAAGCACGTTGGGATCGCAGATGACGCCTCCCTTTCCTCCGCCGAAGGGAATGTTCACGACAGCGCACTTCCAGGTCATCCAGGAGGCCAGCGCGCGGACCTCGTCGAGGGTCACATCGGGCGCGAAGCGGATGCCGCCTTTGGCCGGCCCCCGCGCCAGGGAATGCTGCACGCGATAGCCGGTGAAGACCTCGATGCGGCCGTCGTCGAGCAGCACCGGGATGTGAACCGTCAACTCCTTGGCGGCCGACCGCAGCACCTTGCGCATGCCGTCATCCAGCTTGAGCCGCATGGCGGCCTCGTCGAACCGAGCCGCCGCGGCGACCCAGGGATTCTTTTCATTCTCGAGAGAAATGGGAACGGACAGGGTATGCGTAGCCACTGTTCATGCCTCCGGTCTCATTATGCCAGAGGCGGGACAGGGGATCAGCAACTTCGCGCAAGCCCGAGGGTTCGTTTTTGAGAGTATATGGAGATCTGTCCCCGTAGTTTTCCATTCACCTTTGAGCGGGTTCCAGGTGGCTTCGTAGCCAAACCGAGGCACGAGCTACCGCGCGGTCTCGCTCTTCCGGCGTCATCTCTTGCTGAATGCCAAAGGACTGACCGGAAAGCCTCTGGACCGAGCCCGCCGCGACATCGCAGTATCGTAGCGTCCCGAATCCCGGCCGGCGATCGTCGATCAGGACTGCGGCGACCCGCAGTTCCCGCCGGCTCTGCGAGTAAGACACCGAGCCGAACAGCTTGCGATAGGCATCCTCGTTCTTATACTTGAGCCGGCGAAGCGTGGCCGGGATCACATTGAACTGGGATTCGCTCCCGAAGTCGCGCAAGAGCGCCGAAGAGGCCTGAAGGCGGCTCATGGACACCCGGTCGGGAGCGCTCGCCAGCTTTACCGCGGCCTCCAGCGCCTCCGGCAGGATGCCATGCTGACCATTGCGGACCAACACCCATGCGACGTAGATGGATCCAGCGGGGTCGCGTGACAGCAGGTCCTTCATACTGGCGAGTACCAGCGGAGAATCCTTGAATTCCAGCAGCTTATTGCCAGCGCCCCACTCATACCCAGGCATGTTGCGCAGGAAGCAGCGGATCAGCCGGCTCGGGTAGTCGCGCTTCGCTCCCTTCGCCAAAGCCCACGCGGCGGCCTGATTTCCTGCGCCGGGCAGGTTCTGATTTGCCATTAACTCGGCGATAGCAGGGTGAGGAATTCCGAGGCTGGCCAGGAGCGCGCACGCGACTTCGAGCCACCGATCGTCGCTCGTGCCTACGGCCCGCTCTAAGTCTTCTCGAAAACCATCCGGCCATCCTCTCTGCTCACGCAGAAACACCGCCGCATCGTAGCGGCTGGCGGTGTTGCCGTTCGCCAGCGCGTTCGCAAGTTCCGCGAGGATAAACGTCCGCGCGCTTGGCGGCGCCCCCGCTGTCGCCGGAGGCGTGACGAGAGCCGGCACAGTCAAGTCGACGCCCTCATCGGCCACGAGCCGCCATGTTCCGTTCTCTCCGGGCGATAGCGGAAAAACTGCGGTCTGGCCCACGTCAAATCGGGGCCAGATCGGGTAGCCGTTAATGCCACCCTCGCCGAGATCGCCATAGGAGACGTAGCGGACGGTTATCCGCGCGCGTACGCCGTGCACTTGACGCGAATACGAGCGATGGATGCGTAGCGTGGCTTCCCAGTACCGCTCGGGGATTTTCGAACGCATGTGTTCCGGCGGGACCGGCTGCTTTTTATCAACGCTCTCAACGGTCGCTACTGCCAGGAGCGGAGCATCCTGGAGCTGCTGGACGCTCCAAGAATGTATGATTCCGGCGTGGAGATACGGTGCCGAAGTGATCGCGATGGTAGCGAAAGCGACGGATGTCAAAACGGCATTGATAACGGAACGGCAAATTCGTTCGTGCCGCGGTCGCGTCGACGTAACCGCTGAGGCGCTGAACTGAAATCCTGAGCTTCTTATGCTTGCGATTGCGGACGTATCATGCACTCCGCCTTCAGAATAGACGATCCAAAAGCCGAATGCGAGAACTCGTGGACGCTCGTGCTTCGTTGGCTTGAACGAGCCACGCGCCCAAATGCCAGTGGCGAGGGTAGCGCATGCGCCACGTCCCGACGCGCAAGCGCGTGACGCCCGCCAGCGGCCCCTGCAGCGCCTTGGCGTTGCCGGCGCCGGTTTCCGCAAGTCTGGTCAATGCCAGCAGAATTCGCATGGCGTTCTCGGGATCGATGCCGCGCAGTTGCGCGTGCGCTTGCGGCGACCACGTCCACGCGGTTTTCACTTCAGCCCGAATTCCCTGAGCATCTGCGCGTGGGGGATACCCTCCGCCCGGTCGATGGCGGCTTGAGCTTCAGCGTCGTCGGCCTGTTGGTCGGGCGTATAAGGCTCGTCATCGACCGGCGCGGTCACGCTCGCAATCCAGAGCGGGTCGGCGCGGAGACCGGCCAGGAGCCTGTAGACAGTGGCAATCTCGTTTTCGGGGAGGCGCTCAATGAGATCGTGTAGCTGCTGTTTGGTGGCCATGGCGTTCCGCCCTTCTACCCTCCCAGCACTTCTAGCGCCTTCAGAATCACCGGGTCGCGCTGCGCTTCCACCTCATCGCCTTTCTCCACGCCGAACGCCTGGTTGAAGATTTCGGTTTTGAGGCGATTGAGGACAAACTCTCGCTCTACACTCCATTGGGCGATGCCCGGCTGAATATCGCGTTCCGAAAGAAACACGCGGAACTCGTCCATGATTTGAGGCGTCACCTCGAAGTCTCCGGTGACCTTGTTGCTGCGCAGATACTCAGTAGCGAAGTTGGTGAAGGAGCCGCTGGCATCGAGCACCGCGCGCAGGCGGTTGGTGGCCGGCGGATAAACCACCATGTCCGGCTGAATGCCGCCGCCTCCTGTCACCACGCGCCCCTTGTCCGTGTGGAATTCCTTCTGCGCATTGGGGTGCGCCGTGGCGGCGGCCAGCTCGAACCGCGCGGCGTCCAGCGGTTTCTGGATGGATCGGCCGCTGGGCGTGTAGTACAGCGCGGTGGTCAGCGCCAGGCCGGTGCCTTCGCTCAGCGGAAACACGCTCTGGACCAGCCCTTTTCCGAAGCTGGCCTGCCCGATGATGGTGCCGCGGTCGTGGTCCTCGATGGCGCCGGAGACAATTTCCGAAGCGCTGGCGGTTTTTTCGTTGATGAGAACGGCCAGCTTGAATCCGTACGGCGTGGCGATAGAGGGCACAACTTCGGAAGTCTCGGGCACGTTGCGGCCGCGCACCGTGACGATCTTCGATCCGGGCTGAAGGAACAGCGAGCAGGTCTCAAGGGCGGCGGTCAGCAACCCGCCGGGATTATTGCGCAGGTCGAGAACCAGCCCGGCCAGCCGGTCGCCCCCCAGTTTTTCGATGGCTTCCTTGAGCTGCCCGCTGGTCTTGTCGTCGAAGCTTGCCACCCTGATGTAGCCGATGCCGGCCGCCACGAAGAAGGCGCGCTCGACGCTGGGGGACTGCAACTCCTCCGGCGTGAGAACCAGGTGCTTGATGCCGGACGAGCCGGGCCGCCTCACGTCAAGCTGCGCCTGCTGCTGGCGCGACTCCGTGAGGAGCTCGGTGAGTTGGTCCAGATCGAGCCGGTTGATGGCGTAACCGTTGACGGCGACGATCTCGTCGCCCGGCGCGAGCCCGGCCTTGGCGGATGGAGTGCCGGGCAGCGTTTCGAGCACAATCACCCGCCCGGGCAGCAGCGAGACCACGCTGCCAAAGCCCTTCTGCGTGGCCGATTCCATCCTCTTGAGCTGCTCGAATTGCCCCGGATCGAAGAAAACGGAGTGGGGATCGAGCCGGCGCAAGAGTCCGGGGATGGCCCCCTGGTAGAAAGCCTGTTCGGAGGTCACCGGATCGGCGGCGTTCTGCTGCACCGTGGCAAACGCGCCGATGACGCTCTTCATCTGCGAATCGAGATCGTCGTCCGCGGCCGCCAGCGCGGCGGCGGCGCAGAACACGGCTGCGGTGAGGCGCAACATCAATCCGGCCAGATCTCGGCGATCTGGATTTGGACGCCGGGGAACTGCTTGGGTTCCAGGACGCCCTGAGTCAGCGCCTGCGCGCTGCGCAAGAAGCCGCTCTCCAGATACAACGCTTCCACGGTGCGGGCTTCCGGCGAGACCACCCACATTTCCGGAACACCGAGGCTGGCGTAGTCGGCCAGCTTTCTTTCGCGCTCGCGGCGCGTGTTGCCCGGCGAAAGCACTTCCACCACGAGCTGTGGCGCGGAATGAATGTAGCCGTCCTGTTCGACGAGCCTGCTCTTTATGAAGACGGCGACATCGGGTGCGCGCGAGGTCAGCGGCGCCTTGCGGATCACCAGGCCGAAACTACTGTCCACCACCTGGACTTCACGCCTGTCCAATTGCGCAACGAGAGCATCGCGCAAGTTCGCTACGATCACCGTGTGCTTCCACTTGTTTGGCGGCATGGTCCGAATTTCTCCGTCAACCACTTCCTCGATGGCGTCCGTCACCTCCGGCATGCGAAGCCACTCTTCGTATGTGACCGTCTGCGGATTGGGTAAGCTTGCCATGGCGGCTCCCGATAATCTCTATTCTATCGCGCGAACCGTGTCGCTTTCTTGCGCTGGTGCCGGTCGAGCGCCAACTCGATCAGCCGGTCGATGAGCGCGGAAAAGGAGATGCCGCTGTGCTCCCACATCTTGGGGTACATGCTGATCGACGTGAACCCGGGGATGGTGTTGATCTCGTTGATATAGATCCGGCCGGTGGCGGCTTCCAGCAGGAAATCGACGCGCGCCATGCCCTCGCATTCCACCGCCCGGTAGCATTCCACAGCCAGCCGGCGCACCTCTTCGGTCTTTTCCGGCGGCAGGTCCGCGGGAACTTGGGTTTGCGCGCGGTCCAGCAGGTACTTGTCCTCGTAATCGTAGAATTCGCGCGAGGGCAGAATCTCGCAGGGCAGGGAAGCCAGCGGCGCCTCGTTGCCCAGCACCGAGCACTCCAGTTCACGGCCCGCGATTCCGCGCTCCACGATGACCTTGCGGTCGTACTGCGCGGCCAGCGCCACGGCGGCCTCCAGTTCCTTCCGATCGTGCGCTTTGGAAATCCCCACCGACGAGCCCAGGTTCGCCGGTTTGACAAACATCGGGAACGGCAGGCGCGCGACGGCCTCTGTGACGTCGGGATTCTCGCGTGTCACCGTAACGTAGTCTACAACTGGCAACATCCGTTCCATCGAGACACGTTTCATCATCTCCTTGTCCATGGAGACGGAGGAGGCCAGGACGCCGGCGCCCACGTAGGGCAGATCCGCGAGTTCGAGCAGGCCCTGCACCGTGCCATCCTCGCCGAAGGTGCCGTGCAGCACCGGAAAGACCACGTCGATTTCCGGCTGCGCGCCCGGTTCGGGGAGGATGGCCCGTGGGCTCCACCGGCCCTGTTTGTCGATAAAATACTCGATTTTCTCGTACTTAGCGGGGTCCATCCGCTGCATGATGGCCTTCGCCGAATTGATGGACACCTCGTGCTCGCCACTGCGGCCGCCGTAAAGGACGGCTACTCGTAGCCTCATAGAATTCGCTTTCCCAATCCCGACATCACCAGCTCGACGGCCAGATCGGCCGTGCGGTTCACCTCGTCGATCACGGGGTTCACCTCCACCACCTCCATCGAAACCATCTGTCCGGAATCGCAGATCATTTCCATTGCCAAATGCGCCTCGCGGTAGGTGGCGCCGCCGCGGACGGGCGTGCCGACGCCGGGGGCGTCTTGGGGGTCGACGAAATCCATGTCGAGTGAAAGGTGGAAGCCGGCCGTGCCGGCCGAGGCCAGGCGAATGGCTTCTTCCATCACGGAGCGCAGGCCGCGCTCGTCGATGTCGCGCATGGTGAAGGCCTTGACGCCGGACTCGCGCAGGTTCCCCTTTTCCAGTTGGTCCACGTCTCGCAACCCGACGATCACAGCGTTGTGCGCAGCGATCTTGGGTTGGAAGCCCGACAGTCCGGCCAATTCCGGCGGGCCCATTCCCAGAATGCACGCCAGGGGCATGCCGTGAACGTTGCCGCTGGGGCTGCTGCCGGGCGTGTTCATGTCGGCATGGGCGTCCAGCCAGATCAGGCCGGCGGTTTGATTTTCCCTACGGAAATACTGCGACACGCCGCTGGCGGTCCCGACCGCCACCGAGTGGTCGCCGCCCAGCACCAGCGGCGCGCTGCCGCGCGCGAGCGCCTGCTCCACCAGTGCCGCCAGCCGGCCGCACATGGCCGCGATTTGGGGAAGGTACCTGGCGCTCGCGTCGCCCTCGGGCAAGACTTCGGCCTGCTCCACCGGTACATTGCCCAGGTCTTCCACCGTATAACCCAGCGACGCCACACGTGCGTTGAGGTTGGCCACGCGCATCGCCGATGGCCCCATATCCACGCCGCGCCGCCCTTGCCCAAGGTCGAGCGGCGCCCCGATGATCGCAATGTGTGACTGCCGCATGAGTGCGAACTCCAGTATAAGGTACGCGAGTGGACGCCGAAACTCCGCCGCTTACCTCGTGTTATACATCCAGCTTGGAGAGGTGCGATGAAACCAGCGTGTTTATGTGTATTGCTCTTCCTGGCATTTGGGTCCACCCTGTTCGGCCAGACCCCGACAATTACCGGCATCTCGAACAACGCCAGCGGCGCGCCTGCCATCGCCAGCGGCTCGTGGGTGTCGATCTACGGCACCGGCCTGTCCGCAACCACGCGGAACTGGCAGGCGTCCGACTTCTCCGGAAACAACCTTCCGACCATGCTCGATGGCGTGAGCGTCCAAATCGACGGCAAGAAGGCCGCCATCTCCTACGTCAGCCCCGGACAACTGAACGTTCAGGCGCCCACGGACACCGCTACCGGGCCGGTGCAGGTGCAAGTCACCAACTCGTCCGGCGCCGCTACCGGCACGGCAACTCTACAAAACTATTCGCCGGCGTTCTTCACTTTTCTAACGAAATATGCCGCCGCCGTGCATAATACCGATGGCGTCTACGTCGCGCCGGCCGGCAGTTTCGGGAGCGCGGCCACGTCGCGGCCCGCCCAGCCCGGCGAATGGCTTCAGATCTACGCCACTGGCCTTGGCCCCACCACGCCCGCCGTGCCGGCCGGCCAACTGGTCGGCAGTCCCGCGCCCCTGTCGGCCCTCACCCAACTGCACGTGACCATCGGCGGCGTGGCCGCAACCGTGCAGTACGCTGGCATCGTGCTCGCCGGGGAGTACCAGATCAACGTGATGGTTCCGCAAGTGCCGAACGGCGATCAGCCGATTCTGGCAACCATCGCCGGGGTGAGTTCCCAGACAGGGGTTTCAATTCCAATCTTGAGCTCGACGGGCCCGCCCGTCGCGGTGACGCTCACGCCCGCCGGCGGCACCATCCGTTGCGGCGCCACTCTGTCTTTCACAGCCAAGGTGGCCAACACCACCGACTCGGTGGTGACCTGGCAGGTGAACGGACAAACGGGAGGCAGTTCCATCGTCGGGACCATCTCGGCCACAGGCGTCTACACCGCACCCGCCGATCTGCCCACTCCCACGGCGGTAACCGTGACCGCGGTCAGTCACGCCGACCCCACGGCCAAGGCCAGCGTGACCGTGAATCTCCAGAACCCTCTGCCGGTTGTCACGTCGGTGACTCCCAACCCGGTGAATCCCGGCAATGTGACCATCACGGTTAAAGGAACCGGGTTTGCGAAGGGAGCCGCTATCTATTTTGCCGGCGCCGCGCTGCCCACCGCTTTCGTGTCCGACACCACGCTCACGGCCACCGGCACCGTCGCGATGCCGGCCGGGCGTCTGGCGGCGGTCAAGGTGACCAATCCGAATCCCGGCACAGCCACCTCCACCCCCATCGCGGTGCCCGTCCGCGTGGCGAGTGAGGCCATGCCCTATGCCAACGCGGTCCGCTTCCTCGAAATGACCACCTGGGGACCCACACCGCAGAGCGTGGTGGATATCCAGACCATGGGGTCGGACGCCTGGCTCGCCGCGCAGTTTGCCAAGCCCGCCAGCGCCTGGCCCGATCCCGATAGCACTACCGAAGGCGTGGCCCGCCTGCAGACCGCCTTCTTCAACATCGCCTTGAATGGCGGCGATCAACTTCGCCAGCGCGCCTCGTTCGCCCTGGCACAGATTCTGGTGGCCTCCGCCGTCAAAGACACGCTGTTCGAGCAGATGGTGTCGTACCAGCGATTCATGGCCGACTACGCCTTCGGCACGTACCGCGACCTGCTGACCGCCACCACTTTGAGTCCTTCCATGGGCTACTTCCTCGACATGGTGAACAACGCCAAGGCCAACCCCGCTACGGGCACTGCGGCTAACGAGAACTACGCGCGCGAGTTGATGCAACTCTTCACGTTGGGCCTGGTGCAGTTGGATTCCCAGGGCAATCCCATAACGGCCGACGGCGCCACGGTTCCCGAATACGACCAGACCACGGTTTCGGAAATGGCCAAGGTGATGACCGGCTGGACTTACGGCGAGACGCCCGGCTTCGCGTCGCTCTGGACCAACATGCCGTACTATTTCGGACCCATGGCGGCGTTCGAAAATTTCCACGACACCACGCAGAAGAATATCAACCTGCCGATTCCTTGCGTTATCTCCGCCGGCGGGACGGCGGAGAGCGACCTGAGCGCGGCGCTCGATTGTCTCTACCGGCAGTCCAACCTGGCCCCGTTCGTCTCCTACCGGCTGATTCAGCGGTTCGTGATGAGCAACCCTTCGCCGGCGTATGTGGGCCGGGTGGCGAACGCATTCCAGTCTTCGCAGGGCAACCTCGAGACCGTGATTACCGCCCTGCTCACCGATACCGAAGCGCAGAGCGAAGGCTCCGGCAAGCTGGCGGAACCGATCCTCTATGCCACCGGCCTGCTGCGTGCGCTCAATGCCACGGTCACCGCCGCCGATGCCCTCACCAACCAGGCCACGCTCATGGGCCAGACCGCGCTTGCACCTGGCAGTGTGTTCAGCTACTTCTCGCCCTTCTATCGCGTGCCCGATGTCACGCCGCCTCCGGTGGCGCCCGAATTCCAGGCGCTGAACGCCGCCACCGCCCTGGCGCGCGCCAACTTCGCCTGGCTGGTTGCCGCCAACGGCATCTCGGGCGGCATCAAAGTCGACCTGACCAATTGGCAGGATCTCGCCAACAATCCGTCCGACCTGGTGGAGGCGCTCAACCAAGCGCTGTTCCGGGGCGAAATGGATGCCAATGTGCGCGGCCTTTTGACCACCGCCGCCAGTCAATCCACCAGCACGGCGTTGCGCGTGCGCAGCGCGCTCTATGCCGCGGCGGCCGCGCCGCAATACGAAATCGAACGGTGAGAGAGGAACCACAGCCATGACATTCCAACAGCTTCGATCGCGTCGCGACTTCCTTCGCCTCGGCGGCCGCACGCTTTCCACCATCGGCGCGGCCGCCGCTTTCGGACAGGCCGGCCTGATGACCGCGCGGGCGCAATCGTCCAGCGACTACAAGGCACTGGTGTGCATCTTCCTGTTCGGCGGCAACGATGCCAACAACCTGCTGGTCCCCAATGACACCGCCACCTACGCCAACTACCAGAAGATCCGCCAGAACATGGCCCTGCCGCAGGGTTCGCTGGTGACCATTCACGATCCGGCCACCAGCGCCGCCTATGGTTTGCACCCCAGCTTCGCGCCCATCGCGCCGCTATACAACACCAGCAAGCGCCTGGCGCTGGTTGCCAACGTGGGCACGCTGGTGCAGCCGGTGCCGCGAGGTTCGAATGGCATGCCGCAGCTCAGCTCCGTGCCGCTGCCGGTGAACCTCTATTCGCATTCCGACCAGCAAAACGAGTGGCAGAACGCCATGCCGCAGGGCGGCGCCACCACCGGTTGGTCCGGACGGCTGGCCGACAAGCTGGCCGGCATTTCCGGCGGTGTGGTGCCGCCCGCCATCAGCATCGGCGGCAATGCGCTTCAGTTGATCGGTGAGACCACCCAGCCCTCCACCGTGAACACCAGCAATTTCGGACTGGTGGCGCCCGCCACCGATCCGGGATCTATCGCCTTGCAGAACATGCTGAGCCTTTCGAGCGGCGTGACCCTCATTCAGGCGGCGCAGAGTTCGCTGAAGGATGCCATCGCCGTGGCTCAGGCGGTGAATGCCGCGGTGGCGGGCAGCAGCAGCCTGGGCGTCACGTTTGCGAACACCGATATCGGCACGCAATTGGCCCAGGTGGCCAAGATCATCCAAGTGCGCGCCGCGCTCGGCGCCACCCGCCAGATCTTCTTCTGCAGCCAGGGCGGCTACGACACGCACTCCAATCAACTGCCGCTGCAGGTGACGCTCTACACCAACCTCGCCGCGGCGCTGGCGGCTTTCGACCAGGCCATGGGCCTGCTCTCCGTCGAGAACAACGTGACCGCGTTTACCGAGTCCGACTTCTGCCGCACCTTCCAGCCCAACGGCAACGCCGGCAGCGACCACGGATGGGGCAGCCACGCCCTAGTCATGGGCGGCGCGGTGAACGGCGGCAACCTGTACGGCACGTTCCCCACCCTCACGCTAGCCGGTCCCGACGACTCCGGGACCCGCGGCACCTGGGTCCCCAGCACCTCCGAGGACCAGTATGGCGGCGCCCTGGCGAAATGGTTCGGCCTCTCCGCGCAAGCGGACTTGGACTACGTCTTCCCGAACCTGCACAATTTCGGGTATCAGACGCCGGCGTTTGTCTAGCGTCTGAGGTGGTCCCACCCTCTGACGATTGGCCTCCCGGTGCAGACTCTGCACTCACAGTGACAGATCTGCACGCACCTTCACGGCTGGGCGTCTCGATCAAGGGCACAAAACCTTGTGAATCAGCGGCATGTCTCTTGAGAAAGAGGTTGGAACTGCGCGTGCATTCGTTTCCCGATGGTCCAACAACCGCCTAAGGAGGGCAATGACAATGCTGATGAATGCAACGCACTTGAAAGGTCTGGTGATCCGAGCGACGGACGGCGATCTCGGAAGTGTAGATCAGTTCTATTTCGACGATGAGACATGGGCCATCCGCTACCTGACGGTGGAAACCGGCGGCTGGCTTGGCGGCCGGCGAGTGCTGATCTCGCCAATCTCCGTAGTCCATACGGACTGGCAAGCCAAGCGGCTGGATGTGGCGCTGACGAAAAGGCAGGTTGAGAAGAGTCCCGACATCGACACGCACCAGCCGGTCTCCCGGCAGCACGAGGCCGCCTACCTCGGGTATTACGGGTATCCCTCTTATTGGGGTGGACCCTACCTGTGGGGCCCGGCGTTCTACCCG
Organism: Bryobacterales bacterium; assembly: GCA_003170915.1. Classification (GTDB taxonomy): domain Bacteria; phylum Acidobacteriota; class Terriglobia; order Bryobacterales; family Bryobacteraceae; genus Fen-178. The sequence goes on along the minus strand of PMYB01000021.1, from coordinate 21,042 downwards.
GCGGGCTTGGCCAGTCCGGCACCTGCTTCCGCGGAAGCCATGGCGGAAAGGATCGGGAGAGAGTCGGCGGATTCGCATCTGCGCAGCACCGAAGCCGTCACTGGCTATAACATTGAGGCGGCTGACGGTGAAATCGGCCATGTGGACGGGTTTCTGGTGGACGATGAAGCCTGGGCAATCCGCTATATCGAGGTGGCAACGCGGAATTGGTGGCCGGGCAAGAAGGTACTGTTTTCACCCGCGTGGATTGAACGGGTGAGCTGGATGGAATCTAAAGTTTACGTCGGCCTCTCAAGGGAAGCCATCAAGAACGGCCCGGAGTACGTTGAGTCCACGCCGATCACTCGAGAGTATGAAAACCAGCTCTACGTTCACTACGGCCGGCCGCCATACTGGCTTCGCGAAGCCGAACACAAGTCCTCTTTGTCCTTGAGCGGCGTTTGAGTCAGGGCGCCGCTGCCGGTTTGACACAACTGCCGTGTTTTGAACTGGAGACGAGCATGAAAGCCACGGAACAACTGCACCACATGGGTCAGAGCCTTTGGCTCGACAATATTACGAGGGGATTAATCGCAAACGATACGCTCCAACGGTACATCCGCGAACTGTCGATCACCGGACTCACGTCGAATCCGAGCATCTTCGATCACGCCATCCGCGACACGGGGTTCTATGATGAGGCGATTCGTGGGAAGATCGAGGCCGCGCAGGGCGCTGAGAAGCTATTCTTCGAGCTCGCGCTGGAAGATCTGACCAAGGCAGCCGACCTGTTCCGGCCCATTCACGATGCCACCAATGGCGTGGACGGCTGGGTGTCCCTGGAGGTATCTCCGCTTTTGGCGGCCGAGCCCGTGAAGACGCTCCAGGCTGCCAAGCAGTTATTCGCCGCGGCGGACCGGCCGAATCTGTTCATCAAGATTCCCGGAACTCCGAAAGGACTCTCCGCCATTGAAGACGCCATCTTCGCCGGTATTCCCATCAATGTGACCTTGCTTTTCTCCCGCAATCAGTATCTGAAAGCCGCCAGTGCCTACATGCGTGGGATCGAGAGGCGGATCGAAGCCCGTCTCAATCCCGCGGTCCATTCCGTCGCGTCCATCTTTGTCAGCCGCTGGGATGTGGCTATTGCGGGTAAGGAGCCTGATGGATTGAGTGATTGTCTGGGCATCGCCGTTGCCAGGCAGGCGTACAAGGCCTATCGCGATCTGCTGATTTCCCCGCGCTGGGTGCAACTGGCGGCCCAAGGCGCTTCCCCCCAGCGCCTGCTCTGGGCCAGCACCGGCACCAAGAATCCCAAGGCTTCGGACACTCTTTACATCACTGCTCTGGCGGCTCCGGATACCGTGAACACCATGCCGGAGGCTACCCTGCTGGCGTTTGCCGATCATGGGCAGGTTCCCCGCGCTTTACCCGTCGATGGCGGGGACTGCGAGACCGTGCTGGACGGTTTCGCCCGCGCTGGCATCGACGCCGGCAAGCTGGCCGAACAACTCCAGCGAGAGGGCGCCGGCGCGTTCGTCAAGTCCTGGAACGATTTGTTGCTGTGCATCGAATCGAAGGCTCATGCATGAGTCAAATCCCTCTGTATCCCCTGCGATTCGAACCGATCTATCAGTATCGGCTCTGGGGCGGCCGCCGATTGGCCGCCGTGCTCACCGCGCCGCTGCCGGGCGAGGGCCCTATCGGCGAAGCGTGGGTGCTTAGCGACCGCGACGACCTTCCGAGCCGTGTCGCCGATGGGCCTCTCAAAGGGTGGACCATCGCTCAATTGCTGGAGCAGTTTCCAAAATACGTCATGGGAAAGCTGGCCGGGCGATTCCGCCGGTTCCCACTGCTGCTCAAGTTCCTCGACGCGCGTGAAATGCTTTCGGTCCAGGTGCATCCGGCGGATACGCATGCGGACCTGCTGCCGGCCGGCGAGACCGGGAAGACCGAAGCATGGGTGGTGCTGGAGGCGGGGCCCGAAAGCCGCATCTATGCGGGCCTGAAGCCAGGCGCCACTGAAGCCACTCTGCGCCAGGCGCTCGCGGCGGGAGGGGTGGCGGACCACCTCGCATACTTCACTCCCAAGCCCGGCGACGGCGTCTTCATACCGGCTGGGACGGTTCACGCTATGGGCGGCGGCGTGGTGGTGTTCGAGGTTCAGCAGAACAGCGACGTCACGTTTCGCCTGTACGACTGGAACCATGTTGACGCCGGGACTGGCAAACCGCGCCCACTCCAGGTCGACCAGGCGCTTGCCTGCATTAACTTTGGGGAGTGTGCGGGCGGCCTGGTGACGCCCGTGGTGGAGGCAACCGAGCCTGTGGAATGCGAGCGGCTCTTTCGCTGTGAACACTTCCAGTTGTCCCGCCTGCGCGGACAATCCCCGTTTACCGTCGGCGCCTCGGGTGTGCCGCGCGTGCTCGTATGCCTCGAGGGCGCCGGCCAGATCGAGCACGGTGGCGCCACTTATGCCATCGGAAAAGGCGATGTATTTCTGTTGCCGGCGGTGGTCGGAGCGTGTATCTTTCAGCCATGCAGCCGAGTGAACTTGCTGGAAATTGCTTTACCGGTGACAGAATAGTGAAGAAACTGATTGTTTTCGACCTGGACGGCACACTTGCCGAAAGTAAATCTTCTCTTGACGCTGAAATGTCGGCACTGCTGCACGACCTTCTCGGTGTCGTCAAAGTGGCCATCATTTCCGGCGGCGATTGGCCACAGTTTGAAAAGCAACTGCTCTCCTATCTTCCCCATGACGAACGCCTGGTGAATCTATCCCTTCTTCCTACATGTGGAACGAAGCTTTTCCAATACGCAGGGGACTGGAAAAAGATCTATTCGGAAGATCTCACCGCGGATGAAAAAGAAAAGATCGTCAGTTCTCTGAATCAGGCGGTCGGACAAGCGGGCTACAAGGTCGAAAAGGTCTGGGGAAAGGTGATTGAAGACCGGGGAAGCCAGATAACCTTTTCCGCATTAGGTCAGCAGGCCCCCTTGGAAGAAAAAGACAAATGGGACTCCGATTTCACCAAGCGGAAGAAGATCAAAGCGATTCTTGATACGTTGATTCCCGAATTCTCCGTTCGAATGGGTGGTTCGACATCCATTGATGTTACTAAGCCCGGCATTGACAAAGCCTACGGAATTAGAAAACTACGAGACCTGTTTGGGATTTCATTGAAAGAGATGATTTTCATTGGGGATGCCTTGTTCCCGGGAGGGAACGACTACCCGGCTGAAGAAGCCGGTGTTGTTTGTATCCCGGTTCGAGGTCCTAGTGAGACTAAACCGGTTACCGAAGCAATCATCGCTTGTTTAGATGGCGATCGGCGGGCGTTGCGTGGTGAGGGGATTCGATGAGTGGATTCAAGTTGCAGCGCCTGGGGATCGTGATGGAGCCGGAGCCGGGTAATCCCCAGGAGGTAGAAGGCATCCTCAATCCGGCTGCTGTTCGCGGCCCCGATGGCGATCTCTACCTTTTCCCGCGACTGGTGGCGAAGGGGAATTACTCGCGCATCGGCATTGCACGAGTGCGGTTCAATCCAGCCGGCGATCCCGCGGGCGTCGAGCGGCTGGGCATCGCACTGGAGCCGGAAGCCGATTATGAGCGGCGGCCCAACGGCGGCGGTGGCTGCGAGGATCCTCGTATCACGTTCGTGGAACCGCTCCAGCGCTACATCATGACTTACACGGCATTTTCGTCCCAAGGCCCGCGGATCGCCTTGGCCTCATCGGAGGACCTCTTCCACTGGCAGCGTCTGGGGCTCGCGACCTTTGGCCGGTATCAGGGCATCGAAATCGGCGACGTGGATGATAAAGATGCCAGCATTTTCCCCGTCGCCATTCCGAATCCATCCGGGCAACCGGAACTGGCCATGCTCCACCGGCCGCTTTTTCCCGGTACTCGCCCCGAGGAAACCGCCTGCCACCCCGCAACCCGTGAGGTGGATCTCGATCGGGAAAGCATCTGGATTTCTTACTGCCCGATGGCCTTGGATGGCCCTGAACCATGCCGCCTCGGCGAGTTTGCCTCTCATCACCGCCTGGCGACTCCCGTGTCGCCCTGGGAGCGGCTCAAAATCGGCGGCGGCACTCCGCCCATCCGAACCCGGCACGGCCAATGGCTGATCGTTTACCACGGTGTCGGCGAAATAGGCGAACCGGGCAATGACGGATACCAGTTGTGCTACTCGGCCGGGTTGATGGTGCTCTCGAAGGAGCATCCGCAGGTGATCCGCTATCGTTCGGCGGAGCCCGTGTTGACGCCGGCGCTGCCGCAAGAACGCCACGGCACCGTCGCCAACGTCGTGTTCCCCACCGGCATCGACCGCCGCGGCGATCTCGGCTTACCGGGCCGCCTCGACATCTATTACGGGATGGCCGACAAACGGATCGGCGTGGCGCGCCTTGACCTGCCGGATTTCGTGCCGCCGAAAGGAGTCGCCGACCCGCCGCAAGGAAAAGTGTAACGCGCCCGATTTCAAGGAGAAAAACAATGAGCACCATTACGACGAAAGACGGAACGCAGATCTATTATAAGGATTGGGGCACAGGACAGCCTGTGGTGTTCAGCCACGGCTGGCCCCTCAGTGCGGATAGTTGGGAGGCTCAGATGATGTTCCTGGCCTCCCACGGCTATCGCTCGATTGCCCATGACCGCCGCGGCCATGGCCGGTCCAGCCAGCCCTGGAATGGCAACGAGATGGATACGTATGCCGACGACCTCTCGGAGCTTATCGAAACGCTCAACCTGAAGGGCGCCTTCCTGATCGGCTTCTCCGCGGGCGGTGGCGAGGTTGCCCGCTATATCGGCCGCCACGGCACCAAACGCATCGCCAAGGCCGCACTGATATCCTCCGTCCCGCCGCTGATGCTGAAAACGGCGGCCAATCCCGGCGGCTTGCCGATTGCGGTGTTCGATGGCATCCGCCAAGGCTGCCTCGCCGACCGCTCGCAGTTCTACAGGGATCTCGCCAGCGGCCCGTTCTTCGGGGCCAATAGGCCCGGCGCCAAGGTCTCGCAGGGCATGATCGACTCGTTCTGGCTTCAGGGAATGCAGGCCGGTCACAAGAACACCTTCGACTGCATCAAGGCGTTCTCCGAAACGGATTTCACCGAAGACCTCAAGAAGTTCGACGTGCCGACGCTTGTCCTTCATGGCGACGACGACCAGGTCGTGCCCATCGGCGCCGCGGCTCTCCGCTCGGCGAAGCTGGTCGCGAACGCGACCCTGAAGATCTACCCGGGCGCGCCCCACGGCCTCGCGTACACCCACAAAGACCAGCTCAACGCCGACCTGCTGGCATTCCTGAAGACCTGATTTTTACATGACCACATAGGAGGAAACAATGAAGAGCAACGACAAGATTGAAAGTGCATCTCCGCATGCCCTACCGCCCCTGCCCTACGGGGAAAACGCGCTGAGCCCCGTAATCTCGGCACATACGATTGGCTTCCACTACGGCAGGCATCACAAGGGATATGTCGATAACCTGAACAAGCTGATAGCGGGAACGGCGTTTGCGGACCTGCCGTTGAAGACTATCATCACCGAGACAGCCGGCAAAGCCGACAAGTCCGCGATCTTCAATAATGCAGCGCAAGATTGGAACCACACGTTCTACTGGCGCAGTCTGAAACCCAATGGCGGTGGTGAGCCATCCGCGGTGTTGCTGCGAAAAATCGAGGCTTCCTTCGGAAAGTTGGATGCCTGCAAGAAGGAGTTGGCTACCGCGGCAACCACCCAGTTCGGAAGCGGCTGGGCGTGGCTCGTGCTGGACGGCGACAAGCTCAAGGTGGTCAAGACCGGCAATGC
>PMYB01000021.1:10521-15198 GCA_003170915.1 Bryobacterales bacterium | reverse complement strand
AAACATGCCACAGTTCGGATCGCCCTTTTCAGGGTTAGCAAACGACAGGAAGCTCACCGATGCAGAGCTCGTCAGAGCAATTCGTTTCATGGTAGCCGGAGAGTACGAAGCGATTCAGATGTACATGCAGCTTGCCGAGTCAACCGACAACAAGCTTGCCGTGGAAGTGCTCAAGGACATAGCCGACGAGGAACGTGTACACGCTGGAGAGTTTCTGAGATTGCTCCGGGAGCTTGCCCCCGATGAAGAAAAGTTCTATGCCGAGGGGGCACAAGAAGTAAAAGAAGAAATCGATAAAAAGAAGTAAAGAAATTGGTGGCGCGGACTGAGAGTCCGCGCCACGTCCGCGCTGTGGGTTTATTCTTGCGTGGTTGCCAAGCTGACGAAGCGCTGACACCGAAAGGATAAAGATGAAAATCAATTCAAAGGATTTCCGTGTGCGGCCTGGAGAAAAGGTCAAACTCACAGAGTGGCCGACCGTTGTGAAGCCCTTTTGCAAGTCGAAGGAGCGGTATCGAGAACTGCTGGGAAAACACGTTGCGGAGTTGAGTTCCCTGCAGCAACTTCACTACGCGTCCAACCGTTATGCGTTGCTGTTGATTTTTCAGGGGATGGACGCCGCCGGCAAGGACGGCGCCATCCAGCACGTCATGTCTGGAGTCAATCCGCAAGCCTGCCAGGTTTTCGGTTTCAAACAGCCGAGCGCCGACGAGCTGGAACATGATTTTCTCTGGCGCACCACGCTCCGGCTTCCCGAACGCGGGCAGATCGGCATATTCAATCGTTCCTATTACGAGGAAGTGCTGATCGTTCGGGTGCATCCGGAGATTCTCCGCAGCCAGGGCCTTCCGGAAGAGTTGCGCGACGAGAAAACCATTTGGGAGGAGCGGTATCGCTCCATCGTGGACCTGGAGAGCCACCTATATCGCAACGGAACGCGGACCGTCAAGATATTCCTCCACCTTTCAAAGGAAGAACAGCGAAAGCGATTCCTCGGGCGCATTGACGCGCCGGACAAGAACTGGAAATTCAACCTCTCGGACATTCACGAGAGGANNGGAAATACTGGAAGCATTACATGGAGGCTTATGAGGCTTGCCTGCACGCGACAAGCACCCATCACGCGCCCTGGCACGTCGTTCCCGCCGACGATAAGGAGAATGCCCGGTTGATTGTTTCCCAAATCGTCCTGGATGCGCTCAATGCACTGAAAATGGCGTATCCCAAGACCACCGCGAAACGCCGGCGCGAATTGGAATCCATCCGCAAGCTGCTAACGAAGTGAGTTTGGATTATGGCCTCCGCCAAGGATGTCCCGGCCCCCACCGGCCTCACCAGCGATGAAGCCGGCCGCCGGCTCGAGAAGTTCGGTCCAAACGCAATTCCCGACACGGCGATGCATCCGTTGCGCAGGGCGCTGACCAAGTTCTGGGCGCCGGTTCCATGGATGCTAGAGGCTGCGATCATGCTCGAGGTCGCCCTCGGCAAGTACGTCGAGGCTGCTATCATCGCGGTCCTCCTGGCCTTCAACGCTGCCCTCGGGTTCTTCCAGGAAGGGCGCGCTCAGGCCACTCTTGCCGCGCTGAAGTCGCGGCTCGCGCTGAACGCGTCGGTCCGCCGCGATAATGTTTGGACCACCGTGCCCGCTGCCGGCCTGGTGCCCGGCGATATGGTGAAGCTATCGCTCGGCGCCGTGGTTGCCGCCGATGTGCGTCTGATCGGCGGCGCGATCCTGCTCGATCAGTCCATGCTCACCGGCGAATCCGTTCCCCTCGAAGCTGGCGCCGGGTTCGAAACTTATGCGGGAGCGCTGGTGCGGCGCGGTGAAGCGGTTGCGGAGGTTACGGCCACCGGAGCGCGCACAAAGTTTGGACGCACTGCGGAGCTGGTTCGCACCGCGCACGTCGAAAGTTCGCAGCAGAAGGCCGTTCTGCGCGTGGTGCGCAATCTCGCCATCTTTAATGGGGTCTTCATCGTGATCCTGATGGGGTATGCCCACGCTCTCAAACTGCCGCTGGGTGAGATCATTCCCCTGCTGCTCACGGCGGTTCTGGCGTCGATCCCGGTGGCGCTGCCGGCTACCTTTACTCTGGCGGCTGCGCTCGGCGCGCGGGCTCTGGCACATCTGGGCGTCCTTCCGACGCGGCTCTCCGCGGTGGATGAAGCTGCCAGCATCGACGTGCTGTGCGCCGATAAGACCGGCACGCTCACGCAAAATGAACTGACGGTAACCGCCGTCCATGCCATGTCCGGCTTCGACCAGCCGCACGTGTTAGGACTGGCTGCCCTGGCGAGTTCCGACGGCGGGCAAGATCCGGTAGACGCGGCCATCCGCGCCGCCGCCGCCAAGAACATGGCCCCCGATCTGCCGAAACTGATCGGGTTCGTTCCGTTCGATCCTGCGACAAAGATGTCCGAGGCGACCGCCGCCGATCCGGGCGGCGCCGCGGTGCGCGTGGTCAAGGGGGCCTTTACCGCGGTTGCCGGCCTTACGCCATCGGCTCCCGATGCATCCCAGACGGCGAGCGAACTCGAGGCACAGGGCTTCCGCGTTTTGGCCGTCGCCGTGGGCCCGCCAGCGGCCCTGAAACTTGCCGGAATCATTGCTCTCAGCGATCCGCCCCGGCCGGATTCCGCCGCGTTGATTGCGGAACTGCATTCGTTGGGTGTTCGCACCGTAATGGTGACGGGCGATGCCCCGGCGACGGCGGCGATTGTGGCTCGCGCCGTAGGTCTGGATGGAGCTGTTTCTCCACCTGGACCAATCCCCGACGCTCGACGCCCCGAGGATTTCGCCGTCTTCGCAGGCGTCCTCCCGGAGGGAAAGTACAACCTCGTCAAGGCGTTCCAGAAGAGCGGCCACATTGTTGGTATGTGCGGCGACGGCGCCAACGACGCGCCGGCCCTGCGCCAGGCGCAGATGGGTATCGCGGTGTCGACTGCCACCGATGTTGCCAAGTCGGCGGCCGGCATCGTGCTGACCAAACCAGGACTCGGCGGTATCGTCGCTTCGGTAAAAGAAGGCCGCGTGATCTTCCAGCGCATCCTGACTTATACCCTAAACTCGGTTACCAAGAAAATTGTCCAGGTGCTCTTCCTGGCGGTGGGTCTGGTCATGACTGGACACGCGATCCTGACTCCCATGTTGATGGTCGTCATCATGCTCACCGGCGACCTCCTCGGCATGTCCTTGACCACTGACAACGTGCGGCCGTCCCCCGTGCCCAATGCCTGGCGAATCGGTGAATTGACCGTCGCGGGTATCTTCATGGGAATCGCCGAGCTGGTCTTCTGCACGGCCGTTCTGGCGATCGCCAAATTCCGCCTGGGTTTTGGAATCGAAACGCTAAGAACTCTGGCCTTCGTGGCCATCGTGTTCGGCAATCAAGCGACCACCTATACGAATCGGGAACGCCGCCACCTGGGGTCCTCTCGTCCCAGCCTGTGGCTCGTCGGGTCGTCTGTAATCGATCTGCTGATCGCCTCAGTGCTGGCCGCTTGCGGAATCGCCATGCTTCCTCTGCCTGTATCCGTGGTAGGAGCGACATTCGTAGCGGCAGCGGTCTTTGCATTCATCGTGGATTTTGCCAAAGTCCCCGTCTTCCGTCGCCTCGGGATCGCTCGCTGACAGACGACGAAAGGCGATCGTCTGTCCTACGGATGCAGCCGGTTTAGCATGCGCGGGAAAGCGATGGTCTCGCGGATGTGTTCCAGCCCGCAGATCCAGGCCACGCACCGCTCGATTCCCATCCCGAAGCCGCCGTGAGGTACGGTGCCGTACTTGCGCAGGTCGATGTACCACTCGAAGGCTTCCCTCGGCAGGTTGTGCTCCTGGATGCGCTGGAGTAGCAGCTCCGGGTCGTGGATGCGCTGGCCGCCGCCAATGATTTCCCCGTAGCCCTCGGGCGCGAGCACGTCCACGCCCAGCACCAGGTCCGGCCGCTCGGAGTCCGGCTGGAAATAAAACGCTTTGAACGAAGCCGGGAAGCGGTCCACCATGATGGGCCGCTCGCGGTCTTCGGTGAGCAGCGTCTCGTCGGTGCCGCCGAAATCGCCGCCCCACTGGATCTCGCTGCCCTTCGACTGCAAAATCCGAATGGCGTCGTCGTAGCTCATCCGCGGAAACGGCGCCTGGATGGCTTCGAGTTTGGCGACGTCGCGCTCCAGGCGCTTCAACTCCTCGCGCCGGTTTTCGAGCACGCGCCCGACGATGAAGACGATCAGCTCCTCCGCCACGCGCTTCACGTCCTCGAGCGTGGCGTAGGCCATCTCCGGCTCCACCATCCAGAACTCTGTGAGGTGGCGCCGCGTCTTGGATTTCTCGGCGCGGAAGGTCGGTCCAAAGCAGTAGACCTTGCCGAAGGCCATTGCCGTAGCTTCGTTATAAAGCTGGCCGGATTGCGTGAGGAAGGCCTTGTCGTCCTCGAAGTAATCCACTTGGAACAGCGTGGTGGTTCCCTCGCACGCCGCCGGCGTGAAGATGGGCGTGTCCACCAGGGTGAAGCCGTGCGAGTCGAAATAGTCGCGCACCGCTTTGATCACTTCGTGGCGCACGCGGATGATGGCGTGCTGGCGCTGGCTGCGCAGCCACAGGTGGCGGTGGTCCATCAGAAAGTCGGTGCCGTGCTCCTTGGGCGTGATCGGATACGGGTCGCTTTCCGGTACGCGCTGCACCAC
>PMYB01000021.1:0-10487 GCA_003170915.1 Bryobacterales bacterium | reverse complement strand
ATCAGGCCGTAGCCGTCGCGAAGGATCGGGAACGCGATCTTTCCGGAGCGGCGCAGGTTGTACAGCCAGCCGGCTATCTGGACGCTTTCGCCGGCGTGCCGAGCGGCTTCGGCGATGGTGATTCGCGGAATCGTGTTCATTGGTTTTCCAGCCGGTCGAACACTTCCTTCACGCTGTCGAGCGGATGCGCGACCCCGGGCTGTTCTTTCAGTTCCAGCAGCAGCGGATACTGCGCTTCCCTGCTGCGCAGCAATCGCATGGCGTTCTTCCAGTCGATGGCGCCGCCTTCCGACAGGAAGGGGAAGAGATGGCTGTCCTCCTTTCCATTATTGTCGTGCACGTGCGTGGAACGGATGCGGTCCTTCATGAGGTTGAAGGCCTTCTCGATTCCTTCGTTCATATGCGCGTGGCCCGTGTCGAAAGCGTAATTCAACCCGATGTGGGTCAGCTCCTGGAATTGCAGAAGCCGCGCGGCGCTGGCCAGTTCGTTGGGAATGTTCTCCAGCAGGATCTCCACTCCGCGCTGCCGGGCAAAGAGGTTCAGCTCCTCGAGCGCGGCAAAAGCCGCGTCGAACTTGCGCTCGTCGAACTCCTCGCCGGCGACGCCGATGTGCTGCACCAGGTACCGGAACGGAACCACTTCGGCGATATCCAGCGCGCGCTTGATCTCATCCACCATCTCCAGGCGCCGCCCCTTCACCGGCTCGGTGATGGAGATGACCGCGTGCGGGCCGGAGCGGCCCCAGATTTCGTCGTTGTATATGGGCGCGTGCAGCGAGTGCAGCTTGATCTGGGAGTCTCGAAACCAGTAGCCCAACTCCGCCACCTGCGCCTTCTCGCGGTAGTCCAGGTGCTGGCGCGCGCAGAAGATCTCCACGGCGGGGATGCCCGCCTGCTCGATTCTGCTCAGCAGCGCGACGGTCAGGCGATGGTTGACGAACAGGTGCGTCGAGAGTGCGTGGTTCATTTCGTAGTTAGTATCCTTCCGCCGTGCCCTCGGTGCGCGGATCGGGCGCGCCTTCCAGCCACCCGTTGATGAATCGTATGGCCGCCACCTCGCCCTGCGCGTTCACGGGCTTCACCGTGTAGCCGCGTTTTTCGAGCAGCGCGATGGTGTCCGGCGAGTAGCCCGGCTCCAGGCGCAACTCGTCCGGCATCCACTGGTGATGGAAGCGTGGCCAGTTCACCGCGTCTTGCACGTTCATGCCGAAATCCAGAACGTTGACGATGACTTCGAGGACCGTGTTGATGATGGTCGGGCCGCCCGGCGATCCTAGCGCCAGGTACGGCTTGCCATCGCGCAGCACGATGGCCGGGGTCATCGAGGAGAGCGGCGTCTTGCCCGGCTGGATGGCGTTGGCTTCGCCCTGGATCAGCCCGTACATGTTGGCCTCGCCGGGCTTGGGCGCGAAATCGTCCATTTCATTGTTCAGCAGGAACCCCAGGCCCGCGGACGTCACTTTGCTTCCGTAGCCGCCGTTCAGCGTATAGGTCACCGCCGCGATGTTGCCCTCGGCATCGGCAATGGTGTAATGCGTGGTTTTGGCCGATTCGTGCCCCGTGAACACCCCCGCGTGGACCTGGCTGCTGGGCGTGGCGCGTTCCGCCTCGATGGATTTCCGCAGTTTCAGAATGTAGTTCGGATCGAGAAGCCCGCTGAGAGGCACCTTCACGAAATCGGCATCGCCCAGGTGTTCCGCGCGATCGGCGAAATAGCGGCGCATGGCTTCCGTCATGTAATGGACCGCGGTGGCGGAGCCCGCGCCGGCCTTCTCGTACCCGGTGCCTTCCAGCACCCCCAGCATCTGGAGAATGCCCACCCCTCCGGAACTGGGCGGCGGCGCGGTCACAATCGAGTAGCCGCGGTAGCTGCCGGTGAGCGGCCGGCGCTCCTTGACGGTGTAACTCTTCAAATCGGCCGCGGTGATCAGCCCGCCGTGCTCCGCCATGTCCTGGGCCAGCAGGCGCGCCGTCTCGCCTTCATAGAAATCCTTCGCGCCCAGCCGCGCGATACGCTCCAGCGTGCGCCCCAGTTCCGGCTGGACGAAGGTTTCGCCGGCCTCGTAGTACTTGCCGTCTCTCAGAAAAATGCGTTTCGATTCGGGAAAGCGGCTCAATCCCCGCGCGCTCGACCGCAGCGACTGCGCTGTTCCATACGAGACCGGGAATCCCTTGGATGCCAGTTCCATCGCCGGGCGCAGCATCTCCTCCCACGGCTTCTTGCCGTACTTTTGCGAAGCGTACTCGAGACCTCGCACCGTGCCCGGCACGCCCGATGCGCGGTAGCCGATGGTGCTGTCCTCGGTGGGTTTGCCCGAAGAATCCAGGTACATATTGCGCGATGCCGCTTTGGGCGCGCGCTCGCGGAAATCGATGAACGCGGTGCGTCCGTCCGCCAGGCGCACCAGCATGAAGCCCCCGCCTCCAATGTTTCCGGCTGTGGGGTGGGTCACCGCCAGGGCGAACCCCACCGCCACCGCGGCGTCAACCGCATTGCCGCCGGCTCGAAGAACCGCGACGCCGGCTTGGGTGGCGTGGCGTTCCCGCGTGACCACCATGGCGTGCCGCGCGCGCACCGGTTGCGCGGTCCACGCGGGCATGCCGGCCGCCATCAGCAGCAACGGTAGTAAACGGCCCATAGATCTCGATTTTACTGTACTCTCAGCCTTTCGAACGGCGTCTCCGCCATTCGAACAGCATCACGCCCGCCGCCACCGACACATTCAGCGAAGAAATCCGGCCCGCCACGGGGATGCGCACCAGGGCGTCGCAATGCTTCCGCACCTGCTCGTGCAGGCCTTTGCCCTCGCCGCCCAGCACCACCGCCGCCGGCGACGCGTACTCCACCTGGTCGTATGTCTCGGTGCCCCGCTCATCCAGGCCGTAGATCCAGAAGCCCCGCTGTTTGAGCTCTTCGAGCGCCCGGTTGATATTGGTGACGCGCACCACCGGCAGGTGCTCGAGCGCGCCGGCCGCGGCCTTGGCCACCACGTCGGTGATGCCGGCCGCGCGCCGCTCCGGAATCACCACCGCCCCCGCGCCCGCGGCGTGCGCCGTCCGGATGATGGCGCCCAGGTTGTGCGGATCTTCCACGCCGTCGAGCACCACCAGCATTTCGCATGGGGCCACGCCGTCGAGGTCGGCGTACCGCTGAGCAGCGCCCATGGCCACCACGCCCTGGTGCGCCGAGGTGCCGGCCAGGCGGTCGAGCGCCGCGCGCGGCTCAAAGCGCACCGGTATGGAAGCGCGCCGCGCCAAATCGATGATCTCCTGGAGCCGCGGGCCGCCGGCGCCTTGCGCCACCAGCAGGCGCTCCAGCGGGTGTTTCGCCCGCAGGGCCTCCGCCACCGGATGAATGCCGCTCAATATCGCCATTTCGATGAATCCTGCTTCTGGTTCGCCCGGATGAACTCGATGTCTCCCTCCACGAAATCGAATTCGGTGAGCTTCGCCGGGGGCTCCCAGCGCATTTCGTGGAATATCACGTTGCGCGGTTCGCCGCCGAATTCTTTCACGCGAAAGAAGATCAGCATTATGGTATCCCTGCCCGGATAGGTGTGCTGGTAGCGCATGATTTCCTGGCCCGCCGCGCCGGCAATGCCGAGTTCCTCCTCGAGTTCCCGCGCCAGCGCCTGTGCGGGCGTTTCACCGGGCTCCACTTTGCCTCCCGGAAATTCCCATTTGAGCGGGTGAGACTGTTCGGACTTCCTCCGGCAGATCAGAAACCGCCCTTGGCGCTCAATGATCGCCGCCACCACCTGAACCATGCCAATATTGGAGCATAAGATGTACCCTCCGCGCCTGATCGAACACTTCCAGAATCCGCGCAACGTGGGCGAACTCGCGCCGCCGGCGGTGACGGTGGAGGTGTCCAACCCGGCATGCGGCGACATTCTGCGTCTCTCCGCGCGGTTCGAGGCCGATGTGGTGGTGGAAGTGCGCTACAAGGTGCGCGGCTGCACGGCGTCGATCGCCGCCGGTTCCGCGCTTACGGAATGGATGGCGGGCAAGACCCGCGCCCAGATGGCGGCGTTCCACCGAGGCATCGTGGACCAGGCGGTGGGCGGTTTGGCCGCCGAATCCAAGCACGCTGCCGCGCTCTGCGCCGATGGCGTGAAGATGTTGCTGGAGCGGGGCGGCGGCGCCTGAAGGGTCACGCGCGAGGCGCTGCTTGGATGGCGGACGCCTCGAAGCGCAGCCGCTCGATTTCCGACGCCAGGTTGGCCAGCGACACGCGGCACTCGGGGAATTCGTGGCCGGCCGCTTCGCGCTCGATCCGCTTGAGCACCGCGGCGGCCGCATTGGCCCCCACGTTGGCGCAGGCGCCCTTGGAATAGTGCGCCAGCCGCATGCACTTCTGCGAATCTTCCGCGCGAATGGCGGATTCCACGAACGGCATCTGCCGCGAGGTATCGTCAATCAACGCCGCCAGAATCTCGCGCATGAGATCTTCGTCGTCGAGCGTCACGTCGCGGAGTTGCGCGCGGTCCAACACGATGGTTGCGTCGGGAACCTGCACGACTTGATTGTGCCAGCACCAGGGCGATCATGGAATCGGCGGAAAACCTTAGAACGGCCCACTAGTTGCCTTATCGGGGCCGCACGGCGCCGAAAGTGAAGGACGTCTCGACCACGTGGAGCTTGGAATCCAAGATCGCGCTGGCCAGGAATGCCGGGGCGAGCGGGGTGCCGAAACGCATGTCGAGCACCTCGACCCTCTGGCCGTTCTCCGGCTCCGAAACCGGCGTGATCCGCCAGAGCGGAAACCGTGCGAACCGCAGAAACTCCTGGATCGCGACAGTGTGGCGCGCGGCCTCCAGGGCGGCGTTGGGCTCCGGTTTGTGGAAGATCATGCCGCGCGTGGGGTCGAACTCGCCCGCCAGGTTCACGTCTTCCACATCGTAAAAACCGCCGGTTTCCACTATGCCCCGCCAGCGCAAAGGGTTGGCGGGGTGGGGCAGGGCAGCGACGCGCAGCGGGATGGATTCCCCATAGAGGCGCGATTCCAGCTCCGCCACGGCACGCGCGTGCAGAACGCCGCGGCCGCAGTTGTACAACAACAGAAACGCCAGCGCGAATATGGCGAACCCGCGGCCATGGTTCTTATCGCGCAGCGTTCCCGAACTGACTTCCGAGCCGACCAGGCGGGCCACAAATGGTCCCGCGATCCCCAGCAGCAAGGCGCCCCAGATCCAAATGTCGATCACGCCGGTAAGGTCCAGCCGCAGCCATTCCCCGGAAAAGGGCAGCCACAGGCGGATGCCGTAACTGTTGGTGAAGTCGAGCAGCAGGTGCGATGCCACCCCGATCAGTGCCGCGAAAAACGCCCCCAGCCAGTGGACCGGCTTTCGGCTTGCCACCCGCACCACCAGCACCGCCAGCAGGGCCATCGCCGGCATGGCCACCAGCGAGTGCGTCAGGTGCCGATGGTAGTGCAGATAGTTTAACGAGCCTCCCGCCGCGCTCAGGATATCGATATCGGGGGCGTTGGCCGCCAGCAACAGAATCGGCAAGGCTCGCGGGGTCCAGCGTCCCAGTCCAACCCTGCTCAAGAACAGGCCGGTCGCCGTATGGGTAAGAGTATCCATTGCGTGGTGCCGGACTATCTATTGTAAGGGGAAACCGGACCCCGTTGGCTACAGCCTGCGGGAAACAACCTGCTATGCGGACAACGGCAGTTCAACCCGCGCCTCGGAGCGCGGTTGGAGAGGCACTGCCAGCAAGCAACGGCCAGGCTCCTTACGGATCAGGCCGCCAAAGTAATCACTCAGCGGGTAGAGCGCGTACGGCTCCAGTTCGGCGAAGACCCGCCCCAGTCTCTGCTCGATCCGGTAGATCTCATGAAAGAAGGTGCCGCGATCCATCTGCAACTGGCGGCAACAGAGTCTCCAATCCGCGCCCAACACAAAGTGAAATCGGAAAAGCCGGTGTTCGTAATCGTCCAGCACTCGGCGGCTGACGAGGCAAAAGTCGGCAACGTACTCTTCCCGCTTGCGCGAATAGGTCCGCCGGCCATCGCGGCCACGGCAGAACTCCAGGGAAACCGTGCCGGTGTGGTCCGCTTGAGCGGCGAACTCCCGAAAACGGTTGAAACAGGTGCGAAAAATCGCCCGAAATACGCAATCGCATGGCGCTTCCCTTCCGTCACGGACAAGGTGCATACCAAGGCCCTGGCAGTGCGTGCACGACGCCTTTGCCAGCCCTATCGAGTTCGATCTGGTCCACTGCATGTTGAGAATGTCCTCCTGTGGCTGCGGCCTTTGTGAATGGGGCCAGCGCCAACAGCTTGTTCAAATTTAGCGCCGCACAAGAAAACGTCAAGCATTTCTATTAGGATTTTTTGAATTCCTAAGATCAATCTGATATGCAAATCTCCTATCACCTTGTTTCTAGAAGGGGTATACGAGATAGAACTGAGATAATTCAAACCAGGCAGTCACCGAATTCTAATTCTGGTACAATAGGCTCTAGTACTCCTCTATTTCCCATGGGAATAGGGTTAACAGGAGTGGTGTGAACTTTCGCGAACTCCAGCGGCGGCTTATCGCCCACCTTCACACACTTGTTCGTAGCGGAGACGCCACCGAGCGGGGTCTCGCCCGGCTGACCGGTGTTTCGCAACCTCACATGCACAATGTGCTCAAAGGCAAGCGGCTTCTTTCACTGGAAATGGCGGATCAGGTTGTTGCCCAACTGCATCTTGACCTGCTGGATTTCATCGAACCAGGGGAGCTGCTGGAATGGCAGCGCCGCCGTTGAGTTTTTCAACGGTGCAAACGCCTACAGCGGTTAACAACCGCCGCGGGAGGCCGATTGCCAATCGGCCGCGGATTGTCAATCTGCCCTACAACTTCGGCAGTATGCTGGAATGGAGGACGGGAGGCGTCGAGATTGAGCCGGTTGGGAAGTCGGGAGCAGGTCCGGGACGCTCGATTCAAGCGGCTGGCGCAGAGCATTGATGCGCTGGCGGAGAAGGACGAGAGCTTTCTGCGGCACGCCCGCGAAATAGCCGCGCTCCGCAGGACCGCGGCCGCCGGCCTGTATGCCATCTGCTCCGGTTTTGTGGACTCTCTCAACGGTTTGCTTTCCCGCTGCGAGATGGTGCTCGATCCGCCGGAGTTCTCCCCGGACGCCTTTCAGGAAAATGCGAAGAACCTGTTCCAAATCAACGTCCAAGGGAGAATTCTTCAAGTCGAGTTTGAGGCCGCGCCTGAGCTGATCTCGACCGAGGACTTGCGCATTCCATACACCCTCCAGGGTGCCGTCCGCGCATTCAACCAGGAGCTGCTCGATCGGAGCCTCATCGAAGAGCAACTCCTCTTCTATACCCTGGAAAAGGATAAGAAGATGTGGCGCTACTTCGATGCGCGCACCTACCACTCCGGCCCATTCGACCAGGAATACCTCATGTCGCTGATGGAGCAGTTGATCTGACGCGCTACGGGCTTATCTTCCGATATAGTTGACTCGACGTCGCCTGCTGGAACATCCTAGTAACAGCAGGAACGCATGAAAGGTAGGTGTCTGGTGAGTTCAAGGAAAGATCCCGAACCCCCCGCCAAACCGAAAGCCGGGTTCTCCCGGCGCGGGTTTATCCGCGGCGTGGGCCTTGGCAGCGGCGCGGTGGGAACGGGCCTGTTGGAAAGAGAGGCGGTCGCAGCGCCGGCCCCAGCCAATGTGGTTGGACCCGGGCCGGTGCCGATCACGCTTACGATCAACGGAAAACCCGTCAATGTGACGGTTGAGCCGCGCGTGACGCTGCTCGACGCCATGCGCAATTATTTGGACCTGACCGGCGCGAAGAGAGTCTGCGACCGCGGCACCTGCGGAGCCTGCACCGTCATCCTGGCGGGCAAGACCGTGTACAGTTGCAGCGTCCTGGCCATCGACGCGCAGGGCAAGAATATCGAAACCATCGAAGGTCTCGCTACCGGGAACAATCTGCATCCGGTTTCCGCGGCCTTCGTCAACCATGACGCGCAGCAGTGCGGATACTGCACTGCCGGATTCGTCATGGCGGCCAAGGGCTTCATCGACAAGCATCCCAACCCCACCATGGAAGACGTGAAGCACGGGCTGGGCGGCAACCTGTGCCGCTGCGGCACCTACATGGGGATTCGCCAGGCGGTGGTCGAGGCCGCCAAGGAAATGAAGGGAGGAAAGAATGGCTAACACTCCGGACTATAGCTGGCCGCCGATGGAGAAACGCAAGGTCATCGGCAAGCCCTATAAGCGCGTCGACGGGCCGCAGAAAGCCAGTGGTCGCGCCAAGTACTCCTCCGATCTCAAGCCCAAGGACCTGCTTTTCGGGGTGTACCTGACCTGCCCGCACGCCCATGCGCGCGTCACCAGCATCGACACCAGCGCGGCGGAGAAGACCGCCGGCGTAAAAGCGGTGCACGTGGTTTCCCCCGCGGGAACCGAGATCCAGTGGGCGGGGACCGAGATTGCGGCGGTGGCGGCCACCACCGAAGAGATCGCCCGCGACGCCGTGCGCAAAATCAAGGTGGATTATGAAGTGCTGCCGCACCTGGTCAAGGACGACGACCTGAGCAAGGCCGGGGCGCGGGCCAAGGCAGCGGGTGAGAAGGTGGTGGGCGATCCGGACAAGGCCTTCCAGGAGGCCGAAGCGGTCTCCGAGGGGCAGTACGGCATTCCAGTCGTTACCCACTGCTGCCTGGAAACCCATGGGCAGGTCATCCAGTGGCAGGGCGACCAGGTCAGCGTGTTCCCCTCGGTGCAGGACGTCACGCACTATGCCGGCTCGCTGGCGCCGAACATCAAGGTGCCGATTCCCAATTTCCACGTCAAGCAAGACCACATTGGCGGCGCATTCGGCAGCAAGTTCGCGGCGGATTCCTGGGGCTTGGTGGGCGCCAACCTTTCGCAGAAGGCCGGCGGCCGTCCGGTGAAATTGTTCCTCGACCGCGACACCGACCAAATGATTGCAGGCAACCGTCCTTCGGCGTACGCCAAGATCAGGATCGCGGGCAAGAAGGATGGCACCGTCACTGGGTGGCAGTCGGAATCGTGGGCCACCGGCGGTTTTACCGGCGGCGGCACGCCACCCCTCCCGTATATCATCGACACCATTCCCAACCAGCGTCTCCACCACACGTCTGTGGCGGTGAACGCCGGGCCTTCCCGTGCCTGGCGGGCGCCGAATAACCAGCAAGCCTCCTACCTGACGTGCAGCGCGCTGGAGGACTTCGCGGCCAAGATCGGGATGGACCCGATGGAAGTGTTTCAGAAAAATGTCGCCTACGCCCCTACCGCGCGCGTGGAGACATACCGGTACCAGTTGCAGAAGGCCGCCGAGATCGCGGATTGGAAGAAGCTGTGGCATCCGCGCGGGCAGGGCGGCTCCGGTCCGGTGAAGCGCGGTCTCGGCCTCGGCTTCAGCGCCTGGGGTGGCGGAGGACACCAGAGCCAGTGCCGCACCACCATCAACCCGGATGGCTCCGTGCTGGTGGAGATTGGCACTCAGGACCTGGGCACCGGAACGCGCACCATCATCATCCAGGTGGCGGCCGAGACCCTGGGGCTAACGATGGGCGCGATCAAGCTGGCGATCGGGTCGAGCGACCTGCCGCCGGACAGCGCCTCGGGCGGCTCGACCACCGTGGGCGGCGTCTCCTCTTCCACACGCAAGTCGAGCATGAACGCGCTCGTCAAGCTGTTCGAAGCGGCTGCGCCGGCGCTGGGCGCGCAGCCCGAACAGTTGGAGGCGGTGGACGGCCACATCCGCATGAAGGACAATCCCAGCAAGACCCTCACGTGGCAGGCCGCCTGCCGCAAGCTGGGGACCACTAAGATCTCCGAGATGGGCGAGAACCAGCAGCGCAATCCCATGGGCCTCAACGCCTCGGGCGTCGCCGGCATTCAGGTTGCGGACGTCTCGGTGGATACGGAGACGGGGCTGGTCAAGATCAACCGCTACGTGGCTGTGCAGGATTGCGGCCTGATCATCAACCCGCGGCTGTCGGAAAGCGTGTGCTATGGCGCCATCATCATGGGGATCGGCACCGCTCTATTCGAAGAGCGCGTCATGGACGAGCAGACCGGCCTTATGCTGAATCCCGACATGGAGTTCTACAAGTTGGCCGGCATCGACGATATCGGCGAGATTATCGTGCACCTGGACATCCGGGAGGAAAACGACAAGCGCGGCGTCATCGGCCTCGGTGAGCCGCCGGCTATCGCCATCTGCGCGGCGGTTGGAAATGCGGTGGCTAACGCGATTGGAGTGCGGGTCCCTAACATCCCCATGACTCCGGATCGCGTGCTGGCCGCGCTGGAAGGGAGGAACGCATAATGCAGTCCTTTGAATTTGCCAATCCGGCGACCGTCCAGGAAGCCGTGGGCCTGCTCGCCCCCCGCTGGGGACAGGCCGATGTACTGGCCGGCGGTACGGACCTCCTCAGCCTCATGAAAGAGTACCTCCACACGCCCAAGCGCGTGGTCAACATCAAGAACATCAAGGAACT
>PMYB01000225.1 GCA_003170915.1 Bryobacterales bacterium | reverse complement strand
TTCTTCTTCGGGGAAGCCTTCTTAGCGGGCTTGGCAACGGCCTTCTTGGCCGCTTTCTTGGGCGGCGCTTTCTTGGGCGGCGCCTTCTTGGCCGCTTTCTTGACGGGGGCTTTCTTGACGGCCTTCTTCGCCGGCGCCTTCTTGGCCACAACCTTCTTCGGGGCGGACGCCTTCTTCACCGGCTTCTTTGGCACAACCGTTGTGTCCGCGGGAGCCGGCGTGGGTGGAGGCACGGGCATGGGTTCGGGCGGGGGTATGGTCGGCAGATCCATTTCTTCTTCCTCCTCTTCGTCTTCGTCGTCGTAATCGTCGAGCTTGGAATCCAGTTCCGAGTCCTCGTCGTCCTCGTAGTCGGGGAAGTCTTCCATCTCTTCTTCGTCTTTGGGAGCGGATTTTCGGCTATCAAACATTAAGCAAGCCTCCTGTATCAAGGCACAATCACCCATAGAATACCCTTTTTTGACGGTGAGGCAATAGCGAAAAAGTGCGATTCACGGAAAATTCGATGCGGATTATCTGGAGGCGGTGCGGGTGAGGATCGGCGGGCTCTTGTGCGCCAGCTGAGCCGGAGCCGTGGGCTTCGCCACAGATGCCTTTGCCGAGGTGCGGTGGACCGGCGTGCGGCGGTGCGCCGAGGTCCGTGCGACGGTGGTCCGCCCGCCCGAGGTCCGCGCGCCGGTGGTCTGCGCGACGGTGGTCCGCCGGACGGGAGCCTCCACGCGCAGAGCCGCGGGAATCACCAGCAGGTCGCCCTCGGCGGCTTGGACCGACGACAGGTGGTTGGCGGCGACGATGCTGCCGGGCAAGGCGGCGTAACGTTTGCCGATGGTGGCCAGCGTTTCCCCAGCGCCTACACGATGCGCGCGCCAGGAATTGCGGTGCTCCGCGGGAATGAGCTGCAACGCGGCCAGGAGCTGGTTGCCGCTGCCTTTGGGCACGCGCAACGGATAGCCCTCGGGAACAATTCCCTTCAGGATGGCGGGGTTCAGAGCGGCCATCTCGGCGCCCGGCGTATCGATGATATCGGAAACCAGCGCCAGGCTGGTGGGCGCGGAAACCTCCACCGTGTCGAATCCGAGCGGCGGGTCCAATTGTATGCCATCGAGACCGTATTCGGCGGCGTTCTTCTCCATGATGGTCATGGCGAGGATGACGGGAACGTAGTTGGTGGTCTCGGCCGGTAGAGCTCCGCGATTCCGGAGTTCCCAGAAATCGGCATAGCCCGTGCGTTCGACGGCTTTTTCCACCACCACCGGTCCGCAATTGTACGCGGCAATCGCCAGGTACCAGTCCCCGAACTCCTGGTACAGGTCGCGCAGGTGGTGGGCGGCGGCGCGCGTGGCCTTTTCAGGATCCATGCGGTCGTCGGTATAGCGGGTCTGCTGCAAGCCGTACTCGTTGCCGCGCCATTTGAGGAACTGCCACATACCACCGGCGGCCTTGCGGGATAGCGCGCGCGGGATGAAGCCGGATTCTGCCTGGGCCACGTGGATCAGTTCCTGCGGCAAGCCTTCTTCATCGAGGATGCGCTGGATCATGGGCCGGTAGCGGCCCGAGCGCTGCAACCCGCCAACCACCGTCTTGTGGCCGCGTCCGGAGAAGTAGTTTATGTATCCCAGGACGGCGTCGTTCACGGCGAGGGGCAACTGCGAGACCGTGGCCGTCACCTGCTCTCGCACCTTGTCCTTCAACCTGGGGTCCACGGGGAAGGTCATTTGCAGGATGTCTTCCAAGGGGGCCTTTTCGAACTGGCCCTCTTCGACCCCGGCGGAGGCGCCCAGGCCCGTCAGATCCAAGCGGTGGATGGCGTCCACCATTTCATCCAGCTTGCGCTCGAATTCCTCGCGGTCGGTGGGACCCTGGTCCGACGCGTCCAGCATCGAGTCAATGGCGGCGTCGAATTCCCGGCGAGCGTTCCCGGCATCGTTGCTCTGGTAATACCGCTTACCAGCTTCAAACCTCCGATCGGCGCGCTGGACGAGGGCATCCGCGCGAGTCCGGCGCTCGGAGAACTGCGGATTGGTCAGCAGGAAGGGGGGAACATCCTTTAAGTACAGATTGGGTTGGATTACGGGAGGTTCGGCAAGCTCGACCACCGGACTACTAGCGTGGGAAGCCGGCGGCAGGAACGCCATGCGGAACCTAGACGACTGGTTGAACCCGCATCCGGCGGTGGTAAAGGCTACGGCGGCCACGAAAAGGGAGAAGAGCGTCTTCGTTCGGACTTCCATTACTGCCTCGAACTACCGAAAATAAGCTGCTTCCGCGAGCCGGTGCCCGGGTATGAACCTTAAAAGACTACAACGTTTCACTCATGTAAAGCAAGCGGGATCTTTCCGCCCGAGGTATTTCGGTGGGAACCGGCATTCACTTGCTGGCGGTCACCGGGCGAACCGTCCCGGCCAAGGAAACCTGGACTGCCACCGCCAATACAGCCGGGACCCGGCACCATGCCAGGACACCACGATCTCCACTGTCACTACGATCAGGGCGTCGGTCCCGCCCGTAACCGGCTGATTCTATTCGCAAACGGCATTTTGATGACCGACAGATGCAATACCGCTGCCCCGAGATGCCACCAAGAGGGTCGACACTGTCGATCTCCCGAACGCTCCCCGCTGAGAGCATCTGCAGCCGGCTTAATCCACGCCTGGGGGCGCTATACAGTCTACTCGAGAACGCTCGACTGCAGCAGGTCGAGGGCTTCGACCACGCCCTCGACCAAGTTGTCTGTCTGGGCCTGCGCCTTGCGGGCCAACTGGATTGCGGCACCTTGCGCCTTGAGGCTTTCCCCTAGATCGTGGAGATCCGCCACTGTCTTCTCCGCGTAAGTAGCGAAGGCCTGCCGGAGAGCGTCCAGACCCTGCTCGGCATGGGCGACGCGCGACCCGATCGCTTCAATGGTCTGCTCGACACTCGAAGGGCGTTGCTCGGCCCGCTCTTGTGCGGCTGCGAACTGGGCGCCCAAGGAGGAAAGCTGTTCTCGCAGCGTGTCCAAGGCTTCGCTGGCAGCGCGCCCGGTGTCGGAGGCCGTCTTTTCGTGCGCCTCGAGCCGCGATGCCAGGCAGGTCTCGATCTGCTGCAATTCGGAGCGGAGAGCGGCCACGGCTTGTTCGCGGCGGGCGGGGGCTTCGGCGCGCCGCGCGTGGACCGCCAGGAGCTTCAGTTCCAGCAAGACCTTCTGCATATGCTCGAAACGTGCCGCCGGTTCCTTGGCGAGGCACATAGGAAGGAAGAGGTCTATTCCCGGGTTGCCGGATGAGGGCGGCACGGCGTGGGAAATGGCCTCGGCAAGCGCAGTGGGGTTGTCGCCCTGGAAAGCGGGGCGGCCGGTCAGCATCTCGTAGGCGACCGCGCCGAAAGAGAAGATGTCGCTGCGGGCATCCGCGGGGCATTCTTGCAGCAATTCCGGCGCGGTGTACGGCGTAACGCCCCCTGCGCGAGCCGCCGCGGGGAGCAGTTCCAGCCGCGTACCAGAAACCATGATGTTGACCGGCGAAACGGCGCCATGCACCTGTCCGGCGTCGTGCATCCCGCGCAGGGCTTCGCCCAGAGTAATGGCGTAACTTAGCGCTTGCGCCGTGGGGATGGCCCCTTCTGCTAGGCGCTGGTCAAGAGTTTGTGAAGTGTTCGTTGCGGATTCGGTAGAAGTCATCCTGCCTCCTAGTTCAGGGCGGGACGCGCCCAGCCCAAAGACGAGTTAAGCTGGTTCCCGGCTGGCGTGCAAGTCTCCTATGGGTAGCAGGGGAGTACTATCAGCAGAGATTCCCGTTTGGGAGCCATTCCGAAAACTCGAATCTCGGTTCTCTCGGCTAATTGAAGGGTTGGGCGAGGACTGCGGGCCAGGCCCACGCGGGAGAATGCAGGTAGGGCTTTCATTCCAAATGATTCGGTGCGCTCCGCAAAAGACCAGTTCCAGCCTGCCGCATACTGATTCCCGACGCGGAAAGCAGGGCCGTGCAACTGGAGTTTCACCAACTCGATCGGCGTTGGGAGCATTTGCAGGCCCGGCATCCGGCAAGGCTGCGGCGGCTGGCGCTGGTCGAGCTTCTTCCCGAAGCTATCCAGCAGCACGTGCGCGAGGGCAGAATCCCGGCGCATGTGGCCATGAAGTTTCTGGTTCCCGTGGCCCATGTCCGATAAGGCCGCTCCCCAAAGAGAATCAGAGCTGACCGCTCCAGGACGGCCGGATGAGCCTTCTTATTCATCCGCAAGTGTTTGCAGCAACGGCACTTGTCACCCAATTGGTGAAATGCGGAGCACTCGAAAACCCAGACAGGTCTCGGACTTGCCGACAGCGCTGACAGTCAACCGCCGTTTTAGGTTAAAGGGATACTGCGTGCCGATCCAGCGATCATAGTCCTAGTACGCGATTAGTAAGGGTAGGACTATGAACTGACGAGACAACTGCGGATAATTGCAAGTGGACAGAGCGATATGGCGTCGATCATAGAAGCCGCATTCGAAAGTTCGGGATATCCATCTTTCGGTGGACAAAGCTTCGTCTGGCGGCTGCGCAACTCGCTCCGGAGATGCTGGGCATGAGAGGCGGACGCGGTTGGGATCACCCACTCGATCGGATAGCGAGTGGCATTTACGAGAGCGCGGTCAGACTCCACTGGTGCGAGCATCAACAATACCGGAAGGAGCATCAACAATCGGTCCGCCGGGCAGCGGCACTCCAGTTCCGGGAGAAGATCGCCGACCTGAAGGAACAGATTACACAAAAGCAGGCCATGCTCACCCAGACTCCTGTCGTCATCGGCTGCGACGGAGCAGACATCCTCGCTGCATAAGGCTGCCGTGACCATTATGTGGACCGGCAATCCGGTCCCGCAGGTCGGGGATCTGCCCCACGAGCTACAAATAATGCAGCAGCAGCAAACCGCCGGTGGCGAACAGTAACGAAGAGGCCACCGGAATCCGCCAGAGCGAGGTGGCCTTTTTGAGCTGCGTGAACTCCGGCACCGAGGATTCCAAGGGCGGGTCCATTAAGACTCCAGGCTCCGCATCGGTAGGCGGACACATAGGGACAGGCTCCTCCGGGGCTGCCCGGAGCAAGTCGCCGGTTCCATTGAGCGGCGGCTCGCCTGCCATGAGGGTCCCGGCGGAAGGAGTTTCCAACGCTGGGGGAGCCGGCTCGGCACCTGGTCCCGGTGCGCTACTGGAGAGTGGAGGCGGGCTCTCGGGCGGCGACGCGGCGGGACCGGCGATTCGCTCGGCGGCCTGCCGGCACATCTGGCCAATGGCCTGGATGAGGTCCAAGGCGGTGCGGTCGCTGTCCGCCAGCCGCTGCCGCATTTCGGCGATTTCACGATTCCTGGCGTTCAACTCCACGCGCAGGGGCCCGAGCTTCATCTCGATGGCGGCGTCGGCCGCCGAGGCATCGAAGCTGGGTGAGCGGTCAGCCACACGCCGTATCTCTTCGCGCAGTTGCTCTTCCACAGGCTCGAGCAGCACGCCTACGCGGGACGCAACCTGCTCTTCGACAAGTTTGGCCACCGACTTCGCAAAATCCTGTATATCCTCTTCCACGCGATTGTGGGCGGCGACGATCTGGGCGTCGAGCTGGCTTCGGACCTCTTCCAGACGGGCCTGGGCCCGGGAGGCGAGGGATTGGTCCTGCTCCTGGAGAGCCTTCAACTCAACGGCGATCCGGGCTTCGAGTTCGGCCAGGCGGCGTTCCATTTGTTTGGCGTGTTCGGTGAGGCGCTCGTCGAGCGCCTGAACCACGGCCTCGATCACTCTCTGGCTGAGGCCGGCCGACCCCGGCCCAGAAGGCGCTTCCGGAGCGGCAATGGGGGCGTGCGCGAGGCGTTCGATGCGTTGCTCGAAGCGTTCGAAACGCTCGGCCAAAGTGGTGAAGTCGGACTGCGGCGCGCCGGGCTGGCGGGCCGCGGTTTGCGTGAGTTTCATCCCCACGCCAAATGCCAGGCCGTCTCCAAAAGCGACGGCGAGGCTCCGCCAGATAGACGAATCAGGAATGTTCTCCATACAACATAATCTACAGCAAATGTTTTGGACTTGAAAGAGAAATCGGCGGAGCCAAGCAGTCTCGGAATTGCCGCGAGACAGATGTAGTTGTCAGTTTCTGCGGAAGTACCGTTCCGAAACTGCTGAGGAAAGCCGGTGGCAAGGGGGTGCCCTCCGAGCCCGGCGCTACGGCGCTATTCCTCTTCCTCCTCTTCGCCGGCCTTCGCGGCCTTGGCGGCGGCGATGATCTTGTCGGACTGCAACTGCGGCACAAAATCGTAGTGGTCGAACTCCATGGTGAAGGAAGCCCGGCCCTGCGTCATAGCCGTCAGGTCGCTTTGGTAGTTCAGCATCTCAGCCATGGGCACCTGGGCACGGATGAACTGGCTGCTGCCCTTGGTCTCCATACCGGAGATACGGCCGCGGCGGCCGTTGAGGTCGCCCATGAGATCGCCGGCGTATTCCACGGGAGCCTGAATCTCGACGTTCATGATGGGCTCGAGAAGAGCCGGTTTGGCGTGCTGCATGGCCGCCTTGAAGGCCTTGCGGGCAGCCAGTTTGAAGGCCAGCTCCGACGAATCGACATCATGGTACGAGCCGTCGTAAACGGTCACCTTGAAGTCCACCATGGGGAAGCCCGCGAGGAAGCCGTTCTCGGCGGCCTCGATAATGCCCTTCTCCACCGCCGGGATGAAGTTCCTGGGGATGGACCCGCCGAAAATCTCGTTGGCAAACTCGAACTTGGCGCCGCGCGGCAGAGGCTCCATCTTGATCCAGCAATCGCCGAACTGGCCATGGCCGCCGGTCTGCTTCTTGTGGCGGCCCTGGACGTCGGCCGTGCCGCGGACGGTCTCGCGGTAGGGGATCTTGGGAGCTTTGAGGGCCACGTCCACGCCGTATCGCTTCTTTAACCGGCTCACCACGATTTCAATGTGCTGCTGGCCCGAGCCGGCCAGGAGGAACTCGCGGGTCTGCGGGTCGCGGTAGAAGCGCAGCGACTGATCCTCTTCCAGGATGCGGTGGACGGCATTGCCCATGCGATCCTCGTCGTTGCGCGACTTGGCTTCGATGGCAAAGGCGATGGAAGGCTCGGGGAGCTTCACCGGCGGGTAGGTAATGTTCAGGGCCTTGTCGGCGAGGGTGTCGCCGGTGAGAGTATCTCTCAGTTTAGCGACGGCGCCAATATCGCCGGCGTGCAGGTCGGTGACGGGCTGGAGGGTCTTGCCCATGGGGCTGGCGATGTGCGCCAGGCGCTCGGCCGTGCCGCGGGTCACATTCTGAAGATTGGCGTCGTTCTTGACCACCCCGGTATTTACCTTGAAAAAGGTGATGCGGCCGGCGAAGGGGTCGGCGGTGGTTTTGAAAACGTAGAGGGATGGCTGGTCGTTTTCGGCGATCTTGCGAGTGGCCTCGGCGCCGTTGACGGTGGCGGGGATGGCCTCGCGCTCGACCGGGGCGGGCAGGTTATCGACGATGAAATTGAGGATGAGATCGGACCCGACATTGTGAAACGCGGAAGCGCACATGACCGGGAAGATGCGCATTTCGCGCAGGCCCTGCTTGAGGCCCTCGGCGATCTGTCCGGGCGCCAGGGTGCCTTTGTCGAAAAACTCTTCCATGAGGGCGTCATTGCCCTCGGCCACCATCTCGACGAGCGCCTCGTGGGCCTTCTGGGCGGCCGCGGCGAGGTCGCCGGGGATGTCGCCCTCCTTGCCCTTGCCGTCGCCGTCGGCGGCGTAAGTGTACGCTTTCATCCGAACCAGGTCCACCACTCCGGTAAAATCGCGCTCCGCCCCGATGGGGATCTGGATGGGAATGGCGGCGCGGCCGAAGGTTTGCTGCACGCTTTCGAGGGCGCGCTCGAAATCGGAGCGTTCGCGGTCGAGCTTGTTGATAACAAAGGCGCGAGGGAGCTTGTAATCGGCGGCGAACTGCCAGACCTTTTCGGTCTGGACCTCGACGCCGGCGACGCCGTCCACCAGGACCAGGGCGGCTTCGGCCGCCACCAGGGCCGCGCAGGTGTCGTTGATGAAAATGTTATAGCCGGGAGTGTCGAGGATATTGATTTTAGTCTTCTTCCACTCGGCCACGGCGATGGCGGTGGAGATGGTGATTTTGCGCTGGATTTCCTCCTCGTCGAAATCCGTGATGGTGTTGCCCTCATCGACGCGAAGCAAGCGATTCGAGGCTCCGGCGGTGAACAGCAACCCAGCGGTGAGCGTGGTCTTGCCGGAATCGCCGTGGCCCACCACACCGACGTTCCGAATGTCCTTGCTTTCGTAAACTTTCACGGAGTTTGCTCCAGGTTTTAAAACGGAATAGTAACACGCGGGGGGATGCCGCGGTTGACGCTCGCGAATCGAATCTCGTCCCCGATAAGCCTGGCTGGCCCGTTTTTGCTAAGTTTGGTCTGTGGTGTCACGCACGGTTCTGTTCCTCCTGTCGTTCGCCTCCCTGGCGGCGGTACCGCCGGAAGATTGGCTGGCCGCGGCGAAAAAGGGCGACACCAATCGCGTGCAAGCCCTCCTGGAAGCGGGAGCGGCGCTCGAAGCCCAAGACTATGATGGGCACACGGCGCTGATGCTGGCCGCGCAGTACGGGCGCGCCGATACCGTCAGCCTGCTGCTCGCCAAAGGCGCCCATGCGGACGCCCGCGACAAGCGTGGCTGGAACGCCTACATGCTGGCGCTGCTCTCCCCTTCCGGCGGCATCATTCACGCCGTCCACGATAAAGTGCTGAAACTCCTTCCGCAGCCCCATTTGCGCCTTTCGGTAGAAGCCAGGTGGGCTCCCGGGGCCTCCTTCTTCAGTTCCTGTTTCATGCGTACGGAGGACCTGGCGCGGCACATGGACGGCGTGAGACCGGAAGCCCTGGTTCTGGAGGCCTTCCGGGACTACGCCTTCGACTCCGGACGGGGCCTGATGGAGTTGGTCCAGGCGCCGGCCGGCGCGGATGCCGTGCTCAGCCTGCTGGTAGAACCCGGCGTGACCTGCGTGCAGCAGTCCGATCGTTTGAGCATGTTGATTCACGTTCGTCTGCTTCGCCCGCCGGATCAGTCGCCGCTTCTCGAAAGGACCTATGGTGGCGGGATGAAAACGGGGATGCGCGGGGAACTGGCCGCCAACCCCGCCCAGTATCCGGCGCTCTACCAGGCGTGGGCAAAATCCCAGGCAAGCCCGATCTACTGGAGTGTGATTGAGGCGCTGATGCGGTCGCAGCCATAGCGCGGCGGAAACCCTGGCTGTAGCTGCTGGGCATCGTGGCCACCGGCGTGCACTTCGATATCGGCGCCAATCAGTTGAGCCGCTCGGCGCGGCCGTTCGACGCCGGCAACAACGTGGCGGAGAGCATGTCGATCAACGGGGGACGACCGGGAGCCAGCGATCTGCTGCTGGACGGCGGTGGCGGTCAAGATTGCCAGTTACATTCCCGCGCCGAACCTCCCCGGCGCAACCAGCAACTTGGTAGCCGCGCCCAATGCGCGGACGGACGCCTACGACGCC
The DNA here is from genome assembly GCA_003170915.1 of Bryobacterales bacterium. Taxonomy (GTDB): domain Bacteria; phylum Acidobacteriota; class Terriglobia; order Bryobacterales; family Bryobacteraceae; genus Fen-178. The sequence continues at coordinate 32,841 of PMYB01000225.1, read as the reverse complement.
CACGTGATACGCATAGACCAGCAGATCAACGACAAGGAACGGTTCTTTTCGCGCTTCGTGCGCAGCTTCCGCACCGAAGTGAACGGCGACTACGGCTGGCCGCAGGTGGCCGCGGCGGGGAACTCCTACACCGACGGGCGCCTGAGCCAGGGCGGCAACGCCGACCTGACTTCCGTACTTTCGCCCTCGACGGTGCTGACCTCGCGCGTGGGGTACCTGCGGCACGACCTGTGCCTCACGCTGTACGCCAGTGGTTTCGACCCGACGACGTTGGGCTTCCCTTCGTCGCTGCTGAACTCCCTGCAGCCCTACTTCCCGACCATCGCACCCAGCGGCTACACGACGTTTGGGGCCGCGCGGAGCGGCGGGAACCAGTTCACCGAGAGCACCAGTTGGTGGTGGATGGCAATCACTATTATGGTGCCTTCGTGCAGGACGACTGGCGCGTCACCAACAAGCTGACCCTCAGCTATGGACTGCGCTGGGACTATGAATCGCCAATCACGGAGCGCAACAACCAGATCAATGCGGGCTTCGCCTTCACCGCCAACAGCCCCGTACAGGTGGTCGACCCCTTGCAGCCGGGCCTTACGCTGAAAGGCGGCCTGTCGACGTTCCTGGGGCAATCGATCTGCATTGTCCGGGGCAAACGAGTCGAAGGCTTTCAATACGTGCACGCAGTTGACCACCGGCGCCCTGTCGAACTGCACCTTCAACGGCCAGACCTTGCCAATTGCCTTCATCCAGCAGTATTCGAACTCGGTGCGGACGTTGAGCGGCGAGTTCCCGACCATCCGTCCACCTAAGGTGCCGAACGCGGACATCTCGATGTTCAAGGCCGTCACGCTGCACGAGCGCTGGAACCTGCAGTTCCGCGCGGAAATGTTCAACGCCACGAATTCGCCGCAATTCAACACTCCGAACACGACTCTGAGCGGGACCTCGGCAGGCGTGGTGACTCTGACGCAGATCAACGACCCGCGCAACGTTCAGTTGTCGCTGCGGCTGAGGTTCTGACGAGGCTTCGCCTCGAACCTCCAAAGCAAGCGTCCGAACCCTCGGGGCTATACAATAGGCCCTGAGGATTCCGGATGTCACGACGTTCTATCGCATTTGCGTTGGCCCTCTCTTTCGCTCTTGGGGCAGCCGGGCAACAGCGGCCCGTGGGCGCCGCCGCTCCAGCCGGGCGCACACCGGCCATTGACGAACGCACCAGCGACATGTTGAAGCTGGATGGCTACTTCCCACTCTATTGGGACGAGCGAACCGGCAGCCTGTGGCTCGAGATCCCGCGCTTCGACGCCGATTTCCTGTACGCCACCGGTCTGGCTGCCGGCCTGGGGTCGAACGACATAGGCCTCGATCGCGGCCAGGAGGGCAACGGAAAAATCGTGTCGTTCCAGCGCGTCGGGCCCAAGGTGCTGCTGGTGCAGTCCAACCAGTCGTTCCGTTCCTCGAGTGCCAACGCCGCCGAGCGCCGCTCCGTCGAGGACTCCTTCGCCCGGTCGGTGCTATGGGGCTTCACCGTGGCGGCCGAGAGCAACGGCCGCGTGCTGGTGGATGCCACCGATTTCCTGCTTCGCGACGGTCACGGCGCCGGCAACCAACTCGGCTCGGGTGCCAGCGTCTACCGCGTCGATCGGACACGCAGCGCCTTCTACCTGCCGCGGACCAAGGCGTTCCCCAAAAACACAGAGATCGAAGTTACGCTGACCTTCACGAACGAGGCCGCCGGTGGTGGGCGCGGCGGAGGGGTGCCCTTTGGGCCCGGCGCTGGACCGGCCCAGGGACCGCCGCCCATCCAGGTCCCCACCCCTGGCGCGGTAGCCGGCCGTGGCGGGCGTGGCGGCGCGGGCGGCGGTTTCGGCGGCTTGTTCTCCGGAACCGTCGCCAGCGTCACGCCTACGGCCGAGGCCGTGACTCTGCGCGAGCACTATTCGTTGGTCGAGCTGCCCGACAACAACTTCCGACCGCGCCTCGACGATCCGCGCGCCGGCTACGGCGGCCTCAATTTCGTCGACTACAGCGTCCCCATCGGCGAACCCATGGTCGAGCGATACATTCGCCGTCATCGCCTCGAGAAAAAGGACCCGAACGCAGCTATCAGCGATCCGGTCAAGCCCATTCAGTATTGGGTGGACCCGGGCGCGCCCGAAGACGTTAGAAAGGCGCTCGTCGAGGGCGCAAGCTGGTGGAACCAAGCGTTCGAAGCCGCTGGTTTCCGCAATGCTTTTCAGGTGGCAGTGCTGCCCGAGGGCGCCGATCCCATGGACATCCGCTACAACATGATCAACTGGGTGCACCGTTCCACGCGCGGCTGGAGCTCCGGCGGCACCGTCGCCGATCCGCGCACGGGCGAGATCGTCAAGGCCACCGTCACCCTCGGTTCGCTCCGCGACCGCCAGGATTACCTCATCTTCGAAGGTCTGCTCTCGCCCTACACCACCGGCAACGAAAAGCCCGATGTGCTGTATCAGACCGCCCTGGCGCGCATCCGGCAGCTCGCCGCGCACGAAGTCGGCCACACGCTCGGCCTCGGCCACAATTACTACGACAGCACCCGTGGATGGATCTCCGTGATGGACTACCCGCATCCCATGGAAAAGCTGCGGGACGATGGGACCATCGATTTGTCCGAGGCCTACCCTGCCCGCATCGGCGATTGGGACAAGGTCGCCATCGACTACGGCTACAGCCAGTTTCCGCGCGGCGAAGACTCCGCGGCGCTGGCCAAAATCCTCGACGATGCCTGGGCGCTCGATTTGCGCTACATGACCAACCAGGACACCGATATCCATCCGAAGGTCGATCAGTGGTCCAACGGTGTGGACCAGGCCGCCGAGCTGAACCGCATCATGAAGATTCGCCGCGCCGCTCTCAATCGCCTCGGCGAACACACCATTCGCACCGGCGCGCCCATGGCCACCATCGAGGAGCCGCTGGTGCCCATCTTCATGTATCACCGCTACTCGGTGGAATCCGCCGCCTCNNGGCGCGCGCCGGTCAAATGGGAGTCCGCCGCCAATCAGCGCAAAGCGCTCGACGCGCTGGCCGCCACCTTGAAGCCCTCCGAGCTGGCGGTGCCCCGGCAGGTTCTCGACGCCATCCCGCCGCGCCCCCCCGGCTTCGCCCGCCACCGCGAGTTGTTTCCGCGCACCACCGGCGACGGATTCGATCCGCTCAGCCCGGCCACGGTGGCCGCGGATGTGACCATCGGCTTCGTGCTCCAGCTCGACCGCGCCGCGCGCATGGTGGCGCAGCACGCGGTGGATCAGTCGCTGCCGGGCCTCGAAGAAGTCATCGACCGCCTGACCAAGGCCGTCTTCGACGCCCCGGTGGCGTCGCCCTACGAGGCCGAGATTCGCCGCGCCATCGAGCGCGTGCTGGTCGATCGCATGATGTGGCTGGCCACGGGCGCGCCCAACGGCCAGGTCCGCGCCATCGCGTCGTTCAAGCTGGCCAAGCTGGCGGCGCGGCTGAAGAGCGAGGCCGCCCCGGCCGAAGCCGAACAGGCGCAGCGCGCGTTGCTGGCCGCCGACATCAAGCGGTTCCTCGAGCGTCCGGCCGACCCCATGCGCCTGATGCCGGCCCCCGAAGCCCCGCCCGGCGCCCCCATTGGCGGCGACCATGGAATGGACTGGCTCTCCCCCGCCCCGCTATGCACTTGGAGCGCCGCGCATCCAGGGTGGTGAGGCTATGGCTGGGCGTAGTATCCGGATCGCGTGCGCGCCGCTAATCCGGGCTTATCGATCTTAATCTCGAGCGCGTGGTACTCGTTGGGACCGTCCCCGGCGAGGCCGTCAAAGGAGAGAACGTAAAAGGCATTCGCGTCCGCCACGCATGTCGCGATCTCGCCCGCTACATCGTTGCTTGAATTGAGAACCCGGCCTCCACTTTGAGACGCCAGAACCTGTAGTGCCAGGTGTCCCCTCTGCGCCTGTCCGGCTTTCTTCAATGCTTTTGAGAACTGCATATATTCTGTCGCTCGGAATTGGCCCGCGTCCGCCATCCCCAACGGATCGACATCGTAAAGAGTAATGCGAGCCCGTCGCAGCGCGTCCGAAAAAACGACAATGGAGTTGAAAAGCTCCTGCCTCTGCTTTGAAGTCAGATCTAGCTCCATGCCCGGGCCGGAAAGAAAGGGCCAACCCGGACTAATCCAAACCATGAGTTTTCGTCCAGGTATTGCCGCTTCATGGTCGGCGAACTGCTTGAGCGCGTTGAGAGACAACTGTATCCGCTCGTTGTCGCCGTAAATTCCTTGCGACCTCTTAATTGTGCGTAGACCGAATTGTTGCTGATTCAGGTCCGCAATTACGGCGTTTCCATCTCGAGAAGGTGTGGTCCCGGTCGCTCCCGAATCGGAAAAAAGGACCAGCGATACTGGCTGGGCAAGCGCCCCACCGTTTCGCCGTAGAAACTTCTCGATTTCACTTCGCTCGGTGGCTACATTTGTGAATGTAGTGTTGACTGCATCCATGAGCAAAATGACTTCCACCGGCGAATCAGCCGTCGCGGTCCCACCCTCCACGGCCTGAAAAGACAGTATCTTCTGCGGCTGTCTGTTGTCCAGGAGCGTAAAGTCCTTCTGTTCGAGGCCCGGGACCGGCCTTCCGGACTTATCGGTCACGACAACATCGATAGTCATTTGGCGATTCTGCTGAGCCAATCCAGAAACCAGAGAAAACCAAAACATACAGATCCAAACGCCACAGCGCGTACTCATGCAATTCACCTCACTCGTGCCAACGCTCAATATATTAGTCTATTCGCCCGCCCTGCGCGCGGCCAGCTCTTGTCCGCGGGCCAGGCGCTTCGCTGTCGTATCATGAGATAGATCGCGCGCTAAAGAGTTGGAACGCCTGACAGGGATACCCGACGGAGGGGTGCATGGGAATCGGCATTCGCATTGAGGAGCTTCGCAAGGTCTACGATACGCCGCCGCCGATGGCGGCGCGGGGCGCTGGCTTCTCCTGGGGCGGCGCGCGCTCCGGGCGCAAGGAGAAAAAGAAGTACGAAGTCCAGGCGCTCGACGGCATTTCGCTCGAGATCCATCCCGGCGAAGTGTTTGGACTGCTGGGGCCGAACGGCGCCGGTAAAACCACCACCATCGCCGTCCTCACCACGCGCGTCGAGCCTACCAGCGGGCGCGTCTTCATTGGCGAGCACGACGTCTGGAAGGAGCAGGTGAAGGCCAAGCGGCTGATCGGCGTGGTGCCGCAGCGGCCCAACCTGGATTTCGCCCTCACCGCCCGCGAGATCCTGCTGTTCCACGGCGCCTACTTCGGGCAGAGCGCGCGCGAGCGCGAGCGGCGCACCGGCGAACTGCTCGAGAAGTTCAAGCTCACCGACCGCGCCGACCACATGGTCCGCACCTTCTCGGGAGGCATGATGCAGCGCCTCTCCATCGCCCGCGCCATGATGCACGACCCCGAAGTGCTGTTCCTGGACGAGCCCAGCGCCGGCCTCGATCCGCAGACGCGCCTGCTGCTGTGGGAGATCATCCGCGATTACAACCGCCTCGGAAAAACCATCGTGATCACCACCCACTACATGGAAGAAGCCGACACCCTGTGCGACCGGCTCGCCATCATCGACCACGGCCGCATCATCGCCCAGGGAACGCCCCAGGATCTCAAGCGGTCCATCCCCGGCGGATACCTGCTGCGCCTGCGATTCGACCGCGTGCCGGACCAGTTGATGGCGGAATTACAGAAGCTGCCCGGCGTAACCGAGGTGCGCTCGGCCGACCGCATCGCGGCCGACGTTTACGCGGATCGCGGAGGGCCGCTCATCCCCGCCATCGTCAACGCGGCTCAGGCGGCGGGCGCCGATCTCCACGACGTGCACATCGAAGAGCCGAGTCTCGAGACCCTGTTCCTGCATCACACCGGAAGGAGTTTGCGCGATTGAACTGGAAAACGTTTTACGCCATGCTCGCCCGCGACGGGCATGTGGCCCGCCGCAATCTGTTTCCCATGCTGCTGCAAAACCTCTTGCAGCCGCTTCTGTTCGTCTTCATTTTCGGGCGCGTGATGACCACCAGCGGCATCATGCGGCCGGAGTACAAGACCCTGCTGTTGCCGGGCATCATGGCCATCAGCATGGTGCTCTCGGGTATCCAGGCGGTGGCCATGCCGCTCATCACCGAGTTCCAGTTCACGCGCGAGATCGAAGACCGCTTGCTGGCGCCCATGGAAATCGGCTGGCTGGCCGTCGAAAAGATAGTGGCGGGCATGATCCAGGCGCTGGTGGCGGGCCTGGTGGTGATCCCCGCCGGGTTGCTGCTGATGGGCTCGGGCGTGAACCTCAGTTTCCATCAGCCGTTTGCGTTCGTGGCCGTGTGCCTGCTGGTCGCGTTCTTTTCGGCGGCCGGCGGCCTGACGCTGGGGTGCAGCGTGGGCCAGACGCAGATCGGCCTCATGTTCAGCCTGGTGCTGGCGCCCATGATCATGTTCGGCTGCGCCTACTACCCGTGGAGCGTCCTGAAGGCCTTTCCGGTGCTGCAAATCGCCGTGCTGGTCAATCCGCTGGTCTATGCCAGCGAAGGGTTGCGAGGCGCGCTGGCGCCGCAGGCCCCGCACATGCACATGGCGGTGGTTCTAGGCGCGTTGCTGCTCATCGATGTCGCGCTGCTAGCGGCCGGCCTGAACCGGTTCCACCGCAAAGCCGTGAGCTGAGAGGCGGCGCCGGTTCAGACCCGGTCCGTCGCCGCTTTGGCATTCCGAGCGGATCGGATTCAAGGCTGCGCTTTGTAAAACACGAACAGGAATACTGCCACACTCAGGCTTGCCAGCAAATGAATTAGCGATTTCAACAGCGTTATCGCAGCAATGGCGCCAGCCGAAAGAGCCGATACGTCGCGGATGAAGCCCACCGCCAGCAGAACGGTTAGCAGAGTCATGCCGATCAACGCGAAGAACGCCGCACTCTTGAGAGTCATGGCGGGAGTATAACACTCGGGCCCGGCGCGCTACCATGAATTTCAGCCGTGCGGACCTACTTCCACCTGGACATGGACGCCTTCTTTGTCTCCGTGGAAGAACTGTACGACCCATCTCTCAAGGGCAAGCCCGTGGTGGTGGGCGGCCGGCCTAACGAGCGCGGCGTGGTCTCGGCGGCATCCTACGCGGCGCGCAAGTTCGGCGTCCACTCCGCCATGCCGCTGCGCATGGCGTACAAATTGTGCCCGCAGGCCATTTTCGTCGACGGCCACCCCGAGCGCTACCGCGACTACTCGCACAAGATCTACGGCGTGCTGCAATCGTTTTCGCCCCTGGTGGAGATGGCCTCCATCGATGAAGCCTACCTCGACATGACGGGCACCGAGCGCTTGTATGGGCCGCCCTTGCGTGCGGCGCACCTGCTGCACGAGCGCATGAAGGCGGAGACCGGCCTGAACTGTTCCATCGGGATCGCCGCCTCGCGCCTGGTGGCCAAGATCGGCTCCGACCAGGCCAAGCCCAATGGCGTGCTGTGGGTGATTCCCGGCGAGGAACCGGCCTTTCTCGCGCCACTCGACGTGCGCAAAGTTCCGGGCGTGGGCAAGGTGGCGGAGAAGCAGCTTAACGCGCTCGGCATCCGCAAGGTCGGGGACCTGGCGCGCCTGGACGAATCCTTCCTCGATCAGCGCTTCGGCAAGTGGGGCCTGGCGCTGGCCGGCAAATCGCGCGGCCTGGATGCCGGCGGCTGGTTCGACACCGAGATCGGTGCCGCCGAAGGCCCGAAATCCATCAGCCACGAGCACACGTTTTCCGAGGACACCACGGATCTGGCGCAGATCGAATCGACTCTGGCGCGCCTATGCGAAATGGTGGGCCGCCGTTTGCGCGAGCACCGCTTGCACGCGCGCACCATTCAGCTCAAATTGCGCTACTGGGATTTCTCGACGTTCACGCGCGCGCATTCCATCGCGCGCGCCACCGATCTCGATACCGAGCTGTTTGAGGAGATCCGCGAGCTCTTCCGCCGCAATTGGAAAACGGGCGCGGCCGTGCGCCTGCTCGGGGTGCACGTTTCCTCCTGGTCCGAGGGCGACGAGCAGTTGAACCTGATGGGCGAAGAGAAGCACCAGAAATGGAGACAGGCGCTCGAGGCCGCCGACCGGCTGCGCGACAAGTTCGGAGAGTCGGCCGTATCGCTGGCAGCCGGCCTGCGCGGCAATTTCCGCGAGCGCACGCATGAGAATCCCGCCAGCCTGCCGGGGAAAAAGAAGCCCTCCTAAAAAGGGGACAGACGCATTTTGCGGGTTTGGCAAGAAATGCGTCTGTCCCCTTTTCCGATGCTACACTTTGGGTATGGGAAGCGGGCCGGCGGGCGGCCCCACGCCTCGCATCAGTTCGCTGCTCATCAAGCCTGCTTCCGCGGTCTGCAACCTCGATTGTGCGTACTGTTTCTACCTGGACCGGGAAGCTGATCCCTACCATGCGTTGCCCGCCCGCCGCATGAGCCTGGAAACCCTCGAGCGCCTCGTCGATACCTATCTCTTCTACTCCTATCCCGATAGCGTGTTCGCGTTTCAGGGGGGCGAGCCGACACTCGCCGGTCTGCCATTTTTCACGAAGCTGGTTGAGTTGCAGAAGCAGTATGGCCGCAACGGGCAGACCGTTAGCAATTCGCTCCAGACCAACGCCTTGCTGCTGGATGAAAATTGGTGCGACCTCTTCCGCGCCTATGACTGGCTGCTGGGAGTTTCCTTGGATGGGCCCGAAGAGGTAAATGATCTGTACCGCTTCAACAAGCAGGGGCGCGGCACGTGGAAGCGCGTCATCCAGAGCGTCGAATTGCTACAGAAGAACAAACTCGAATTCAACATCCTGTGCGTGCTCAGCCAGGCCAACGTCGGCCGTCCCCAAGAGCTGTACCGGTTCTACCGCGCCTTGAGAATCGGCCACCTCCAGTTCATTCCGCTGGCCGAGTTCGACCAGCAGGGCAACCCCTTGCCCTTCACCATCTCTCCGGAACAGTACGGCCGCTTCCTGTGCGATCTGTTCGACCTGTGGTGGCCGGACCGGCGCAAGGTGCGCATCCGCTTCTTCGACAACATCGCCGAAGCTCTGGCCGGCGAGAAGCCGGGCAATTGCACCATGCATGAAACCTGCGACAGCTACGTCGTCGTGGAGTACAACGGCGATGTCTACCCGTGCGACTTCTTCGTCGAGAGCTCCTGGAAACTCGGCAACATGGTCGTCGACTCGTGGCCGGAGATCGCCCGCCGCGCGCGCCGGTACAGCTTCGCTTCCACCAAGCCGCTGGCCCACCCCGAGTGCCAGGCATGCCAGTATCAGTCCATTTGCCACGGCGGATGCCCGAAGTTCCGCCACGGGCCGCACGGCCGGTTCGAAGATCTCGATTATTTCTGCCAGGCTTACAAGATGATTTTCGCCCGCTCGGTCGAACCTCTTCGGGCGGAGTTGCGCAAGTTACGGGTAGGGGAACCAGCAGGGCTCGATCGTCGGTGAAGCGCCGCTGGCTTCCCGGATGCGCGCGATGAGGCGCTGGCGCAGCTCGTCGGCGGTCTTGCTGTACGGCGCCCGGCCCGCCAGGTTGACCTGCTGGTAAGGGTCCGCGCCGTGGTCGTATATGGCGTACTCCACATAGCGGTCGGCCTTGGGAACGGGCTTCCAGTCGGGACCCTTGGGCGCGGCGGCGGCGTACGTATACCGCGGGGTCCGCAGGCCTCTGCCGGTGACGAATTCCGACATCTCGAAGTACACCTCGTTGCGCCAGCCCTCCGTGCGCCGGTCCAGAAGACCGAGGAAACTGTGGCCTTGCATCGATCCCGGCACGGCTACGCCCGCCGCTTCCAGCAGCGCCGGCGCCAGGTCCACCTGGCTCACCAACTCGGAAGTCTCCATGGATCGATTGAACCCCGGACCTTCGATGATGAGAGGGATGTGAATCGAACTCTCGTGTGGGCTGCGCTTGTATTCCGTATTGCGCGTCTTGAAGTGGTTGCCGTGATCGCTCATGAAGACCAGGATGGTGTCCCGGTCCAGCCCGGTTTCCGCCAGCGTCTTGCGAATGCTGCCGGCCGCGTCGTCGATTCTGGCCACGCAGGCGTAGTAGTCGGATAACTGGCTGGGCCACGAACCCGGGAGCGCCCGCAGGTCTTGAGGGATAAACGGATTCGGATAGCGATGGGCGTACTCCTTCGGTGGGTCGTACGTGTCCGTGTCGTTCTGGTGGTGAACCTCGAGATACGACACCACCAGCAGAAACGGCGATTTCGCCGACCGCAGAAAACGCTGCGCGCGCCCGGTCATAAAGTCCACCCGGTACTGGCCGGAAAAGTGGATGGGCTTGCCGTCGTTGTCGTAGAGATTTCCCTCGTAGGCGTGGGAGGTAAACTCCAACATGTTCGACGCTTCCCACAGGTCCCGGAAACCTCCGCGATGGGCCGGCGCCACGGGGCCGCTCACTTCGTCGCGCGGACGTCCTTCGCCCGGCGCCAGGTGCCATTTGCCGATGTAATTCGTCGAATAGCCCGCCTGCCCCAGCGCGGTAGCCAAAGTGGTGGCGTTTTCCGCCAGGCCGCTGCCATTGTGCCAGACACCGTGGCGGCTGGGGTACTGCCCGGTAAAGATGCTGCCGCGCGCCGGAGCGCACACCGGCTGGTTCGAAAAAGCCGATCGGAACAGGACGCCGTGTCCGGCCATAGCGTCGAGGTTCGGCGTCAGGTTCATGGGGTTGAGACCCATCGCGCCGACGCAGTCCCAGCGGAACTGGTCCGAGATAATCAGAACAATATTCGGCCGCTTCACCTCTCCGCCGGTCTGCGCCGATGCCGCGGAAGAAGCGGACATAGCTGCGGAAACGCCCGTCAGCCACTCTCTGCGTGTCGCTCCGGACGATGGATCGGACTGGACGGTCATAATCGCAGTATCGCTCATCCTCCGTGTGGGGCGGACCCCGGGCGATTCCTGGTGGGTTTCGTAACTGCGGCCGGCTCTTCTACTTCTTGGCCGCCTTAAGGGCCGCTTCAACGGCCGTCAGCGGCAGCACCAGGGAAAGCGGAGCATCTAGCAGCGTCAGAGCGCCGTAACTCGCATACCATGCCGCGGCCTTCGTGTTTTTCGCATCGATAAGCATAGCAACGCCCCCCACTTCCGCGGATGCCAATAGGCATCGTTTACCCGCCGACAGCAGAAGCTGCCCACCGAGACCTTGCCCTTGTACTTTGAGATCCACGGCCAGGCGCGCCAACCGGAATGCCGGCACGTCATGGCGCGCCAGCCCGCGGCGAATAAACTCCGGCGTCCGGGCGTAGGCAATCGAGGCGGGACTCAGGCTATAGTAGCCGAGAATCGTTTTGTTGTCGGCGCCGTCGATCGCAAGAAAGGTCTTTGCGCCGCCCATCTCGTGGCTCTTCCGGGCATAGCGCTGCAGGAATTCGTTCAGCGCCGCTTCGCCGCAGTCGAATGCCTCCCGATCATGCCGCTTGCAGATCGGCTCCTCATGCCAGGCTTTACTGTTCATTTCCGCTTCGGCAGCGACCTTGCCGCGGCCCGCAGCTTCGCGTTCGGCTTAGCCGGGCCTTCCAGCAAGGCCAAAACGCGCAAGCTGTCCCGCTCGGAGAGTTCCAGATGTTCTGCTTCCTGGATCACAGCCCTGGCGGCGTTCAAGCTGTGTTGGCGAACGAAATCTGTCAGATCGGTGCGCCGCAGCGCCGCCGCCCGCAGCAGGACCGCCTTCTCCGTGGCCGGAATCCGCAGCGACATCCGGCAATTGTCTTCAACCGCCAGTCTAGGCATGGCCCGGCGCCTTTTTGTTGTACATATTCAAATTGTACACGGTCCCCCTCACCGTCGCTTCCCCTTGCCCCCGGTCATCTGCTTGATAAACTCGACCTCCTCGGGCCGGTAGGCTTTCCCATCGAAGTTGAAGATGTCGTGGAACCACATGGCCGGCTCGCGGTCGGTGTACGGTTTCTGCCAGGAATCCCAAGGCAAGTTGGTCTGTGTCTTCCCGGTAACCAGGCCCCAATTCCAGGCCGCCACCTTGTACTTCTTCGCCACCGGCAGGATCCCCTGGAAAGTGCTCTGGTTGGCGCGCGCCATGTACTCGGTGCACAGAATCGGCCGGTTGTAAGCCTGCAACCAGCGGACTCGTTTTTCGAACTCTTCCGGCGAATCGTAGTTGTGAAACGAAACCACGTCGGAAAGCCCGATCTGCATTTTTTCCGTTGGCGACAGCTTCTCCGGCGCGGACCAGTCGCCCTTCCACAGGCCGCTGGTCAGTGGTTGCGTCGGGTTCCCCGAGCGGACCCATTCGAATACCGTCGGCAGCACGGCCATCACCGCTTCACGCTCACCGGGGGGCTCGGAGGTTCCATAGCTCGAAGTGTTCATGTTGTCCGGCTCGTTCCAGACGTCCCAGGCAAGGATTCGCTTGTCAGCCGCGAAAGTCCTCACCACGTCTTGTGCATACTCCAGAAACCGTGCGTGCAAAGCCGGGTCCATCAGCTCTTTGGCTCCGGGACTCTGCACCCACCCGGAATTATGCACGCCGGGCCTCGGCACCGGCTGTCTTCCCGGTTGTGGAAACGGGTCCCAGCAGGAATCGAACAGGACCAGTATGGGTCTGATCCCGTGCTTCTCCGCAATCCCCAGAAATCGAGCGATCCGCCTCTTGAAGCCTCCCGCGTCCTGCTGCCACGCCAGATCGTGGAGGAACACCCGCATGGTGTTCATCCCCAGATCTTCCGCCCATCCCAGCTCCAGGTTGATCCTGGCCGGATCGAATGTATCGGCCTGCCACATCTCCAGTTGGTTGATGGCGGTGGCCGGGATGTAGTTGCTGCCCACCAGCCAGGGTTGCTTCCGGTACCAGTCGTTGGCGGCCTTCTCGGACCACCGCTCGGACTGCGCCATGGCTGCCGTGTTCAGGAATAGCGAAAGCGCTATCAGCAAATGTCTCTTCGGTGCGGTCATACTTGTATTTTGAACGCTTCGGGCCGGATTTTGGTAAAATAAAAGTGCCTTTTGGTCGTCCCGCGAAACTTGGCTCGATCCATTTGCCTCGCGTAGCCCGCACAATCAGAAAGTAGAAGTGAAGGCCGAGGAAACAACGTGAAGAACATATTTGTAGGCAATTTGGATTTCGCGGCGACGGAATCGGCAATTCGGTCGCTGTTTGAAGCTCATGGAGTAGTGGAGCGCGTCAACCTGGTCANNTGACGGATTCCGCCGCGGCGGACCGCGCCATTGCGGCCCTCAACGGGACCGATATGGGCGGCCGAAAGCTCAACATAAACGAGGCCCGGCCCAAGGGCGAAGGGGGCCGGGGCGGCTCTGGCGGAGGCTTCCGCCGCGAAGGTGGCGGCGGACCCAGGCAACGGCGCGAGCCTCGCTGGTAATTCATCTCGCGTCATAGCGCGGCCGGCCTCAAATGCCGNNCAGAAAGAGCTTGCGCGAATGGAAAAACAGCGCGACAAGGCGGCCAGGAGAGTCCAGCGTAAGGCTGAAAAGCTCTCCGGCGATTCCCCGAGCACACCATTCGACGACCTTGGCGAGCCGCTCGACGGCCCGGCGCCGATCGAGGGCGTGGAGCCGCTCGAGGCCGTTGTCCCAGTGCCCGCCGTGGAATAGAGTGGGTCCGCATTCCTGGCCGGCCGTGGGAAGCTTACCGGGATGCTCTAGGAGGCAGCCTGGAAGTGGAGAAAGTCATGCAGCTACGGTACATGGGGTTCGATCAGACCAAGGCAACCCGGATCTACAGGTTTGACAGCATAGTGGACCGGGCGCCAGCCGTCCGGTACATCGTCGCCGTCGACCTGACGCTCTTCCTTAAGCACCACGTCGGCATACAAGAGGGGCCCTCTCTCTGTGCCCGGAAGCTGGCATCCGACCTCGAGACCGTCCAGCAGCGCGAGCACACTCTCACTAGCGAGGACTTGCTCGCGTACGTCACCGCGCGGACAGAAGCGGAAGCGCGCAAGGCCGCTGCCAGAAAACCGGGCGTCCGCCGCCGTGGTCCGGTCCGCCACGATGCCTGGGGAAACCCAGCCAGCGCAGTCAACGCAGCCGTCGGCGTAGCGCCCTTGGCGCACAACGGAAAGTAGAGTCCGGGCATGCCCGGCCCCTACAAAGTCGGTTTTGTCAGTCTGGGCTGTCCCAAAAACCTGGTTGATAGTGAAGTCATGATGGGCCAACTGGTGGCCAGGGGGCACGAGTTGACGCCCGACCCCGCCGAAGCCGATGTCCTGGTAGTCAACACCTGCAGTTTCATCGACCCCGCCAAAAAGGAATCGATCGAGACCATCCTCGAGATGGCCGAATTCAAGAAGACTGGACGCGCCCGGAAGCTGATCGTCGCGGGCTGCCTGGTGGAACGCTACCGCGACGCCATCCGCCAGGAAGTCCCCGAGGTCGATGCCATTATCGGCACCAATGACCTGGCGAGCATCGTGGCGGTATGCGAGGGCATGGAGGCGCCGCGGATTCCACCCGAGCCGTACCTGTACCACGACCTCACGCCGCGCGTGCTCTCGACTCCGCGCCATTTCGCTTACATCAAAATCGCGGAAGGCTGCGACCATCCCTGCACCTTCTGCGTGATCCCGCAGTATCGCGGCCATTTCCGCAGCCGCCATTTGGAATCCGTGGTCTCCGAAGCCGCGCGCCTCTTCGATCGGGGCGTTCGCGAAATCAATCTGATTGGGCAGGACACCACCTCCTACGGCGAAGACCTCGGCCTCACCGATGGGCTGGCCCGCCTTCTCGAACGCCTGGCCCAAATCGACACCCCGCGCGAAAAATGGATCCGCTTCCTCTACGCCTACCCCAACCGGGTCACCCAGAAGCTGCTGGACACCATGGCCGCGCATCCGGCGCTGGTCAAGTATATCGACATGCCGTTGCAGCACGCGAGCGCCCGCGTCCTCAAGCGCATGAAGCGCGGCGCCTCCGGCGATCTCTTCCTGAAACTGCTCGAGCGCATTCGCCGGACCATCCCCGGGGTGGCCATCCGCACCAGCTTGATCGCCGGATTCCCGGGCGAGACGGCCGAAGATTTCGAAGAGCTGTGCCGGTTCGTCGAGGCCGCCAGGTTCGACAACCTGGGTGTTTTCGCTTATTCCGACGAAGACACCAGCGCCAGCTACGCCCTGGATGGCAAAGTGGACGGGCGCGCCATCCACAACCGCAAGCGCCGCCTCATGGCCATCCAGCGGAAGATCGCACGCGCCCGTAATCGCGCGCTGGTCGGCTTGGAAGTGCCCGTGCTGGTCGAAGGCCCGTCGCCGGAGACCGATCTCCTTTGGACGGCGCGCCTGTCCACACAAGCGCCCGAAATCGACGGCGCCGTTCTGATCAACGACTTCGAAATCGCCGAGCCGCGTCCCGGTGAAATCCGCCGCCTCCGCGTCACCGAAGCCCACGATTACGATGTCGTTGGCACGCTTCTTCCCCCCACGGAACCGGCGCCGAACTTTGCCGCCTCGGGCGTCCTGGTCAACATCGCGCCCCTGGCCCCCGCGAGCGACCCCGAATTCCGTAGCTAGGGTGAGGATCCTCTCGCCGTGTTCCTGCCCCTATTCCCAGCCGTGCCTACTGCACCGGCAGAAGGGCGATGCTGCTCTGAATCCCGTTCATGGTGATGATCACGGCCTGATTCCCTGGCGCCAAGCCCGAGGGAACTTGAGCGTTGATCTGGTAAAGGCCCACGAAGCCCGGGGACAGACCGGCGTAGTCTACGTGTGCCGGCGCTCCTCCAATCGTCACACTTGCCGGTAAAGTCGTCTGAGCCGCTCCGGGGGCGGGCGCGCCGTCCTGTGGCGCAGGCACTACCGCGCCCAGACCCGTGCAGAAGATCACGACGGTTTCACCCGCGCTGGCGGGATGGCCCGTATCGGCTAACTGTGGGGAATTGGGGTGAAGAATGGCCCCGAAATTGGACCCGCCGACGTTGTAGGTGAACATCCCCGGCTGAGCCGCGATCACCGGAAGCGTGATGGTGTTACCAGCGGCGCCATTATCCACCACCTGGACTGTGGCCGTGGGGCTGTTGGCCACTCCGGTGGGAACCTGGAAGTTGATCTGCTGCAGGCCGTTCACGTTATCCACGGCGAAGATCGGAGCAGCCGTCCCGTTCACTAGCACCTGCACGCTTAGCACCTTGGTCGGCAGCGGCAATCCGGAGGAGAGATTGATGCCACTGGCGATGGTGAGGTTGACGCCAAAGATGGTGGCGATCTCGCCGGGAACGACGCCTCCCGGCGCGGCGCCTTGCGGAGCGTAGCTGGCGGCGTTCACCAATCCGTTGTTGGCGATCGCCGGTGCGCCCGAGATCTTTCGAATCCGACGGTTGTTGCCGTCGGCAACATAAAGGTTGTTGGCCGAATCCACGGCCAGACCCCGGGGACCATACAGCAGGGCATTGAGAGCCGGGCCGCCGTCGCCGGAGTATCCGTATCCCGCAGCCCCGGCGTATGTGGTGATTGTTCCGTCCGGCGACACCTTCCGGATGTGCTGCGTATAATACTCGGAAATATACAGATTTCCGGCGGAATCAAGCGCCACCCCGCTCGGACCTCCGAGACTGGCGGAGGTGGCGAGGCCGCCGTCGCCCGAATCGGCGTTGGTTGCTTTTCCAGCAACGGTCGTGATGATGCCGTTCGCCGCCACCATGCGCACGCGATAGCTGCCGCCGTCGTAGGCGGTTCCACTGTCGACGATGTAAAAGCTCCCGCCGGTTCCAAGCCCGAGCGCGCTCGGGTTAATGCCGGCTTGCAGCGCGAAACTCCCGTCCCCGGAGTAGGTCTTGGTTCCATAGCCCGCCACCGTGGAGATGATTCCGGCCGGCGTGATCTTGCGGACTCGCGCGTTGCCCGAGTCCGAGAACAGTATATTCCCCGAGGCATCTATCAAGATGTCAAACGGATTTCTGATCGCGGCGCTACCTGCAAGGTTGCCATCGCCCGAGAAACCTGCAGTACCGGTTCCCGCAAAGGTGGTAATGATGCCGTTGGGGGCCACTTTCCGGATTCGGTGGCCGGAATACTCGGTGATGTACAAGGTGCCATCGGGAGCGGGGACAACGCCGGCAGGGTTGTCAAGCTGAGCGCTGGTCGCCAGGGCCCCATCGCCTGCGAAGCCTCCCTTTTGGTAGGTACCGGCCACAATCGTGGTGTTGCCGCTGGTATCGACCTTATACACCACGTGGTTGTAGTAGTCCGGGACGAACATGTTCCCCGCGGCGTCGAGCCTCACCGAGATCGGGACATTCCATGTGGTGTTTCCCGCCACGGTGGTAATAGTCTGTGCCCGAACCGGGAGGGCCAAGAATAGTCCAAGCAACAACCAACACACGCTGCTTGTCAAGCGCATGCTCC
Source organism: Bryobacterales bacterium (assembly GCA_003170915.1). Lineage (GTDB taxonomy): Bacteria > Acidobacteriota > Terriglobia > Bryobacterales > Bryobacteraceae > Fen-178. The sequence continues at coordinate 15,509 of PMYB01000225.1, read as the reverse complement.
CTCCTCTTTTCATCCGAAGATCGTCAGGAAGCGTTGCCAAGGACAGCGCAACCGCCAATGGCGTGAGTCTCATTTCGATTTCCCCCCAATTTTGAAATCCCCGAGTCGGTACAGTAAGCGATGCCGGCGGGCGGTTGGGATGCTTCCGCGTTCGATAACGCGGGAGGATTGCCCTTCGACAGACTCGCTCCAATATTCGCCGATGCAATCGCGTCGGGCGGATTTGATGAGACGCTCGTGTTCGCCGGTTTACCACAGGCGGCACAGAAGCGGGCATCCAGCTTTGCGTGAACTACCACAAGATCGACAATATGGCATCGAAGCCTCCTCAGATCTGGAAACTCCAGTTCTCGACGCCGATTAAGGTAAGATTACATCGAATCACGCTTAGATGTCAATAAAAAACCGAAAAGGTTTGAACTTATTGACGTATTACGTGGTTTTATGAGTTGCCTGACTTAGCAAATCCAGAAATCTCAGATTGTGGCGAGGGGGTTGTCTGCGACTGGAACCGGTTCGACGGGGAATCTGTCAACGACCTCTGCGATCCGGTCTCGACCAAATGGTTTCTCGATGGCGCTGATGACGACCCCATTCTCAAGTGGAGCCTTAATCCGAGCGCCTCTACCCTTCGATACTCCGAGGATGATCCGTACTCCAGGGAGGCGTGGATCGGCGATAAGACAGTCGGGTAGGTCGGGTTGGTTGTTCGCGATCACGTCCTGATCAACCACGACAAAAGCGGCGTGAAAAGTGCCGATCATTGCGGACGCTTCATATGCGTTCCGCGCAAAGCGGAGCACCAGCGTGTCGTCCCCCCCACCCAGGTCCTCGACAAGTTCGTTGTCGGATGTGATCACGAGCACGTTCGTTGCTTGTCCGGACGCCCGCCGATAATACGTACAATCCTCGCACGAAGTCGCGCAGAAACTCTGCTTCTGTCCAATCTCACATCCGAGGCTGGTAGCGACCCGAAAGCACCATGCGGCACGAATCTGATATACAACGCATTTCCGGCACTCATCCCTGACCGCACCAGGCCTGTTGAGGTATTCCCAACAGCGCAGAGGCCTGTGGTCGGTCGCGAGCGGCTCAACTCCCAGCACGTCGGAGATCGCCTGCAGGGGAATAAAAGCGGCAAGATCGTGCTCCTTGATGCGATAGTGACCACCGGCAGTACGCGTTGCTGCCAATCGGCCCTTCTTGATCCACTTGAGGACGGTATCCGGGTTGACGGAGCAAAGGCGTGCGGCGTCGCCCGTGCTGAACCCTTCGCCTCTCATCGATTGACACCGCATGTGGTTCGCGAGCTCATGTCAATGGGACATCTTCTGCGTGGAACATCCCCTACCCGCGAGAGCCGCCCACGGCTAGAGTTCTCGCCATCCGCAGCCTACTTCTTCATCTGCTCCATGCCCATGCCTGTTGTGCCGGTGATCTTGACCGGAATCTCCATTGTTGGACTCCCGGAGCCTCTTCATTCTACACCCGGCCGCCTACCTTCTATCCTCCGAGTTGCAGTTCCTCCCTTCGGGAGATCCCGTCTCTGACGGGCTTTCGGCGCAAGTGCAGTTTTCCGGGATCGCCCCTGGATTTGTCGGGCTGAATCAGATTAACGTGGTAGTTCCGGGTTTGGCTCGCACGAACGCCGCCGATCCGGTGGTTCTCAGCATCGGCGGCGTGCCTGCCAACACGGTGAGTTTGCCCGTTGGTTCGCCGAACTGAGATGAACTGCCCCATTTGCAAGAAAGAAGTCGCTTTTGACGACCCCGAGTTCCCTTTTTGCAGCGAGCGCTGCCGTATCATCGATCTAGGCAACTGGGCGACTGGGAAGTACGTGATCCCGTCGCCCATCCCGAAAGATGAAGAAGAACCGTAGCGCCGCGCTGCTCGCCACCTGGTTTGGCTGCGGGTACTCGCCCATCGCCCCCGGCACCGCCGGGTCGCTCGCGGCGTTGTTGATCGCCATCGCTCTTCAGGCATACGCCGGCTTCGCCTGGTGGCACTGGCTTGTGCTGGCCGCCATCGGCTTCTGGCCCGCGGTGTGGGCCGCCGGCGTCACGGCGCGCGCCACGGGCATCGAAGACCCCGGGTTCGTGGTCGTCGACGAAGTGATCGGGCAGTGGATCGCCCTGGCCGGCGCGCACCCGTTCAATTGGAAAAGCTGCCTGGCCGCCTTCGCCCTCTTCCGGCTCTTCGACATTTGGAAGCCCGCGCCCGTGCGCCAGTTGGAGGCGCTGCCCGGCGGGCTCGGCATCGTCGCGGACGACGCGATGGCGGGCGCGTACGCGGCGCTTGTGTTATTCCTGGCAGGATGCTTCAATCTGTATTGAATGCCCCTTCGGAAATCACCCGATCCTAAGCCCCAGATTTCTCGGGTCACACCGCCCGCCGCCATCGCCGGCGGCGAGTTGCAGATTCGAGGGAGGGGCTTCCTTAAATCGGACCGGCCCCTCGTCACCATCGGTGAAGTCGGCGCGCCCGTGATCATCGGCTCGGACTCGTTCGTGATTGCCCGCGTCCCCGAGGGCGCCACGGCCGGAGGGCTGGTGGTCCAAAACGGCCAGAAGGCCAGCGATCCCTGGGCCTGCGATATCGGCGTCCTGGTCGCCGAGAACCTCCACCCCGTCGCCAATCCGGCCATCGATTCGTTCGGCAATATCTACACCACCTTCAGCGGTTCACGGGGGCAGAAGGTTCCGGTAGCGGTCTACAAGATCGACCTGAACTTCACCATGAAGCCGTTCATCAACGACCTCATGAATGCCACTGGCCTGGCTTTCGACTCCCAGGGCCTGCTCTACATCTCCAGCCGCTTCGACGGTTTCGTGTACCAGGTGACGCCCAACGGCAACATGTCCGTTTTCGTCGAAGGCATGGGGGTTGCCACCGGGATTGCCTTCGACGGCCAGCACAACCTCTATGTTGGCGACCGCAGCGGCACGGTCTTCAAGATCAGCCCCGATCGCCAGATCTTCGTCTTCGCCACGATTGAGCCTTCCATCGCCGCCTACCACCTGGCGTTCGGCCCCGACGGCTACCTCTACGTCGCCGGCCCCACCACCTCCAGCTTCGATTCCATCCACCGCATTTCGCACAACGGCGAAGTGGAAGTCTTCTATCGCGGCCTCGGCCGTCCGCAAGGCATGGCCTTCGACGAAGAGGGCCGCCTTTACGTGGCCGCCTCCATCTCCGGCCGCAAAGGCGTCGTTCGCATCGACCCCGATCGGCGTGCCGAGCTGTTCCTTTCCGGGCCTGGAATCGTGGGCCTGGCGTTCACCCCCTCGCGCGCCATGGTGGTCGCCACCACCAATGCGATCTACCGTGTGGACATGGGGATCAAGCGTCCTTCGATCGTCTGATGAACGCCGAAATCATTGCGGTCGGCTCCGAAATGCTGACGCCCGAGCGCGTCGATACCAACTCGCTCTATCTCACCGGGGAGCTGAACAACCTGGGCGTCGAAGTAGTCGCCAAGTGCGTCGTCGGCGACCACCGCGACCGTCTTGCCGGCGCCGTCCGCCAAGCGCTCGCGCGCTCCCAAATCGTCATCCTCTCCGGCGGCCTTGGCCCCACCGAAGACGACGTCACACGCGAAGCCGTGGCCCAGGCGCTCGGCCGCCATCTCGTCTTTTGTCCTGAGATCGCCGACGCGCTCGAACGTCGTTTTGCGCAGGCCCAGCGCAAAATGGCCGAGGTCAACAAGCGCCAGGCCTTCATCATCGAAGGGGCCGATGTCCTTCCCAACGACCGCGGCACTGCGCCCGGCCAGTGGCTGGAGGAATCCGGCTCGGTGGCGATGCTGTTGCCCGGGCCGCCGCACGAGCTGAAGTCGATGTTCGAGCGCCAATGTTTGCCGCGCCTCAAGTGCCTGGCGCCCCAACAGGCCATTCGTACGGTGATTCTGCGCGTGGCCGGCATGCCGGAATCCGATCTCGATCAGCTTATCTCGCCGGTCTATAAGAAGTACCTGAACCCGGTCACCACCATCCTGGCGGCCAACGGCGAGATTCAGGTCCACTTGCGGGCCCGCTGCGCCACTGAAGCCGAGGCCGGCGCCCTTCTTGCGGAGGTGGCCGCCCCCATCGAGCTGCTTCTCGGCGACCGCCTCTACTCCCGCAACGGCGACGCGCTCGAGGTGGTCGTCGGCCATCTCCTGCGCGACCGCCGCGCCACCGTCTCAGTGGCCGAAAGCTGCACCGGCGGCATGTTGGGCGAGCGCTTCACATCGGTTCCCGGCAGCTCGGACTACTTCGTGGGCGGCTTCATCGCCTACGCCAACGCCATGAAGGTGGAACTCCTCGGCGTGCCCCCCAAGGTCCTCGAGCAGCACGGCGCCGTGAGCAAGGAGACCGCCGAAGCCATGGCCGCAGGCGCGCGCCGCCGCACCGGCTCGACCTATGCGCTTGCCGTTACCGGGGTAGCGGGTCCCGATGGCGGAAGCGAATCCAAACCCGTGGGGTCCGTTTATATCGCCATCGCCGATGACGCCGGCGCTCACACAGAGCACCGCCGCTTCCTCGGCGACCGCCAGCGCATCCGGCTCTTCACCGTGCAGATGGCGCTCGACCTGCTGCGACGGCGGATTGCCTATTCCCGGCCGGCGTAGAGCTCATCGATGTGGGCTTTGCAGTTGGCCAGCGCCTGGGCGCGCCGGAGCTTCATGGTGGCGGTCAGTTCGCCCTGCTCGATGGAAAAATCGCGCGTCAGGACGCGGTATTTGCGCACCTGCTCAAACGGCGCAAGCTGTTTGTTCACGCGCGCCACGGCTTTGCGGATCTCGGCCAGCACCGGCGGCGCCTCGGCGAGTTCGGAAGCCGCACGGCCCTTCCACGGGTCCATCCCTTTCAACGCTTCGGCGGCGGTGGGATTGATGGTGAAGAGCGCGGTGAGGAACGGCAGCCGGTCCCCAATCAGGAGCACCTGGCTCACCAGCGGCTCCATTTTGAACAGGTTCTCCACGCGAGCGGGGTAAATCTTCTTCCCGGTGGAAGAAACGATCAACTCCTTCTTGCGCCCGGTGATGAAGATGTAGCCCTCGCTGTCGCGGTGGCCCAGGTCGCCGGTGTGCAGCCAGCCGTCCCGCAGCACTTCAGCGGTGGTTTGGGGATCGTTCAGGTAGCCGGAGAACAGACAGGGGCTCTTGATGAGCATCTCGCCGTCCTCGAGGAACCGCGCCTCGATGCCCGCCAGCAGCTTCCCGATGCTGCCCGGCTTGGGGCGGTCGAGCGGATTCAGCGTGGCCACGCCGCCCTCGGTCAATCCATAGCCTTCGATGATCGGCATACCGATGGCCTCGTAGAACTCGGCCAGGTTCTTGCCCAGCGGCGCCGCGCCCGAACAAGGCACCCGCAGGCGCCCGCCCAAGCGCTCGCGGATCTTGCGGAAGAGCAGCCGGTCGGCCAATTTCAGGGGCGCGCGAATTCGCAACGGCACCGGCTTGCCCTCGCGCCGGTAACGCGACGCCGCCAGCGCCAGCGCCAGCGCGCCATAGAACAGCTTGCGCGCCGGAGCGGGGCGCTTGCGCAGCTCCGTGCAGATGCTCGAGTAGATGCGCTCCCACATGCGCGGGGGCGCCAGCAGAATGGTGGGTCGCACGTTGCGGATTTCCTGGGGCAGCTTCAGCAGGCTCTCGGCGAAGGTCACCGGCATGCCGCAGCGGATCGGCAGGAATTCCATGACCACGCGTTGCGCGATGTGCGCCGATGGCAGAAACACCACTGTGCAATCTTCCGGCCCCATCGGCAGTGCCGCCGGACCCATGTCGATGTTGGACACGATGGCATGGTGCGTCACCAGCGCCATCTTGGGCTCGCCGGTGGCCCCGGAAGTGAGGTACAAAACTGCGGGGTCGGAGGGGTCCACTTCCGAGCTGAGCCGCTCCGTCAAGCCCGGATCGAGTTGCAACGCCTTCCGGCCCATTTCGCGGAGGTCGTCTAATGCGAGTGCGCCCGCGGCCCGTCCGGTAAGCAGAATCCAGTGCCGGACCGGCGCCTGCCGTAGCACTTCGAGCATCTCCGGATTTTCGATGAAAGCCGCGCACGCCCCCGCGGATTCCATGGTGCGCACCAGGTCCTTGGACGGATAGCTGGGGTACAGGGCCGCCGCCACCGAGCCATTGGCGACGATGCCCAGGTCGGCCAGGTAGAACTCCAGGCGCGTCTCGGAATTCAGCGCCACGATGTCGCCTTTTCCGATTCCCAGAGCGCGTAGTCCGGCTGCGATTTCGTCCACCGCCTGCCGGTACTGGTTCCACGACCAGGGCGGCGAGCCCGGCTGAATGAGCGCAGGCGCATCGCCGTGCGCGCGGGCGGCTTCTTCCAGAACCTGATAAAGGGTACGAGACCTCACTCCATGCACTGTACCAAAAACCCGGGTTTAGACGCTCACCACGGGGCAGGGCGATTGCCGGATGATGGCGTAAGCGTTGGTGCGCAAGCGCCCGAATACCCCGGCCGCGGAACCGCGGCCAATCACCAACACGTCCGCCGCTCCGCGCGCGGCGGCGGAACAGATCACCTGGGCCGGGTCTCCAGCTTCAATCGAGAGATCGCCTTCCGCGCCCACGCCATCCAGGAGACGGAACAACTCCCGCCCGGCCGCGGCGCGGGTCTCCGTCCTCCACTGCCACTGGGGATCGTCGCCCAGGTCGGGAACGCCAGCAGTCGCGTGCACCACGCCGAGGCGGGCCCCGAACTGCCGCGCCAGCCAGGCCGCCCAGTCGAGCGTCTTGGAGCTTTGCGGACCCAGATCTACAGCGCACAAGATGCTGCGGAACGGAATGGAAGCCAATGCCGGGGCTTGCTCCAGATGTACTCCCGTCCACACCGGGCAGTCGGCGTCGTGCAGCACCTTGGCGGTGTTCGACCCCAGGATGAACCGCCGGAACGGCCCGCAGCCGTGGGTCGGCATGGCGATGATGTCCGCTCCTTCATCGTGAGCGAGATCCACAATCTTCTTCGCCGGATCCCCTTCGAGCACAATCCTCCGCACCTTTAGGCCGGAGGGCTCGGCGGTCATGAACGCATCGAGCTCCTTGGAGGCCTGCTCAGCCCGGTTGCGATACAGTGCATCGAGCATGGACCCGGCAATCTCCAGCGCCCCGAATTCATAGTTGGGAGGCGTCAAAACGTGCAGAAGAATGAGTTCCGCATGGAAGTGTAGGGCTAGCGCCTGTGCATAGCGCGCCGCTCCCGTCGAGCGCTCCGAGAAATCCACCGGCAGCAGGATCTTGGAGAAAGATCGCATGAGCGTCTCCTTTGCCGGACGGCCCCGCAAGTCCGTCTCATAAACAGGATAATCCGATTCGAAATCTAAGATCGAGTCGCTTAGTACAGCCATTCGGAAATACGGTCACGTATCCACGTCGAAGCTTTCAGCCGTCAGCGGTCAGCTTTCAGCCAGACCGGCGCGGCTGATTGCTGATCGCTGAAAGCTTGCCCCGATACGCGGCCGGATTTCTGAAGCCGTACACTTCGCCCGACGTTCGCACTTCGAGGCCTGAGTGGCGCCGCCCGGGCTGAGGGTGCAATCGCTGGGAAACATTCAATGAAGCGGGATCTACAGAAAACCGGATCACCCGACGATAGATCCCTGGGGGCGGAGGAGCCCGCGCGGAGGATCGCAATCAGGAGCCGGTCTACATGAAGATCAAGTCCTATTACTCCCCGACGGTGGAAGATGCCATGGGCATGGCGCGCCAGGAATTGGGGCCGGAGGCCATGCTGCTGAACAGCCGCAGAACGCCCCCGGAAGCCCGCCACCTGGGCGAATATGAAGTGGTCTTCGCCACCCAGACGGCCGCCGGCGAAGCGGTGGAGGCTCTCGTGGCGTCCGCGCTCGCGCCCCGTCTTCCTGCCGCGCCACCCGCGGGCGACCGCCTGTCGACCGAGGTATCGGAGCTGAGGAGGGATCTCGAAAGCATCCGGCGCACGCTCACCCGATCGGCGTTTGCGCCGCCACAGTGGCTGGAGGCCTCGCCGGATCTCTCCAACGCCTACGCGGTGCTGACCGCCGGTGAGGTCTCTCCGAAGCTGGCCCGCGAAATCGTGAAATGCGCCGAATCCAGAGCGGGAGCCCCCTCCCCAACCGCCGCATCCACCCCTCCCGCGAATCGTCGCTCTGGTGGGACCTCCCGGCGCCGGCAAGACCACCACCCTGGTCCGGCTGGCGGTGAATTACGGGCTGGCCAGCCGGCGTCCCGTCCTGCTACTGTCCGTGGACACCTATCGGGTGGGGGCCGCCGAACAGTTGCGTTCCTTCGCGGCCATCCTGGGCGTCGGCTTCCAGGTGCTGGAAACCGTCGCGGCCCTGGCGCAAACCATCGAGGAGAACCGCGGCAAGGATCTGATTTTCATCGACACTCCCGGCTTGGCAATCGGCGCCTTGAGCGAATCCGCCGGACTGGCGCATTTTCTTTCCACCAAGTCCGATGTCGACACGCAACTGGTCCTATCGTCCTCGATGAAATCCGCCGATCTGACTCGTGTGGCCGATTCTTTCGAGATCTTTCGGCCGCAACGGCTGCTGTTTACCAGGCTCGATGAGACCGGCTCGTTTGGCCCCATCCTCAACGAAGCTGTGCGAACCGGCAAGCCGCTGTCTTTCTTTACTACGGGGCAGCGCATTACGGAGGACCTCGAGGCCGCCAGCCGCAGCCGGCTCGTGGAACTGATCCTCGCCGGTCATCGCGGCCGGGCGTAATCCGCGGCCTGGCAGATGGGCCGGCATGGCAGAGGTGTATGTACTCGGATTTGGTGGCGGAAGTAATCGGCGGCGATGAACGCGAGCGGCTCATCCTGGAGCATCTGCCGCAAGTGCGGCTCATCGCGCGGCGCATCCGGGAGCGCCTGCCGGAAAACATCAGCCTCGAAGACCTGGTGTCCACGGGCGTAATCGGCCTGATTTCGGCCATCGACAAGTTCGACCCCCGCCACAACGTCAAGCTCAAGACTTACGCGGAGTACAAAATCCGCGGCGCCATTCTGGACGGCTTGCGCGGCCTGGACTGGGCCCCGCGGCAGAAACGCCGTAAGGCCAAGCAAATCGAAGCCGCCATCGCGATGGCCGAACAGCGCCTCAAGCGGTCGCCGGCGGAAGACGAGATTGCCGCCCAACTGGAAATACCGATCGAGGAGTACCACCGATGGCTGGTGGAAACCCGCGGCCTCAACATCGCCAGCCTGGAATACACGGGCGGCGAGCACGGCAGGGACCTGCTGCACTACCTTCCGGATAGCGGCCGAAATCTCCCCTCCACTCTTCTCGAGAAATCCGAACTGGAGCGGCTCCTGGCCGAAAGCATCGATGGGATCCCCGAAATGGAACGCAAGGTCCTCAGCCTCTACTACCACGAAGAATTGACGTTGCACGAGATTGCGCTGGATGTCCATCTGCACGAATCCCGCATCTCGCAGTTGAAGTCGCAAGCCATTTTGAGGCTGCGCAGCCATCTGGCCGCGCGCTGGCCAGCCGTGCGCGGTCTGATGACCACATGAGCGCGAACGAAAACACCCGGCAATTCCGGCTGGACGAGGTCGAGAACGCGCGGCTTCTGCTCGATCAGTGGACCCAGGGTCTCGTGCAGGTTCTCGAATCCATGGCCGGCTAGAAGCCGGAGGTGCGCTGGCAAGCGATCTCCGGCCCGTTCCCCGAAACCGGCGCGCCAGGATCGTTTACGGAGCCTTCGATGAGCCAGGATCTGAACGCCCTGGGCGCACAACTTGGCGATATCGAGCAGCACCCGCCCGCGATGGCGGCTCCCGCCTCTTTTCGGCCCGGATTGAACCTGAGCACCCGCTCCCAGGCGTTGCGTATGTACCGCCAGGGCGAACCCCCGGATCGGATTGCCACGGCGCTGGAAGTGCCCCTTCAGGAAGTCGATCTCCTGCTCAAGGTCCATCGCATCGTCGCCAGCAATCTCTGACCGGCGCCCGCTCCCATCCATCTCCCCAACCGATCACCGGCCGGCGCCCGCCCCCATCCGTCTCCCCAACCGATCGCCGATAATGAAGGGGAGCCTATGACTGTCGAAATCGACGGCGTCACCTTGCACCTGGCCCATCCCGATGAGATCGCCGTCCAGTGGGTCGGGCAAGATGAGATCATGCGGCAATTGCTGGCCGCGTGGATGGTGGTGAACGAACAGGACCTGCCCATGAATCCGCGCCTGCTGGGTAAACCGGGCGTCGGCAAGACCACCCTCGCCTACGCCGCCGGAAAGCGTATGGGGCGCGATGTCTACATCCTGCAAGCTACCATGGACACGCGTCCGGAGGACCTGCTGATCACTCCCGTGATCGAGGGCCAGGGCAGCCTTCGTTACGTGGCATCTCCGCTGGTCACCGCCATGCTCCGCGGCGGCATCGCCATTCTGGACGAGGGCAATCGCATGAGTGAGAAAAGCTGGGCCAGCCTGGCGCCACTGCTCGACAACCGCCGCTATGTCGAGTCCATCGTCGCCGGCATCAAGATCAAGGCCCATCCCCATTTCCGGCTGGTCGCCACCATGAACGACGACGCCTCCACCTTCGAGCTGCCCGAGTACATTCACTCCCGGCTCCAGCCCCAGATCTTCATCGACTTTCCCGAACGCGACGAGGAGTACCACATTCTGAAAGAGAACCTTCCCTTCGCCGAAGAACGCATCTTGAATTACGTGACGGATTTTCTCCAACTGGCCCACACCGCCGACGAGCGCTACACGGTTCGCGACGGCATCAACATCGGCCGTTTCGCCATCAAGCTGAAGAGCTTGGCCACCCAGCGCACGCACGAAACCGAGGCGCTAGAAATCGCCATCGTTCAGGTGCTGGGGGAAGAAGCCCTGCGGTATGTCCGGAGAAATCGACCTTCCGCTTCCTGATCCGGGAAGCCTGAAGCGCGGGCGCTTCACCTACTTTCCGGTAGTGCCGGGCCGCCTCGAGTTCGCCATCGAGGTGCGCCAGGCGATTCTGCGCCAACGCCCCCAAGCGATCGCGCTCGAATTGCCGGCCACTTTGCAGGCCGCGTGGATGCGCGCCGTGGCGCGCCTGCCCGAAATGTCGCTAATCTTCTACCCGGACGAGACCTTGGGCCTCGCCCAGGCCATCTACGTGCCCATCGAGCCGGCCGACCCGTTTACCGAGGCCATCCGCACCGGCCTCGAAATCGGCGCGGAGATCGTGTTCGTGGACCCCGACGCCGGCCAGCGCCCGCACCTGAAAGACGCCTACCCCGATCCCTACGCCATCCGCCATATCGGCCTCGCGCGGTACATCGAGGCGTACCGCGTTTACCCGCAGCCGCGCTCCCAGGAAATCTCGCGGCACGCCGCGGGCATCGCCTGGAAACTGCAGGGTGCCGATCCTCTGGTGAATGTCCTGGTGGTGGTGTCGCTCAACCTGCTCGACCCGCTGCTGGACGCCATGGAGGAACCCCAGGCGCAGCCGCTGGCCCGCACCCACCGCGAGGGCGTCGAGCTCTTCAATCCGCACCCGGAATCCCTGGCCGAGATCGCCATCGAATATCCGCAGCTTCAATGGCGCTACGAGGATTTCCGCCGCCTTCCGGCGGACTGGCGCCTCATCGACCGGCGGCACGCGCAACTGGCCGTCTTCCGCGAAGCCGAAAAGCAGTATGAAGCCTCGACCGGCGAGCGTATCGCCCACTGGCAGCGGCGCCTGCTGGCCCGCTATACCCGCAACCTCGCGCTGGCCGGGAATGAACTCTCGGCCGGCCTGTTCGACCTGGCTGTGGCGGCGCGCGCCGTGGCCGACGACAACTACGCCTGGGAGGTCTGGGAGGCGGCCGGCCGCTATCCGCCTCAGAACGCCGCCTCGGACCTTGTCACGGTGCGCGTTTCGGGCGAAGAGGTGTGGTTGGATACCAGGCGCATCCGCCTGCGCCGCCGCTTACCGAACCCCAAGCGGCGCCTCCGTCCCTTTGGATTGAAACCGCGCAGGAAAGAGAAGTTTCCTGGCGAATGGGCCAGCCAATTGAACGGCGCCGGCATCTGTTCCTATCCGCCCGAAGACCTCGTAATTGAAGACTACGGCCGCTTCCTGAAGAAGAAAGGCAAAAGCATCCTTTCCGAAGAACGCGTGCTCGTCGAGCCGTTTACGACCTCCATTCTGGATGGTATCGATCTGCGCGAGACCATCCGCAAATGGTACGAAGGCCGCATTTACGTGCGCCAGTTCCAGAAGATTCGCGGCGAGGTCGGCGCGGTGGTGGTGATCTTCGATGAGGATCGCGACAACCGCTACCCCTACATGACCACCTGGCTCGGCGAAAACCAGAACGAGTCGGACATGGCGTTTTATTCGACCTTCCCCTTCGACCACCTGGTGGGGCCGGGCATGGGACGCGCCGAGTACGGCGGTTTCCTGATGACTCTTCCGCCACGGCGCCTCTACGACGTGTGGCAGGACGCGGATTACCAATTCGCGGAGTCGAAATCCGAGCGCCTGCTGCTGGCCGCGCTCGACTATTCCATCCACCGGCACGTGGTTTACGTCGCCGCCAAACCGCCGCGTTCCATTTTCAAGACCATTGCCTCCCGGGCCGGCCGCACCATCGTCTACATCCCCATAGGCCAGCTCTCCCCGGCCTCTCTCAAGAAGATCCGCGTGGTCCACGTGTTGGACGGCTACGATAAGCGCGAACTCGCGAAAGACTACCTGTAACGGGGCGCCCCCTGGGCCCGGCGCTACTCAATTGCATACCGCCGCCGATTCCAGGCTTCGCACTTTCGCCGAAAGCGTGGTGCGCTTCAGGCGTAGCATATCCGCGGCCGCCTTCTTGTTCCCCCCGGTCTTGCGCAACGCCTAGTCGAGAATACTGCGCTCGATGAGCGTCAGCGTCTGTTCGTAATCCAGCCCATCGTCGGGCACCGGGATCAGCGGGATTTCGCCCGGCTGCGCTGGGCTCACCCGCGCCGGCGCCGGCAGCGGGAAATCGGCGGGCACCAAGCGGACGCGATCGCCACTCAATGCGATCGCCATCTCCACGGCGTTCTCCAGTTGGCGCACATTTCCGGGCCAGGCGTACTCGCACAGCCGCTCGATGGCTTCCGCGCCGATCGACTTGAGTGGTATCTGCTCCAACCCGCAGATCTTGCCCGCGCAATGCGCGGCCAGAAGCGGGATGTCCGCGCGCCGCTCCCGCAGCGGCGGCATGTGGATCGGCACCACGTTCAAACGGTAGTAAAGATCCTCCCGGAACCTCCCTTGCTCGATTCGCCGGGCCAGGTCGCAATTGGACGCCGCCACCACGCGAATGTCGGCGTGCACGGTCTCGGAGCTGCCTAGCCTCTGAAACTCGCGTTCCTGGAGAACTCTCAGCAGCTTGGCCTGAATGTCCAGCGCCAGGTCCCCGATTTCGTCCAGGAATAAGGTGCCTCCCTGGGCTAACTCTAACCGTCCGATCCGGTTTTGAACGGCTCCCGTGAAGGCTCCCCGGACGTGCCCGAACAGCTCGGCCTCCAGCAGGTTTTCCGGCAGCGCGCTGCAGTTCACCGGCACCAGGGCTGCGCGGCGGCGCGGGCCGGCCATGTGCAGAGCCCGTGCGGCAATCTCCTTGCCCGTGCCAGTCTCGCCAGTGATGAGGACCGTCGAGCGACGGGCGCCTACCATGCGAATGATGTGCCATGCTTGCCGCATTGCCCGGCTTTCCCCCACCAGCAGGCGCTCCCACTCCTCCCTCGCGAGATTCCCGGCCAAACGGGCCAGACCACACGTCCTCCGTTCCTCTATGACCTGTTCAATCTGCGCCCAAGCCTCTGGACCGCTGGCCAGGAATTGATATGCGCCCAGCCGCGTCAAGCTCACGGCATCGGAAAGCTGAGCTTGGGGGTCCCGGATCAGCACGGGAGTGCCGGGCGCCACCCCCGCCGAGTCCGGGCGAGCCCAGGAAACCCAGAACCCCAACCGCAACTAACGGGTCCGAACTGGTACTGCCGCCACCGGCAATACCGGCGATCGCGTCGAACTTTCCAGCACCCTGGAAACTCTTCCCCGCGCCCTCTCCGCATTTGGATCCGAGCGCGCCAACCGTGTGCAAGCCCTGGCAGCGCAATATCGGAGCGGGAGCTACCACCCCGACTCCGCAGCCACTGCCCGTGGTATGGTTTCCGAGTGCTTGCTCGCAGAAGGCCAGCAATATGCCGGCAGCCGAGTTTGTGGAACGGCTCCTGGCGATCCGCGCTCACACTTGCAGCGCCTTCGAGCAATCCAGCCATCAGTCGAACAGGTGCGGCACAAACTGGCTGGCCTTCGTCGTGATGGGCATGCCCGATTCCCGAATGCCCGGCCAGCCCGGCCTCCAAGACCTTCTTCTGCCAGTCCGCCCGTGGCGTCGCCGCGATCCTTCGCATTATTCCCCCGCTCCATGGCCCGCGCCCGTGGTTCCGAAACCTCCGCGCTCCACGCCCATCCTACCGCGGCGTAAACGTCGACACCGCCCCGAACCGCCTGTAGTTGCCGTACGCGATTCTCAAGCGGATGCGTTGCCCCCCGGTGCGGAATTCGAGCGTGTCGTCGGCATACGTGTATACCGGGAACCAGTGCCGGCCGTCCATCGGTTTGCGGATCGTGGTGAAGCGCGGGAACAGGTTCTCCGTTTTGGTGGTCCGGATCTGCGGCACGGCCTCGCCCTCCAGTCGCACAATGTTGTACTCCTTCTTGTCCACCCAGATCATCCCCTCGAAGAACCTCTGCCCTTCGAGAATCTGGCGCGGACGCACCTGGAGCACCCAGCACTCCACGTCGTCCATGGCCTCTTCGCCGCGGAACTTCGTCTCGTAATTCCAAAGCCGGTCTTCCGTCAGGACCAACGGCTGAATCTCGCGGATGTCGCGAAAATCTTCGTCGGTCAGCAGGAGGTATTTCAGCCGGTTCTCCGCTCGCCCGATGGCCTCTTCAGTGCGCTCGTGCTGGGGCGAAAAGATAATGTCCCGGACCTCGCGATACGCCCCCCGCGCAGCGCCGTGGTCGTCCAGTTCGTCGATAGTGACGGTCTGCCGGTACATGTATTCGTTGCGCTCGGCCTCGGTTTCGCTTTCGCGGTGGGCCACCAGTTTCGCCAGGCTGGCGGGCGGATCTTCAGCGCGCGCAACTGGCGCGAAAAGCGCCAATGTTAGAATGATACCGATGGCGAAAACGCTCGGCGGCTTCCGGGCGGCTGTGCTGATCGGCTGGATGGCGCTGGGCGTGGCGGGGGTTCTGTACGCGCGGCTTAAAGGCATTCCAAGCTGGGCGGCCGTGCCGGTCCTGGCCGCCTTCCTCGTCGAATACCCATTTTATCTGGTTCCGGCCTTCCCCACTCTGCGGGAGCGCCTCGCCGGAGCCCGCCTGCCCGGGTT
This sequence comes from Bryobacterales bacterium, assembly GCA_003170915.1. GTDB lineage: Bacteria > Acidobacteriota > Terriglobia > Bryobacterales > Bryobacteraceae > Fen-178. The sequence continues at coordinate 169 of PMYB01000225.1, read as the reverse complement.
CTTGCTCGCCTCGACCGTGCTCCCGTACCTGGTGTGCTGCTGTGGCGCGGTCGAGTTTCACTGGATCGGCTTGGTGCGTCTGGCGGCGCTCTCGCTGGCGCTCGGCCTCTGGTACGTGCTCTTGCCGGCAACCGCCCTGACGGATATCGCCTTCCTGGCGCTCATCGCC
>PMYB01000132.1 GCA_003170915.1 Bryobacterales bacterium | reverse complement strand
AGGGCGGAGCTGAACCAGGTATCGAGGACGTCGGGGTCCTGCACGAGGTTGGACGACGCGCATCGCGAGCACACGGCGGGAGTTTCGCGCGCCACCACGATCTCATGACACTCCTGGCAGTGCCACGCGGGAATGCGATGGCCCCACCAGAGCTGGCGCGAGATGCACCAGTCGCGGATGTTGTACATCCACTCGTAGTAGGTCTTGGTCCAGTTGGCGGGGATGAATTCAATGCGGCCGGATTCCACCGCTTCGATGGCCTTTTTGGCCAGCCGCTTGGTCTTCACGAACCACTGGGTGGAAACCAGCGGCTCGACCACGGTCTTGCAGCGGCAGCACTGGCCGAGGCTGAGCGGGTAGTTCTCGATGGTCGCCAGCAGACCTTGCGACTGGAGATCGGCCACCACCCGTTTGCGGGCCTCGAAGCGGTCCAGGCCGGCGTAAGGCCCGGCGGCGGCGGTCATGCGGCCGTGTTCGTCGATGACCTGGATCTTGGGCAGGTTGTGGCGGCGGCCGGCTTCGAAATCGTTGGGGTCGTGCGCGGGCGTGACCTTGACGACGCCGGTGCCGAATTCGGGGTCGGCGAGATCGTCGAGGATGACGGGGATCTCGCGGTCCATGAGGGGCAGTTGCACGGTCTTGCCGTGAAGATCGAGATAGCGAACGTCTTTGGCGTTGATGGCGATGGCGGTATCGCCGAGCATGGTCTCGGGCCGCGTGGTGGCGACCACCACCGAGCGGCCTTCGACGCCGTTCACCGGGTAGCGGATGTGCCACATGTGGCCCTCGACGTCGGAGTGGGCCACTTCGAGATCGGAGATGGCGGTTTGGCAGCGCGGGCACCAGTTGACCATGTACTCGCCGCGGTAGATGAGGCCCTTTTCGAAGAGCCGCACGAAGACCTCGCGGACCGCGTGAGAGAGGCCTTCGTCCAGGGTGAAGCGCTCGCGGCTCCAATCGCAGCTCGCGCCCAGCCGGATCATCTGGCGCTTGATGGTGTCGCCGTACTGGGCCTTCCACTCCCACACGCGCTGCTCGAACTTTTCGCGGCCCATGCCGCGGCGGTCGAGGCCCTCTTCGGCGAGCTTGCGCTCCACCACCATCTGGGTGGCGATGCCGGCGTGGTCGCAGCCGGGGAGCCAGAGGGTGTTATCGCCCCTCATGCGGTGCCAGCGGACGGTGACATCGATCTCGGTGTGTTCGAGCATGTGGCCGATGTGCAACGACCCGGTGACNNTTGGGCGGCGGGATGACGAGCGAGAATACGCTCTCGCCGGCCTTGTTGGAGGCGCGGAAAATGCCCGAGTCGATCCACCACTGCGCCCAATGCGGTTCGAACCGTTGAGGCTCGTACACTTTGTCGATTTGCATGGGGAGAATTCCAATATAGCAGGGGGGTGGCGCGCCTCGCGCGGCGCCCCAAGATTTGCGGCGGTTGTCACTGAGCAACGGTGAACGTCTGCTTGATCTCGCCGGTCTGGTTGCCGAGGGCGTCTTTGACCGCGACTGCAATGGTGTATTCGCCGGGACGAATGTTGCCCTGCAGGCTGATCCCGAACGAGGCGGCGACGTAGCGCTTGGGATAGAAAGACTCCGACTGCTCGGCGGCGGGCTCGGGCTGCGTCCAGAGCACCTTGCCGCTGGGCGCAATCACCGAAGTCACGTAACTTACGTCCACGCGGTTGTTCGGCCCGTACTTGAAACCGGTGATGTCGAACTTCGCCCATACGCCGTCGCCAGGGCGGTAGATGGGCTTGTCGAGCGGCTGCGCGTCGTCCTCGCCGCGGAAGAACCGGAAGTTGCGCACCACCGGCGTCTCACTCGGCTCGACATCGTGCCCGCGCACCTGAAACGGCACCGCCAGCTCCGCCGTCGTCTTGGCCAGCACGTCTTCGGCCTTGACCACGATCTTGTACGCTCCCGAGGCCACCAGGGGCGGAATCTGCACCTCGGTCTCGATCTTCGGCATCCACTCTTTGTCCTGCGGCGCGACTTCCGTGACCAGCTCGTTCTGGTACAGCTCCACAATCGGGACGCCTTTCGGATCGAACGCCTGTACCGAATAGGCCAGGTGGATCTTCTCTTCGGGCGACTTCGAATAACCCGCCACGCGGCAGGTGAAGAACAGCGTCTCTCCGGCAACGTGCTCGTAGCTGGCGGGCGTGGGCGCGCCGCCATCGCTTTGAGCGACGATGGGCCTGACGATTTCGAGCGCCGGAGCGGCGGCCAGCATAGCGGGTAACACCGCAACCAACAGGATGAAGCGCATGCGGAGCCTTATGTACGATTGTAGCCCCGCGCGTTACAACACGCCGCGCAGATACCGGCCGGTGTAGGAAGCTTCTACTTTTGCGATTGTCTCGGGCGTTCCCGCGGCCACCACGTAGCCGCCGCGGGCGCCGCCTTCCGGTCCGAGATCGATCACCCAATCCGCGGCCTTGATCACGTCCAGGTTGTGCTCGATCACGATCAGGCTTCCGCCGTTTTCGATGAGCCGCTGAAAGGCCGCCAGCAGCTTGGAGATGTCGTCGAAGTGCAGCCCCGTGGTGGGCTCGTCGAAGATGAACAGGGTGCCCTCGCAATTGGCCATGGCCAGGTGCGCCGCCAGCTTCACGCGCTGCGCCTCGCCGCCGGAGAGCGTGGTGGCCGATTGCCCCAGCCGCAGATAGCCCAGCCCCACGTCGTCCAGCACCTTCAGCTTGCGCACCAGGCGCGGGGTGGCGCGGAACAGGTCCATGGCTTCGCGCACTGTGAGCTGCAATGCCTGGTGGATATTGAGCCCGTTGTAGCGAATCTCGAGGATGCCGCTCTTGTAGCGCGTGCCCTTGCACTCTTCGCATACCAGCTCGACGTCGGCCAGGAACTGCATTTCGACGGTCACCGTGCCGTCGCCCTGGCATACCTCGCAGCGCCCGCCGGGGATGTTGAAGGAGAAGTGTCCGGCGGTATATCCGCGTTTCTCCGCCTCGCGCGTGGAGGCGAACAGGGCGCGAATTACGTCGAACGCCTTGATGTAGGTCACGGGGTTGGAGCGCGGCGTGCGCCCGATGGGCGACTGATCGATCATGACGGTGCTGGCGATCCGCTCCGCGCCCTCGACCTTCCGGCACGGCGCCGGCGAAGCCCCGGAGATCTCGCCTTCGCCATCGATCTCCGGCCCCGATTCCCGCACCCGGTGCATGGCTTCGAGCGACCGGTAGAGCACGTCGTGCACGAGCGTCGATTTTCCCGATCCTGAGACGCCCGTGATGGCCACCATCATGCCCAGGGGAATCTCCACCTCGAGGTTTTTCAGGTTGTGCGCGCGCGCCCCTGAAATCCGCAGCACACGCTTGGGTTGGATGGCGCGCCGCGCGCGCGGCATGGAGACGCGCAGCTCGCCGCGCAGATAGCGCGCCGTCAGCGATCCGTTGCCGCTGGCCACCAGCTTCTCGAGAGGCCCTTCGAAAACGATTTCCCCGCCGCGCTCGCCCGCGCCGGGGCCCAGATCGACAATGTGGTCCGCCGCCCGCATCACGTCGGCGTCGTGCTCCACCACCACAATGGTGTTGCCCAGCTCGCGCAGCTCTTCCAGAATCTTGATGAGCCGCCCGGTGTCGCGGCTGTGCAGGCCGATGGAAGGCTCGTCGAGCACGTAACACGCGCCCACCAGCCGCGACCCCAGGCACGTGGCGAGCTGGATGCGCTGCGCCTCGCCGCCGGAAAGCGTGGACGCCAGGCGGTCGAGCGTGAGGTAGTCCAGCCCGACGTCGTTGAGGAACTTCAGCCGCTGGCGGATCTCGACGAAAATCTTGTCGGCGATGGCGCTCTCTTCCGGGCTCAGCTCGAGCGCGTCGAAAAACTGCTGCGCCGCGGCGATGTTCATGCGCACCACCTCGGCCAGGTTGCGGCCGCCGACGCGCACGTAGAGCGCTTCCTTGCGCAGCCGCGCGCCCTTGCATTCGGGACACAGCGCGTAGCCCCGGTAGCGGCTCAGAAACACGCGCACGTGCAGCTTGTATTTCTTGGTTTCCAGGTGGGCGAAGAAGCGGCGGATGAAATCGTAGACCGTCTCGCGCTCCTCGTCCTTGAGGTCGGCAAAGGGAACTCCGAAGCGCACCTTTCCGCGCGCGGATTTGCGGAAATTGCCCAGCCACGAGCGGGCCTTCGGCTTGGTCCACGGCTCGACCGCGCCTTGGTCGAGCGAAAGCGACGGGTCGGGAATCACGCGGTCCATGTCGAAATCGATGGTGTTGCCGAACCCCTGGCAGCGCGGGCACGCCCCGATGGGCGAGTTGAAGCTGAACAGGATGGGCTCCGGCTGGGCGAACTCGAGGAGGCACGTCTTGCACTGGAACTTCTCGTTGAAGCGCAGTTGATCGCCACCCGCCGCGCTCTCGAAGATCACTTCGCCCGCCTCGCGATAGCAGATCTCGATGGTGTCGACCAGCCGCTGGTGCAGGTCCGGCCCGATGGCGATGCGGTCCACCAGCACGAACACGGGCTTCGAGAAATCGATATCCAGCAGCGATTCCGGAGTGGAAAACTCATAGAGGCGCCCCGCCTGAAACAGCCGGTTGAACCCCTTCTTCCTCAGGTCGAACAGGTGGTCTCGCAGGGCCTCGACGGAAGCATGTTCCCCGCACGGAAAGATCGCGTACCAACGCGACCCTTCGGGCAGCGCCAGCAGCCGCGCGGCGACTTCATCCACCGTGTCCTTGCGCACGCGCGTCCCGCATTTCGGGCAGAAGGTCTGGCCCACGCGCGCATACAGCAGGCGCAGGAAGTCGTAGCATTCGGTGGAAGTCGCCACCGTCGACCGGGGATTGCGGCTGGTATTCTTCTGCCGGATGGCCACCGCCGGCGCGATGCCGTCAATGTCATCGACCTCGGGCTTTTCCATGCGCTCGAGGAACTGCCGGGCGTAAGCCGAAAGCGACTCGACGTAGCGCCGCTGCCCCTCGGCGTAGATGGTGTCGAAGGCCAGCGACGACTTCCCCGAACCGGACACGCCCGTAACGACGGTCAACTGGTTATGCGGGATGGCGAGCGAAATGTTCTTGAGGTTGTGGACCCGCGCCCCGCGAATCCGGATAAAGTCTTGCACGATGTAGGGGCCGGGCATGCCCGGCCCTCTACCATGATCGCAAAGTCCTCCTCGTGACGCAAAGAACTTACACCGCCGAGACGCAGAGACGCAGAGAAGAAGAAAAGATCAAAATCTGAGAACGCAGAGGTGGCAGAGGTAATAGGTGCTACCCGGCGGTCATGGTTGGATCGACGGGAACCAAAGGCGCGCGGCAAGCGCCGTCTGCGCCGCTGAGAACAGAAGATTTTCTCTGCGCTCTCTGCCATCTCCGCGTTCTCAGGCTTTTGCCTTTTCTTGGTTTTCTCTGCGTCTCTGCGTCTCCGCGGTGAAGATCTTTTGGTCTTTATGAAGCGCGGCGATTGGCATGGATCGGAGCAGGGCGCAAAGACGGGGGCTGAAGCGCGTGGTATCCTGTCTCACATACGAGGGCTGCATGGAATGTGTCCGTGTGTCGAACTTCCCACCAATCTGGGATTGTCTGTAACTCCCGGCGGCGATGAGCACGTCCATATCATATTCTGAACTTCATGTTCGAAATCCTGTTTAAGTACCCGGCCAGCATTTTTCACAAGGGCCATTTCGTCTTTTTGACGCCCTGGCCGCTGTGGCTGCTAGCGCTCGCCATCGTCGCGGCCGCGGGGCTGCTCTTCTGGCACGTGCGCCGCAATCACGGCATGCTCAGCGGGTTGCGGCCGGTGGTCATCTGGCTGCTCGAAGCCTGCCTGGTGGCGCTGGTGCTTTTTCTGCTGTGGCACCCGGCTTTGAGCATCGCCACGCTGCGCCCTCAGCAGAACGTGGTGGCCGTGCTGGTGGACGACTCGCGCAGCATGTCCCTGGCCGACGCGTCCGGCACGCGCGAAGCGGCCGCCCAGGCGGTGCTCAACGGCGGCCTGCTGAAATCGCTTGGGGATCGCTTCCAGGTGCGGCTCTACAAGTTCGGCAAAGAGCCGGAGAGGATTCAGAAGCCCGAGCAGCTCTCGGCGGCCGCGCCGGCCTCGCGCATCGG
>PMYB01000182.1 GCA_003170915.1 Bryobacterales bacterium | reverse complement strand
CCGGCGCCTTGGGACGCGGGTGTCCGGCCCCTCCGGGTGTCTGGCCCCTCAGGCCTCGGTGGCTTCTTGCAGCAACTGCCAGGCACGCTCTACGTGCGCGGCAGTGGTGGCGTAGTTGCCAATCGCCAGGTGCAGGGTGAAACGGCTATTCAGGACGGTGCTGGAGATGAAGACGTCGCCGGCGGCGTTGACCCTTTCGAGGATGCGGCGGTTGTCGTCATCGGTGCCTTTGTAGCGGAAATTCACCACTGAAAAGGGCACCGGCGCGGCCAGTTCGAAGCGCGGATCGGCATCGACCTCCCGCGCGAATTCCCGCGCCAGGCGGACGTGCTCGCGAATGACATTGGCGAGGCCCTCACGCCCGTACGAGCGCAGTATGAACCACAACTTCAGGGCGCGGAAGCGGCGACCGAGAGGCACGCCGTAGTCCATGAGGTTGACGGCGCGTGGGTCCTGCTCGGTGCGCAGGTACTCCGGAACCAGGGAAAAGGCGCGACGCAACACATCCGGACGGCGCGTGTAGAAAACGCTGCAATCCATGGGGGTGAGGAGCCACTTGTGCGGATTCGTGACCAACGAATCGGCGCGCTCGCACCCGGCGAGAGCCCAGCGGAATTCCGGCGCCACGGCGGCCGAGCCGGCGTAGGCGGCGTCGACGTGAAGCCACAGGTTATGGCGCTCGCAGATTTCGGCGATGGCCGGCACGGGGTCGACGCTGGTGGTGGAAGTGGTGCCGACGGTGGCGGCGACGCAGCAGGGGCGCAGGCCGGCGGCGAGATCGCGCTCAATCATCTCGCGCAATGCGTCCGGCAACATGCGGAATTCGGCGTCGACGGGCACGAGGCGAACATTGTCGTGGCCGATGCCGACGGCGATGGCGCCCTTGGCGATGGAAGAGTGCGCCTGCTCGGAGGTGTAGACCACAAGACCGCGGGCAACGCCCTTGGAACGCGACTCCGGGTCGGCGGCCTGGCGCGCGGCGGCGATGGCGTGCATACTGCTGGTGGAAGCGGTGTCGTAGATCAGGCCGAACCAGTCGTCGGGCAATCCGCTCCAGTTTCGCAGCCAGCGGAGCGTCACCTGTTCGAGCTCGGTTATGGCGGGCGAGGTTTTCCATACCATGCCGTTGCCATTGAGCGCGGCGGTGAGCAACTCGCCGAGGATGCCTTCGGGCGTGGCGGAATTGGCGAAATAGGCCAGGAAGCCGGGATGGTTCCAGTGAGTCGCGGCGGGCACAATGAGGCGCTCGAAATCGGCGAGGATGTCCGACATAGGCTCTCCGCGCTCGGGGCCGTGGGCGGGCAGAGCGTCGGTGAGCTGGCCGGGCTTGACGGACGGCAGCACGGGATAGCGCTCGGGATGCGCCAGGTAATCGGCGATCCAATCGATCGCCCGGTGGCCGTACAGGCGGAATTCTTCAGGAGTCATTAAACGCTAGCTCACGCTCGGCGCGAAACCAATCTTCCCAGGGCGAGCCGCCCCGGCATCCACGGGCTTGCCAATAAGAATAGGCCAGGCGCGCGATCCGCTCGTGAGTGGGAGCGCGCCATCCGCGGGCGCCTGCGTCCGGCTCGGCGGGGCCAAGGCGGGTGCGGAGACTGTGCATACTTCCACAAAAATGGGGCATATTGTTCCGAGACAAACTATATATAACAGACCGCGAGGTCACGCGAGGGGGTCTTCGGGCCAGGCGTGCTTGGGATAACGCCGGGCCAGCTCCTTGCGCACTTGCGGATAGAGGCGCTGCCAGAAGCCGGCCAAGTCGCTGGTGGTCTGCACCGGGCGCTGATTGGGCGCAAGCAAGCGCACCACTAAGGGGACCGCGCCACGGGCCACGGCGGGCGTTTGGGACATGCCGAAAAAATCTTGCAGGCGGGAGGCGACCGAGGGCGGCTGGCCGGCTTCGTAATGAACGCGCGCGTGGCGGCCGCGAGAAAGGCGGATGCGTTCCGGCGCGATCTCATCGAGCAGGCGCCGCGCGGCCGGCGGCAGTTGCCGCTCCAGCGCGCCCAGGAGTCCGCCACCGCGCGCCGCGGATTCCAGCTCGGCGAAACTCTTCAGGCCGGATGCGAGCGAGCGCAACGCGCGCTCGACGCCATCCGGGCCAAGCGGCGGTAGAGGGCCGTGTTGAGACGCGAAACTCACGCGCGCCAGGAAGGCCTCAATCTCCTCGGGGTCCGCGAAGCGCGCGACGCCGGCTTCCATGGCCTTGGCCGCCAGCAGCGCGCCCGCGGCTTGGGGATCGGGCGTTCCGCGGCGGGTTTCGATGGCGATGTGATCGAACATGATGGCGCTGACGCTCTCGACGCGCTCGGCGGAGCGGTTCCATTCCACCAGCGCGGTCTCGCGGACGCGCTCGGGAAACAGGTCCAGCAGCCATTCCGGTTCGATACCGCTGGCAATGCGCACCAGGGGTGTCTTCTGGTCCCGGCGGTCCTCGGCCTCGACGGCCACCAGGAACTCATTGGCGGTAACGGTGCTCGAAGGGGCGAGTAGCGCCGGGCCGCCCGCCGCGAGTTGGAGCTCGCTCGCCTGGCGCCGCCGCGCCACGCGGTCGGGAAACGCCGCCAGCACGGAGATCAACAGCGCATCTTCACTGTGATGTTTCTGCCGCGGCGGATTGACGATGCGGAGCACCTGCCGGACCATCTGCGCGGTTCTCGGCTCCCATTGGGATTCCATGAGCACCAGCAGGTCCGAGCGCGTGGCAGAGTGCGATTCGGCGGGCAGCCTCTCGCCCGCGCTCAGCAGCGCCGCGATGGTCGAGCCCTGCTCCGCCACACCGCGCCGGCGCGCTTCGACGATGAGCCGTGCGAGCCGCGGATGCAGCGGGTAGCGCGCCATCTCTTGGCCCAACGGGGAGAAAGCGCCGAGCTGGCGCAGCAGTTCCTCGGCGTGCTCGACGCCGGCGGCGGGCGGAGCGTCGAGCCACTCGAGGGCGCCGAGGCCGTCCACGCCCATGGCGTGAAGCAGCAGAGCGGCGGGCGCAAGATCGGCGCGCGCGATTTCGGGCGTGTCGTGGGCGGGACGGCGGGCAAGGTCCTCGACGGGATAAAGGCGCACCACGCGTCCGGGACCGGTTCGTCCGGCGCGGCCCGCCCGCTGTTTCGCGGACGCCTGGCTGATGCGCGCCACCTGCAGAGTGGGCAGCCCCGACCATGGCGAATGGCTGGCTATTCGTGCCAGGCCGCTATCGATTACGGCGCCGACACCTTCAATGGTGATGGAGCTTTCCGCCACGTTGGTGGAGAGAATGACTTTCCGCTGCTCCGACGGCCCCACCGCGCGGTCCTGCTCTTCGGGCGATTGATCGCCATGCAAGGGCAGCAGCAACCAACCGCTACGGCGGGCCAACGGCGCACAGGCTGTCTGCGCGCGGCGGATTTCGGCTGCCCCGGGCAGGAAGACGAGCGCGTGGCCCGCCAGCCCGCGGGCGGCCAACCGTTCCAATGCCGCGGCCACCTGCTCTTCGAGCGGCGCCGCCGAATGCGGCGTGTACTCGATTTCCAGTGGATACTGACGGCCCTCGGAGCGTATCACGCGCGCGCCGCCCAGAAACTGCGCCACGGGAGCGGCATCGAGCGTGGCTGACATCGCCACCAGCCGCAGGTCGGGACGTTCGGTCCGCTGGAGGCGGCGCAACAGCGCCAGGGCCAGGTCGCCCTCCAGATGGCGCTCGTGGAACTCGTCGAGCACCACGGTGGCGACGCGCGCGAGGGTGGGATCGGAGAGCAGCTGGCGAGTGAGCACGCCCTCGGTGAGGAAGCGCAATCGCGTTCGCGGTCCGGCCACCTCTTCGAAGCGGACCTGGTAGCCGACTGTGCCGCCCACGGCTTCGCCGCGCTCCGCGGCCACGAAGCGCGCGGCCAGGCGCGCGGCCAGGCGGCGGGGCTCGAGCACCAGCACCTCGCCGCCGGAAAGCGCGAGCAGAGCGGGCGGCACGCGCGTGGTCTTCCCCGCCCCTGGTGGAGCTTCCAGGACCAGATTCTGAGCGGCGCGCAGGTGGTTGAGGATTTCCGGAATGAGAGGGTCGATGGGGAGACGCAAGCAATTCCATTATTGCCGCAATTCGGCGATGGTTTGCCGCATCTTGGCGGCGTTCGGCCAGCCGGGGTGATACTTGAGGAATTCCTCGAGCACGGCGGCGGCTTCGCGGCGCTCGCCGTGGCGAAGGTGAATCTCGGCCAGCAAGAGCTGCGGATGGGAGAAGTGCGCCGGATCGATCTGGCGCGTGCGCTCGAGATACTTCTGAGCGAGGTCCATGCGCGCGAGCTCAAAATAGGTAAGGCCAAGCTGCGAGTTGGCCAGGGCGTCGTTGGGGCGAGTGAGCACGGCTTGCAGATTGTAGTCGGCGGCCTCGTCGAGCTTGTGCACGGTTACCAGCACGCCTCCGAGGTTGACCAGGGGTTCGAAGGCGCGCGGGTCCTGCTCCAGCGCCTGGCGGAAGCATTCTTCGGCGCGGTCGAACTTGCGCGTCTGGTAGGCGATGGTTCCCAGCTCATTCCACGCCATGGCGAACTGCGGCGCCATTTCGACGGCGTTCTCGAGGCGCTTGGCGGCGGCCTCGGGATTGCGCCTCTCGAGGTCCTTCTGGGCCTGCTGGTATTCGCGCAGGGCCGCGTTCGGAATAGCCAATTGGCTGGTGGAGACGGAGTGCTCGGGTACGGGGCCGGCGAACTCGAAGTCGGAATCCTTCAAATCGAGGGTGAAGGAAACGCGCCCGTGGGAGCCGGCTACGGCGGGGCCCACTTCCACAGTGCGGCGCGCTTCTCCGTGCCCCGCGATGAACACGGCGACGGTGTAATCGTCGGCCGGGAGTTTCTTGAAGCTGAACCGGCCGGCGGCGTCGCTCAGGGCGGAGACGGTGAAGGGACTCCTGGTGGCGAATATGGAGACGGAAGCGCGGCGGGGCGGCAGGAGTTGACCGGAAAGCTCGAAGAGCGGGTCGGCAGCGAAGGCCGCCGCTGCGAGCACCGCGGGCAAGAGAAACCGAAGCATGCGCCGATTCGATTGTATCGCCAGTAGAATAGTAGCCGCGTGGCGACCTTCGACGTTCTCAAATACGGCGCGAGAGGAGACGGCGTGACTTCCGACACCGCCGCCATCCAGCGCACCATCGACGCAGCCTCGGCCGCGGGCAAAGGGGCGCAGGTGCTGGTTCGCGGCGGCCGGCGCTATTCGATCGGAGCGCTCGAATTGCGGGGCGGAATCGATTTCCACCTGGCGGACGACGCGGAGCTGCTGGCGAGCTCGCATCGGGAGGATTACGGTGGCAGCGAGGTGGGGCCGTACGGGGGCCAGTACGGCACGTTGATTACGGCGGTGGAGGCGCACGGGTTGCGGATCTCCGGAACGGGCCGGATGAATGGCCGCTCCAAGGAGTTCATGGATCATTACGACAAACAGGACGAGTGGTGGCGGCCGAAAGACTGGCGGGCACGGATCGTCGTGCTGACGTCATCGAAGGATGTCGAGGTTTGCGACATCAGGATCGAAGAGACACCCGAGTGGGCGCTCCACCTGCTCGGCTGCGAGGGCGTGCTGGTCGAGGGCCTCACGATTCGCAATAACATGGAGATTCCGAACTCCGATGGTATCGATGCCGACCACTGCCGGGGCGTCGAGATCCGCAAGTGCAACATCGCGTGCGGCGACGACGCGATCTCGGTGAAGACCACGGTGCAGCAGAAGGACTACGGCGCCTGCGGCAACATTCGGGTGGCCGACTGCGTGCTTGAGACGCAGGATTCAGGGGTCAAAATTGGCACGCACTGCCATCAGGATATCTATAAGGTCAGGTTTGAGCGGTGCGAAATCAAGACGAGCTCGCGCGGCATTGCGATTCAGATGCGCGATGAAGGCAATGTCTCCGATATCGAATTCCGCGACATCAAATTGGTCTCGCGGTACTACTCAAATCCCTGGTGGGGCCGGGGCGAGGGCATTTCGCTCACGGCGCACCCGCGCACACCCGAGATGAAGATGGGAACCCTGCGCGGCGTGCGCGTCGCGAACGTCACGGGCAGGGCCGAGAACAGCGTGCGCGTGAGCGGGTCGAAGGAATGCCGGATTCGGGATGCGACGCTCGAGAACGTCGCGATGACGCTCGACCGGTGGACGCGCTACCCAGGCGGCGTGTTCGACAACCGTCTCACGGAGGGACGTTACCCGGAAATCGAAGTGCACGGCACGCCGGGATTCCACATACGTAGCGCCGACAACGTGGTGCTGAAACGATGCAGGGTGGCGTGGGGCGAAAAACGGCCGGAATATTTCACGCACGCGTTGGAGACCGATGATGTGACGGGACTCGAGGTAACTGGGTTCGTGGGTGAAGCGGCGCATCCGGAGCGGGATTCGGCGATGGTGTTTCACTCGTGAGCTATAAGTGGGCCTGCGCCAGATATCCGCGCAGTTTCCCCAAGTCCCGCTTCATAGCGCCGAAAACTTCTTCCTTGGTGATATTGCCGAGCGTCGCCCTGCCATCGGTTGCGCCACCGAGGGGATACTCGAAGTGGAGTTGCAGCGGGCCCGAGAAACCGGAATCGGCAACCATCGCGAAAAACTGCGGGAAGTGAACCATGCCTTCCCCCAGAGGTTTAAACTGCGCCTGCCAGTTGCCGCCGGCGTCCTTGGCCCAGATGAAGTCTTTGACGGCGATGCCGCGTAAGTGCGGCTCGCTGATCCGGAAGCTGTTGATCCAACCTCCGAGGCCTCCCTCGATCGTGGCGTGGCCGGCGTCGTAGTTCACCCCGACCGCATGGGGGTCGAAATCCTTCAGCAGGACGTAGAGATCCCAAATGGACGCACCCACCACCCCCGTGCCCGAATGCGTGTGATACATGGCGCAGGCCTGGTAGCGCGAATTCAGCGCCGCCAGCTTGGCAATGCGCGGCTTCATCTGCTCAAGCTGGGCCGCATACGGCTGGCCTTCCTCGTAGCGAAGGCCGCCCCAACGGTAATTGCGAATCCCCAGCGACGCCATGGTCTTGAGAATGTCTTCCGCGAACGGCGTCTGGGTATCGACGATGTCCACGGTGATCATGGGCACCTCGAGCCCGTGTTTCCGGATGATGCCGACCAGCGGGGGCAAGTCCTGCCGCGCGCGCTCAGGTTCCACGTGCCCGCCTTTACGGACGGTGATGTCGACTCCGTCGAATCCAATGCCGGCGGCGGCTTGGGCCATTTCTTCTCCCGCAAAGAACTGCAGGTGCTTGGAGAAGATCGCCACTTTCAACTTGTGGGGCGCGGGCTTTTCATCGGTGGCGCGAGCGGGGAGAGCCGGGTTGAGCATGAGGGCTCCACCAGCCAGAAGAGTACGGCGAGAGACTTTTGGTTCCATGGCTACTACCATATTGTAGGGGGCAGCCATGGACGTCAATCGCAGGACCTTTTTTCTTGCCGGGGGCGGAACGCTGATGGCGCACGCCGCGGCGCCGTCGGACCAGATTGTACTCGGCGTGATCGGCAGCGGAGGCCGGGGCACGTTCGTGATGACCGTTTTTCAGAAGGACCCCGCCTTGCGCGTCGGCGCGATTTGCGATGTGTACGAACCGAACCTGGAACGCGCCGTATCCACCGCGTCAAAGACCCCGGCACGCATCCCAAGATCTACCGCAATTACAAGGAACTGCTGGCTGACAAGGACGTTCAGGCCGTGCTGGTTGCCACCCCCGAGCACTGGCACGCCCAGATGGTGCTGGATGCCCTGGCGGCGGGCAAGGACGTGTACGTCGAAAAGCCTCTGTGCCACACCCCGGAGGAGGGCGCCAGACTGGTGGACGCCGAGGAGAAGACCAAGAGCATCATTCAGGTGGGCATGCAGCGGCGCAGCTACGACCTCTACATGGAAGGCCGGGATATCGTGGCTTCCGGGAATCTGGGCGCGGTGCGGATGATTCGATCCTGGTGGCTGAACAATTATCTAGGCGGCGGACAGGCCACCAAGCTCGATGGGCCGCTCGATTGGGAACAGTGGCAAGGCCCGGCGCCGCGCCGTCCATTGGATGCCAACCGTTTCCGCGAGTGGCGTTATTACTCGGATTACGCCGGCGGCATCCTGGCCGACCAGGGAGCGCACGTCTTCGACGGCATCCACATGCTCATGGGCGCAGGCTACCCCTTGGCTGTCAACGCGTCCGCCGGCAAGCCGCATAAGGCGGGCGTGGACCAGCCGGAGTCGGTTGTGGCCATCGCCGAATACGCGGAAGACTTCATCGGGGTCTTTTCGGTCAACTACGCGGCCATGCAGTACAAGACCCGCAACGACCAGTTGAATCAGCTCGACGGGGACCAGGCCCGCATGGATATTGGCCGTGAAGAGCTGAAGGTTTTCCCGAAGGGCGCCGAGGACGAGCCGGCCATTACAAAGAAATCCGCCAAGGGTTTCGGCTATGCTACCGACCTGCACGTCGAGAACTTCCTCGAGTGCGTCCGCACCCGCCTGACGCCCACCGCGCCGATGAAACTCGCGTTCCAGGCGGCGCTGGTAGTCGAGATGGCCAACCTGTCCTTGAAACAGGGCCGGCGGTTGAAGTGGAATGCGGCGCTAAACAGGGTAGAGGCCTGAGTCGTCGCTCGCTACACCCCGGCTCGTCCCACTACAATAGGTCTGAGGGTACGGGGCTCGGTCCGGAGAATCACGGAACTTCGGTGCGGCAGAGCGCGTATCGATAAAGGACTCCATTCCCAATGCCTATGACAATCACAAACATCCCAGAAGTGGGCCACATCCACGCGCTGTTGGCGGAGCGAGGTTATGCAGTCTCCGAAACGGCGCCCGACACTTTGAGAATCACCGAGGTGGAAAGCGGGGTTGCCGTCCAGGCGGTCCTGGCGGGCGATATCCTGTACCTCTCGCTCACGTGCACGGTGGTGCCGCGCGGGGCGGTTACGCCCGGCATCATGCAGCGCATGCTGGCGGCCGATAACGGCATCTCGACTTCGCACTTCCAGATCTATGACGCCGGCGCCGGTAAGGTGGCCGTCACGTTGAACAATTTCTGCAAACTGCAGGACATAGGGCCGGAGGACGAGGACGATATTCTCTCCTGCGTGCATTTCCTGCTGGTGGATGTCATCACGGCGCGGCGCCTGCTGGGCGACCTCGAATCGTAAAGGAGAGGAACGAAGAACATGGCATTTCTATCCGATCTGTTCGGCCGCATGGGCCGCGTGGCGCGCGGCGAGGCGAATCAAGGAGTGGGCGCCATCGAAGACGCCACTTTCGAGGCGACGGTCAACCAGACCGTGGCCGACATGAAGAACGACTTGAACAACGTGGTCCGCGCGTCGGCGGTGGCCATGAGCAATTACAACCGGCTGGACGCCGAATACCAGAAATACATCCGCCAGTCGCAGGAGTGGAAGGACCGCGCGGGCGTGGCGCTGGACGCCGGCAACGAGGACCTGGCGCGCAAGGCGCTGGCCAAGAAGGCGGAGAGCGATGAGCAGGTCGCTTCGATGAAGCAGGCGGTGGATAGCGCGCAAGAGACCAGCGAGAAGCTGAAGCAGCAGGTCACGGAGCTGAAGCACAAGATCGACGAAGGCGAGCGCACGGCCACCACGTTGGTGGCGCGCAAGAACGCCGCCGTAGCGCAACGCAAGGTGTCGGAAGCCATGGCGGGCGTGGGGAGCGCCGACAACGCGTTTTCCGCGCTGGGCCGGTTTGAGGAAAAAGTGGCGCGCGAAGAGGCCACCGCGAAGGCGTTCGACCAGCTCGCCTCGGCCGGCAAGGATGACGACCTGGAGAAGCAGTTCGCGCAACTCGGCGACCACAGCGTGGACGCCGAACTGGCAGCGCTCAAGCGGGAGCGTCTCGCGGCAAAGCCGGCGCGGCCTCCCGAGCTGCCCAAGGAATTGGGGCCAGGGCCGGGCGCCAAGGCGTAGCGGAGCCACATGATTACGCTTACGCTGGTAGCCATTCTTGGCGTCCTGCTGGTGATCGTCCTTATGCAACTCTTTAAAAAGTCCGAGGAGCCGCCGCGGGCGCCGGCAGCGGATCTGGCTCACCTCAAAGTGACGGACGCCCGTGTCGGGGATATGATCTCGGTCTCCGGCGCCGGCGACGGCCTGTCCGATCTGGACTTTACGGCCGACCGCTGCGCATGGTTCGAGGCCGGGCCGCGCCGTTGGTTTGAGTTGAGCGGTGCGTATCGCGAGCGGCGCGTCGCGCTGCGCGTGGCCACCGGCGAGGATGTCGAAGCCGCCGTCCACACCGACCCGCGCAAGCTGACCATCGAAGACCTGGGCGTGTCCGAAGACGACCTGGCTCAAATGGACGAGCGCCAGAATACCGCCGACTTTTTCGAATTCGACGGCAAGACCTGGCTGTACCGCCTGAGCCGCGAGGTGCAGGTTCGCCGCAGCGACGAGGCGGAGGTCGCCAAATTCTACTACTGGGAATTCCAGGAACAGGGTGGCAAGGGGTTGCTCGGCATACGTAAAGCGGAGAGTGAACCTTTCGCCGTGACGCTAGCCACCACAATCTATCCGGGCGATGTCACGGTCTACCGGGGCGGCCGCGCCTGAGGGGTTAGCATGAGC
Source organism: Bryobacterales bacterium (assembly GCA_003170915.1). Lineage (GTDB taxonomy): Bacteria > Acidobacteriota > Terriglobia > Bryobacterales > Bryobacteraceae > Fen-178. The sequence continues at coordinate 4,808 of PMYB01000182.1, read as the reverse complement.
CGATCCACACTTCGATTTCTTGCCGTCGTGCTGACGGTTCTCATCGTCGTCGTACTCTTCGCCGGGCTGGACGCGCTGCCGCGCGGGGTGCGGGCGCAGATCGACAGCGACCGCGCCGCCCTGGCGTCGGCGCAAACCCAGCTACGCACGGCGCAGGATGAAGTCGCTCGCCAAAGCCAGGCCGAACCCGATCTGTTCCGCGCGGTTTCCGCGACCGGCCATTGGAGCGACCATTTCGGCCAAGCCGCCGGATTGCTGCACGACGCCGCCCGCGACATGGACGATCTGGCGCGGATCGAGAAGCAGAACCGCCGCCAGGACCGGCAGACGGCCGAGCGGCTGCTCTCGCATGAGCGCGATCNNTGGAAGCGGCAGTTGCCGCAGACGGTCGAGGGAATGGAGCGGGACCACCAAGCCATCCACGCCATCGACCTGGCGCCGGTGGCGGCCACAGTGCAGAAAGCGGAAACCGATTGGCCGGAGAAGAAGGCGGATCTCGATGCGCGCCTGGCTGCCCTGCACGGCGCCGCGGCCCAGAGCGACAGCTTGTGGCAATCCACCGATGCGGCGCGGCGGCAGGTGGCGGCCGGCAATTACGCGGGGGTGGATTTCGCTGTATTGTTAGCCGCCGCGGATTCGCTGAAGACTTCTGCGGTGGTACTGCCGCAGAAGACCGCGGAACTGAATTCGCTCAGCGGCCAGTTGTACGACTCGTGGGACAAGCTGCTGGTGGATATGGAAGTTCGCGGCATCGGTAACGCGCGCGAATACGACCAGCAAATCCGCACGGTGCGGACGCACCTGACCGACGTCTCGGCCAAGACGGGCGCCACCACCTCCGAGGAGAAATGGGCCGGCGTTCCGCAGACTACTTACGAGGCCATGCGGAACGATCTGGGCATGGCGATCGAGCACAAGCCCGCCGGCCGGTACGACTCCGAATCGGAACACGTGGCGCAACCCGCGGGGTTTGCGTATATGGCCCCGCCGACGCAGGCCTCCAACCAATACGGCTACTGGGAACATCGGGATGGGCGCAATTTCTGGGTCTTCTACGGCCAATACGCGCTCATGCGCGACCTGCTATTCAATCACGGCTACCAGCCGGTGGAGCGCGGCGAATGGGAAGGCTATCGCACTTACCAGAACCGCGGCCAGACCTACTACGGGCAGGACCCCGGCGCCAGCGCCCCCAAGTACGGCTCGCAGGGCACGGCCACGCAGAACCGCTACTCGGGGAGCACCTATGCGCAGGGCGGCGGCTTCCGCGATTCGCAATACGCCAACAAGCCGGGAGGGTATCGGGATTCGAAGTACGCCTCGCCGATGGCGCGCGACCCCAACGGCAACCACAGCCCGAAGCGGTTCGGAAGCTCCGGCCGTCCGGAGGAGCCGCGCGCTGCCCCGCCCTCGCGGCCGAGCTACCGTCCCGCGCCGCGGCCGATGCCTTCCCGGCCGCCCATGAGAAGCCCGGGGCGAAGCTTCGGGCGCAGGCATTAGGCGCGAAGCTTAACGCCCTCCGGCGGGCGGGGCCGGACCATCGGCCAGACTCACCACGTTCTTCAGGACCAGCCGCATAGCCCAATCGTCGTCTGTGGGTTTCTTCGGCACGGGTATAACGCCGGAAGTGTTTGACGTGAGGGTGCCGGAGCCGACATCAAGCCACTCGCTTTTGCGCGGATCGAACCATTTCCCTTCGTAGTTCGCGTGACTGAGTACGCCGCGGACCTGATTTGCGGGGCAGCCCTTCTCCCAGTAAACCAGCAGGAAATCCTTCTCCTTAGTCGCGGCGGCATAGGCCCAGCCTTGGTACGAGGTTAAGTCTTGGGTGCGGTTCGGGAATACGAAATCGACGTTCGGAATCAGGTCCTGATAGCGCTTGCCCTGGCTGAAGACGAACGTGCGCAAGGTCTTCATGAAGTTGCTCCCCTCCCACAGAAACGCATCCCACATTTTGATTTTGGCGCCAGGCTCAATATCGGCGCGCTCAACCGCGAACGAGCCGTAGAGATAACCTGCCAATCCACCGGAAAGGAAGGTGCCGAACATCGACGAGCGCTGGTTGCGGGAATCCGTCTCGCTTCCCCCGGGCGCCGAATCCGCGGAGCCTCCCAGCCCGTTGCCTACGCCTCCGGAATAGTATGATTCACCCGCGAAAGCCGGCAACGCCGGTGTGGCGAAGAACTCCTCCGTCAGATACCAATAGCCGTAGTGCTCCCGGGGCGAATTGCCGGTCTGGTGCAGCGTCAGGAATTTCGAGTCCATCCCCGGTTGCTTCCACATGACCAGCGTCGATGGGACGGTGTTGGTGGTGGACAGGTTCCCGAAGGGCGGTGGACCATACTTGTCGTACAACGCGTGGATGGCCGGCAGGAAGGCCGCCGCCGGCATTTCGGGCGGGTTGACGTCTTGATGGATCGGGCTCAGAATCACGTTGCCGGCCCCGTACCGCGCATACAGATAGAGGAGGTAGCGGGTGTACGAGTCCGGCCAATTATAGTATCGCCTCCAGGATTGGCTCAGGTCGCGGCGCAGGGCTTCCAGGAATACCGCAAAGCCGTGCTCCTCGAGGTAATCGATCTTCCTGTCGAGGTATTTGAAATAGGCCGGGTTGATGCGGGTGACGTCCGGGTATACGTCCTCATAGCCGGGCACGCGGCCGGGAAAAAGGAACGGCAACCCGCCCTCGTTGTGCTCGTCCTTGGCGGTGAGCGGGGTCCCCGGGCCACAGCAGCTTATGCCGGGCGCCGGCCAGGCTCCGCGCACTTGGATGGTTCTGCCGCCTTCCTTGATATCAATTGCAAAGGGATAGCGGTCGTTCCCCCAACCCGGAAAGGCGGCGATCACTGCGATGAGGTTATACCCCTGCGATTGTCGGAGCCTGACATAGTCCTTGAAACCGGCGCTGGGGCCGATGGGACGCGGCGTATCGTCGTCGTACCACGGATAGCGCCAGGTCCCTACGGTCCACCACGTGTCGCCCTGTAGGAGATATGGCGTGCCGTCGGCATACTGCAAGGCGTGGCCGTTGGGCGTCGCGCGGATGAACCCGCGCCGGTTGGCGTTGGCCTCCTTCTCGGCTTCCGACCACGCCACTGCGCGGAATGAGCCGGACTCGCCGGCAAGACCGGGGTCCGCGGGATTCGATCCGCTCTTCCATGACCACTGGCCTGGAGCGGGGGCCACTATGCGCACCCGGAACGTGTTCTCTCCGTCCCAGAACCCGTACACCCGTTTGTGGAAGCCGGGCCCCGCAAGATCGACCCATACATCCACGGAGAGATAGGGACTCGGGCCGGGATTCTGGGCCTTCAGCGTAATTTCCTGTCGATCCCATACGTGGGCCACCTGGGCCGCCGGTCCGGTTTGCGGCAGGGCCGCGATAGCGGCGGCAAATCCTAATACTATGATTTTGAACATAGCTTTTTTTCGCAATTTTCCTCTTGACAACATCTCACTAACTCGACCCGCATGCTGCTGGCGCGCTTCCTTAAGGTGCATCCCGGTTACGTGGTGGACGATCCCGAGGGTTCTTCCAACTAATTGATCTCCCACATCGGCACCCTGGAGGACAAGCGCGACCTTGGGCTGGTCACTGGGGCCGAGCACTGCCGCCCGCGACGCCGAACTACACCAGACCCTTCTCACAATAGCGCGGCATGCGGATTCGCGCATGTGCCTCACCAGACGGCCCAGCGCGCCCGCCTTTCACCGGGCCGGAACCGGCAGAGAATTCGTAGCGTTATGATGTGAGAGGTGAAGGTCAGAGATCTGATCCGTCTGCTGGAGTCGAATGGCTGGCGACTGAGGACGACCCGAGGAAGCCATCGCCAATTCCTGCATCCGCAAGAGGGGAGGGTCGTCACGGTACCAGGCCAACTCGGTAAGGATGTGCCGGTCGGAACACTGAAGGCTATTCTTCGAAGCGCCGGGTTGGATAGGAAAGAGGAGGAGTGATGACGTACACGGTCATTTACGAAAAAGGGCCGACCTCGTGGGGGGCGTACGTTCCCGACCTGCCTGGCGTAATTACGGTTGGCGATTCGCGCGCCGAGGTGGAGCGCCTCATCCAGGAAGCCATCGAGTTTCATCTTGAGGGAATGCGAGAGGAAGGACTCGCGATCCCTGCCCCGTCGAGCTTTGCAGGATTAGTCGAAATCGATCCCGCCGCCTAACGCTTCGTGAGGGGTCCCAAAGACGGCACCTCCAAACCACGACCCCCGCGGAAGGCTGTTGCGGCGCGGGAAGCGAAGCCGGAACGCTAAGCAATCTACCTGCTTCGGGTGGGATGTACGCGGTGACGGCGCCCGATTCGTCACCCATCCCTCGCCCTTCCAGCCTGTTTCGAACCTTGTCTTGTGGAAGCAGTTGGTTGCGCAGGTCCGGGGGAACTCTGCAAAGATCCTTTCGCGGGATCGGCGTGCACATGACTTCTCCACCGGGGTTGATGCCGAGTTCCGTAGCCCGCTGGATGGCTGTCAGAAAACCGCAGGAACCCACAATGACGCCACCCAGAAACCCACCATCATCAGCGAAGCTGAGATAATACCAGCGGGCAGCGTGGCGATGCTCCTCTGTGATGGTAGCGGCGCGACGCGCCCCTTTTGCCATCAACCAGCGCTCCCCGAGTGTCCGGTCTGGGTATTTACCCCTGGGCGGTAGGTTGCTCACGGGGCGTCTTTTGACGTTCGGTGTTGTTCAATGCTCAGCGGAGACCCACGGCGATAAATAACGGCGTGGCAATTAGGACAAATGGGTCGCAAATCGTTAATCGGATCAACCTGGTATACATCCGCGCATAATTAAAG
>PMYB01000219.1 GCA_003170915.1 Bryobacterales bacterium | reverse complement strand
ACATCATTAAATGACTTGACAGGGCGGCTGGGGGCTGCAGTGTCGCCGCCGTGCAGTGGGGTCCTTATTTGCCTGCGGGCAGCGGCATGTCGGAGCTGTCCATGTCGGCCACGACCTTCCAGGTTCCGTCGGCTTGCTTCTTATAGGCGATCAGGTATTTGCCCTTGTCGGTGACGGGTTTTTTCGTTTTGGGGTCCGTCGTGGTCATGGTGTAGGTGCCTTGCGTGTAGCCCAGGTCGCCGGACTTGGCAACCTCGACACGCGACGCCTGGCACGCGTGCGCGAAATTCGGGTCATCGGCGAGCGGCTTGAAAGCCGCTCGAATGGCGTCCTTGCCGTTGATTTCCGGCGCGGTGGGCACCAGCACGGACGCATCATCGGCGTAATAGCTCATACTCTTTTCGAAGTCCTTGGCCGCCATGGCCTTGGCCCAAGCCGCTTCGGTATCTTTGAGGGCCTGAACGTCGGCGGCGTGTGTATCCGGGGGCGGCGCCTGAGTGCAGGCGGTGGTGAAGGCCAGCAGCAAGAGAGAAACCAGCATGGAAAGTCGTAAGTGCATCCGTTTGTCCTCCAGTCAACGGAAGCAATTATACACGAAGGCCCGCTGGGGCGCTACCGTTTGCGAAACGCCACCACGGCCAGGGGCGGCAGCGTCACCGCGATGCTGTTGGGGCGGTTGTGCTTGGGCACCGGGCGCGAGGAGACGCAGCCGCCGTTGCCCATGTTCGATCCGCCGAACAGCTCGGAATCGGTGTTCAGAATCTCTTCGTAAAAGCCCTCTTCCGGCACGCCGAACTCGTAGCCCTGGCGCGGGACGGGAGTGAAGTTGCAGCAGAACAGAATGAAGTCGCTGGGGTCCTCGGCGCGGCGCACGAAGGCGATGATGGAGGCTTCCCAGTCGTGGAAGTCGATCCATTCGAAACCGGTCGAGTGGAAGTCCACCTGGTAGAGCGCGGGGCTCGAGCGGTAGAGGCGGTTCAGTTCGCGCATCAGGGTCTGGAGCTTGCGGTGACAGTCGAATTCCAGCAGCTCCCAGCGCACGCTGGTGTTGCAGTTCCACTCCTCGCGCTGGCCGATCTCCTGGCCCATGAACAGCAGCTTCTTGCCGGGGTGGGCCCACATGTAGGCCAGGAAGGCGCGCACGTTGGCGAACTGGCGCCATTCGTCGCCGGGCATTTTGTTCAGCAGCGAGCCTTTGCCGTGCACCACCTCGTCGTGCGAGACGGGCAGCACGAAGTTCTCGTGGAAGGCGTAGAGCAGGCTGAAGGTGATGTTGTTGTGATGGAACTTGCGATAGATGGGATCGTTCGCGAAGTAGGCCAGCATGTCGTGCATCCAGCCCATGTTCCACTTCATGGTGAAGCCCAGTCCGCTGAGGTAGACGGGCTTGGAGACGCCGGGAAAAGCGGTGGATTCTTCGGCCACCGTCATGGCGCCCGGCACGGTATGCGCGAGCTCGTTGAAGCGGCGGAGGAAGTCGATGGCTTCCAGGTTTTCGTTGCCGCCGTACTGGTTGGGGATCCACTCGCCGGGCTGGCGCGAGTAATCGAGATACAGCATGGAGGCCACGGCGTCCACCCTCAGGCCGTCGATGTGGTACTCCTTCAGCCAGAACAGGGCGTTGGAGATGAGGAAGGTACGCACTTCGTTGCGGCCGTAGTTGAAGACCAGCGTGCCCCAGTCGCGTTGCTCTCCCTTGCGCGGGTCGGCGTGCTCGTAGAGCGCGGTGCCGTCGAAGTAGGCCAGCCCGTGAGCGTCCTTGGGGAAATGCGCGGGGACCCAGTCGACGAACACGCCAATGCCCGCGTGATGGCAGCAATCGACGAAGTACTTGAAATCGTCGGGCGTGCCGAAGCGCGAGGTGGGCGCGAAGTAGCCGGTGATCTGGTAGCCCCACGAGCCGGAAAACGGGTACTCCATGATGGGCAGCAGCTCGATGTGGGTGTAGCCCATCCGCTTCACGTACTCGACCAGCTTGACTGCCAGCTCGCGGTAGGTGAGCGGCTGGCCCATGGGGCCGCGGAGCCAGGATTCCAGGTGCACTTCGTAGACGGCGATGGGCGATTTGAGCCAGTCGGTCTGGGCGCGTGAATCCATCCAGGCGGCATCCTGCCACTGGTATCTGGCGATGTCCCAGACCACCGAGGCGGATTTCGGCGGCGTCTCGCAGTAGAAGGCGTAGGGATCGGCCTTGAGCTGCTGGTACCCGGCGAAGCGGGAACGGATGTGGTACTTGTACGCCGCTCCCTGGCCGAGACCGGGGATGAAGATTTCCCAGACGCCGCCATCGCGGCGGCGCATGGGATGGCGGCGGGTGTCCCAGTCGTTGAACTCGCCGGCGACGGTGACGCTTTCGGCGTTGGGCGCCCACACTGCGAAGCGAACGCCGGGGACGCCATCGGCCTCGGTGATGTGCGCGCCGAGCGTGCGCCACGCTTCGTGGAGCGTGCCCTCGGTGTGCAGGTAGAGGTCGGCATCGGAGATCCGCGGGCCGAAGCGGTAGGGATCGTCGATGACGGCTTCGCGGCCGTCCCACAGGCGGGCGCAAATCGTGTACGGCTGGGGATCGCCGTTCACAGTGGCGCAAAAGAAGCCTTGCGCATGCATTTTGGCCATGGCGCAGCGCCGTCCGTCAATCAGAACCTCGGCCGATTCCGCTTGCGGGAGGAACGCGCGGACCTCCCATCGGGCCTGCCCGCCCTTCTTGCGAATGCCGTGCGGCCCGAGAATGCGGAAGGCATCCCCGTGATATCCGCCGACGATCGCCTCAATCTCTTCAGCAGTCATGTCTAATAGTCAAGTATGGCCGATTTCTTGCCGGAAATGCCCAAGGCGGAGCTGCACGTGCACCTGGAAGGCTCGGTCGAGCCCGAGACGCTCCATGAACTCGACCCCTCGACGCCGCTCGAAGAACTCCGCGCGCTCTACTGTTACGCGGATTTCGAGGATTTTCTCAAAGCGTTCGGCGCCGTGGGAAAACGGCTGCGCACGCCGGAAGACTACGCGCTGATCGTGCGGCGGCTGCTGGAGCGGCTGGCGGCCGAAAACGTGCGCTACGCCGAGATCATTCTGGCGGCGGGCGTGGTGCTGTGGAAGGGGCAGCGGTTCGCCCCGATTTTCGACGCGATCCGGGAGGCCGCTGCCGGCTCTCCGGTGGAGGTGCGTTGGATTCTGGACGCTGTGCGGCAATTCAGCGTCGAGCAGGCCCAACAGGTGGCGGAACTGGCGGCGGAGCGCATGGACCGCGGCGTGGTGGCGTTGGGGTTGGGCGGCAGCGAAGAGCGCGGACCGGCGGAGCGGTTCACGGAGGTGTTCGCGTTCGCGAAAAACGCGGGGTTGCGGCTGGTGGCGCACGCGGGCGAGAGCACCGGGCCGGAATCGGTGTGGGCCGCGCTGAAGCTGGGCGCGGAGCGCATCGGCCACGGCATCACGGCGGCGCGGGACGCGGAGTTAATGCGGCATCTGCGCGAGCATGGCATCCCGCTGGAAATCTGCCTGACTAGCAACCTCGTGACCGGCGTGGTGAAGAGCCTCGAAGAGCACCCGCTGCGGCGGCTGTATGATGCGGGCGTGCCGATTGTGTTGAATACGGACGACCCGGCCATGTTCGGCTGCACGCTGGCGGGCGAATACCGGCTGGCGGCGCGGCAGTTCGGGTTCAGCGAAGCGGAGATGCGGGGAATCGCGGAAAACGGGTTCCGGTACGCGTTTCGGTGAGCGAGTAGCCTGCCATAATAGAGACCGTGCGAGTCTCGGTACTCATTGCCCTTTTGGCGAATGCCGCGGCGATGCCCGCGCAGAATGCGGCCGGCCGGCCCTTTCATAACGAAGCGGAGCGGCTCGCCAGATGGAAAGCCGTCGAGATGCCGTTCCATTCCTCCGGCCTTTCCGCGCGCGAGCGCCAACTGGTGGAGAAGCTCGTGGAGGCTTGCCGGCTCCTCGACGGAGTTTTCTGGCGGCAGAGCGATCTGGGAGGACTGGCCCTCTACCAGGGCACTCGAGACCAAACACTGAAAGACCTGCTCGGCGTCATGGGCAGCCGCTGGGACCTGGTCGATCAGAACCAGCCGTTTATCGGGGAAGCCTTGATGCCCCCGGGGCACGCGCTGTATCCCGACGACCTCACGCGCGCCCGCCTCGAGCAGTATCTCCAGAAGCATCCCGAAGACCGGGCCGCCATCTACAACCCGTACACGGTGGTCAAATGGCAAGGCGACCGGCTCGTCGCGGTGCCGTACCACGAGGAGTACAAGCAGTTCCTCGATCCGATGGCCAAGGCGCTGCGCGATGCCGCCGCCCTCAGCGGAGACGCCGCCTTCGCCGGCTTCCTGCGGATGCGCGCCGGCGCGCTGCTCACCGACGACTATTACCAGAGCGACCTTGCCTGGCTGGACCTTAAAGATCCCAAGTTCGACGCCATCTTCGCGCCCTACGAAACCTACCTGGACGACTTGCTGGGTGTGAAGACCTCTTACGGCGCTTCCATTCTGATCCGCAACGAAGCGGAGAGCCGTAAGCTGGCCCTCTACCAGAAGTACGTGCCGGACATTCAGGATGCGCTGCCGCTCGGCGGGGCCGACCGTCCCTCCAAGCGCGGCCGCGCGACGCCCATGGAAGTGATGGACGCGCCGTACCGCGCGGGCGATCTGCGTTACGGCTACCAGGCCGTGGCCGACAACCTGCCCAACGATCCGCGGGTTCATCAGGAGAAGGGCAGTAAGAAAATCTTCTTCAAGAACTTCATGGACGCGCGCGTCGCGAATATCATCCTGCCGATTGCGAAGAAAATGATGCAGCCCAGCCAGGCCGAAAAGGTCTCGGCCGAGGGATACCTGACGGGCACGGTTCTGCATGAGATCGCGCACGGCCTGGGGCCCTCGTTTGCCCGCAAAGACGGCAAGCAGGTGGATATCCGCGAAGCTCTTGGCCCCGTGTCTTCGGGACTCGAGGAGGCCAAGGCGGACGCCGTGGGAATGTTCGGCCTGGCGTGGCTGGCGGAGCATGGCGCGCTGCCCAAAGACCGGCTCGAGGAATATTACGCCTCCTTCGTGGCGGATTTCTTCCGCGCGCTGCGCTTCGGGACGGGCGAAGCCCACGGCAGGGCGGAGATGATGGAGTTCAACTATCTGCTGGAGCAGCGGGCGCTGGCGCGCGCGGACGGGCGGTACGCCATCGACTACGCGCGCATGCCCGCGGCGCTGGCGCAGCTTTCCAGGGAACTGCTCGAGACGGAAGCCACCGGCGACCGCGCCCGCGCGGAAGGCTGGTTCGCCAGGTACGACAAGATGCCGGTGGAGCTCAAGAGCGCGCTGGCCGCGACGGCGGACATCCCCGTCGACATTCGACCCATCTTCTCTTTCCCGGATCAGTGAAGGAGCCGGTCTACCGACTGTAGAATTGTAATGGAGAACATCCATGCACCGAATCACGTTTCGTTTGCTCTTCGCGGGTCTTCTGGTGGCCGGCGCCGTCCGGTGTCAGTTGGTGGAAGAATACCGGCCTGCCAGGGCAAACTGCTGCCTGCCCGCGACGGCGCAGGCTCTCGCCGATCAGATGCAGGACTGGAACCAGCTTGGCCGCTATCACGCCGCCAATGAAGCGTTGAAGAAGCAGCCGCGGGAGCCCAAGCGCGTGGTGTTCTTGGGCGACTCCATTACAGACATGTGGAAGCTGGCGGAGTGGTTCCCCGGCAAGCCGTACGTGAATCGCGGCATTAGCGGGCAGACCACTCCGCAGATGCTGGTTCGAATGTTTCCGGACGTGATCGATCTGGAGCCCGCGGCATTCATCCTGCTGGCCGGCACCAACGACATCGCCCGCAATACCGGGCCGGAGACGCTGACCATGATCGAGGAGAACATTCAGGCGATGACGGACCTGGCGCGCGCGCACGACGTCAAGGCGATCCTTTGTTCCGTGATGCCGATCAGCGACTACACCGCCCGGAAGCAGAGTGAGCAGCGTCCCCCCGCGGACATTTTGAAATTGAACGCGTGGCTGCGGGAGTATGCCGCCAAGGTCCATGCCGAGTACGTGGATTACTACTCGGCGCTGGTGGACGAGAAGGGCATGTTGAAGGATGGGTATTCGGGCGACGGGCTGCATCCGAACGCCAAAGGGCACGAACTGATGGCGCCGCTGGCCGAGGCGGCGATTGGCAGGGCACTGCAATAGCAGGGTTGGCGGCGGTGGATTCCCTGGAGAACTGCGCCCGGCAGGAAACTCCATCGCCAACCACTCGTACTATTAGTACCGTAGAAGAACACCACGGTGTGGTACTTTTTTGGTCCTGACCTGTCAAAAAAAGCTTGCGCTGCGCCCTCAAGCGGTACACAATGTGTCTAATAACTTTCGATTGATAACTTTGGTTAGCACCCCGGGAGGCTCAATATGGAAATCGTGGACCGTAGTCTCCAATGAGGTCTAGTTGTAAGGTGTAAGTAGAAAACGGAATCGAGGAGAATAGTCAATGACTAGAAGCAAGGCGTACATGGTGGCGTCGTTTGTGCTGGTATTAGCGCTGACGGTCGCATTTCCGTTGCCGGCGAGCGCGGGCAACATCCTGTTCAATTTCGAGGAACTGACGCAGGGCAGCTACTCTACGATCCTGTCGACGCAGGGTGGGATCACGGCCACTATCAGTAAGGAAGACGGGTCGTTGATCACGGTCCAGGGCCCGTTGGGCCCTGCATCGTGGTTGAACAACAGCCTTATAGCATTTCAGAGCGACTCCCCGCTCATGATCAACTTCTCGCAGGCCGTCTCCAACGTGAGCATCCAATTCGGCGATTACGACGCCGACAACGACACCTATGCGATCGCAGCCTTCGCCGGCCTGAACGGGACGGGCTCGACCCTAGGGGTCAACTCGGTCTTTTATCCCAGCTCGCAGGACATAGGCATTGGCGACAGCAACGTCGCCACGCTGGCTGTGCCAGGAAGCAATGTCCTGAGCGCTGTGATTACGTCCCCGTACGATCCGACTAACAATCCTTACCCGTTCTCGATCTTTTTTGACAACCTGCAGGTTAGTGGTGGTACCACGGTGCCCGAACCTGCCAGCATCATGCTACTCGGGACGGGCCTGCTCGGACTAGCTGGAGCCTTCAAGAGGAGAAGGCACTAAACGGAGTTTAAAGCACGCCGAGGAACGCGATCGCGTTTGACGATGTGGAGGAGCGTATTCTCGCTCAACCGGAGGCGGTGGCTTATTTCCCTGTAGGACTGGCCTTCGCCAGCGAGCTTCAGCGCTTTGGGCGCAAGACGGTTTGAGGCATTTCTCGACCGTCGGGAGTTGCAGGGCACGAAGGGAATACGGCCGCACGATGTTGAGTTGAGGTATCCACTCTAAGACGATATGGGAGGCATGTCGTCCCAGAGTCAGCGTAGCGCTGGTAGGTGTGGTTGCTGTAGTTTTGCGCACGAGCGTTGCGCGCGGGCGTTATTGCAGGCCCGGTTCTGGACATTGACAGCGTCCCCCCGCGGACGTTCTGAAGCTGAACGCGTGGCTGCGCGAGTGTGCCGCCAAGGTCCATGCCGAGTACGTGGATTACCACTCGGCCCTGGTGGACGAGGAGGGCATGTTAAAGGATGGGTATTCGGGCGACGGGCTGCATCCGAACGCCAAAGGCTACGAATTGATGGCGCCTCTGGCGGAGGCGGCGATTGCGAAGGTCCTGCAATAGCGGTAGCGCCGTCGCTACCCTTCGTTGCCACAAGTGGGCGAGTCCGTGGTGCGACCTGCCGTGTTCCCGGTTCCGAACGCGCGCCCGGGCAGTGAGATACAATGTATCTCAGAGAGGTCGAATCATGGCGACGACGATGGTGCACGTTCGCGTGGATGAGAAAACCAAGCGGAGGGCTGCGAAGACACTGGCCGGGATGGGAATCTCCGTGTCCGACGCGGTGCGGATGCTGCTGGTCCGCGTGGCCGGGGAGAAGGCCCTTCCATTCGATGTGAAGGTCCCCAACCCGACGACCGTGAGGGCGATGCGCGCCGCCGACAAGGGCAAGGGAAAGCGCCTGACCTCCGCGAGCGCGCTGTTCAAGGACCTGGGAATCTGATCCGGTGTGGAACCCGGTAAAAGGCGCGCAGTTCCAGCGCGATGGGAAACTCGCGCAGAAGCGCGGCAAGGACATGACGAAGTTGCGCGAGGCGATCCTGCTGCTGATCGAGGCAAGTCCGTTACCGCCGCGCTATAAGGACCATCCGCTCGGCGGCGATTGGAAGCACTTCCGCGATTGCCACATCGAGCCGGATTGGCTACTGATCCACAAGATCGACGGCGACAACCTGCACTTCGTCCGCACTGGAACTCATTCGGATCTGTGCTGAAAGGCCTACTGTGTGCTAACGGAGGCGAGATCCGGACGCGGAATCGCCGTCCATCCGTTGCCAAACCCGCGCCATAACGATAATCCAGGTTTCGACTGCCCAAATGCCCAGCGGCGGCGGCCGGCCTCGGTGATCGCCCTTTCTCCCTCCTGCTTCTTCCTCAACGCGAGCTTGGATCGGAGATCGTGAGCCGGCATTCCACATGAGATCTCTGCCTGGTAGCAGGCCGTCTCGACGGTCGTGGATTTGCGGGACGGCTACTGTTGAAAAATACCACAGTACGGTACTTTTTATTTTCTGGAATTCAACAAAAAGCTTGCGCTGGGACCTCAAACCATATAAAGTGTATCTACTAACTCCCAATTGATAACCTTAGTTAGCAACCCGGGAGGATCAAAACACTGAGGAGGGGTATGTGATGCTTAGGACCATTCGTGAAGCTGGCCGTTCCAGATTTGGCGCGGCGTTGGTAGTGGCAATCGCTGTAGTTTTGAGCGCGGGCGCGGCGAGCGCCGGCGTCATTGCTGGCCCGGTTCTGACCAGTAACGATAGTGGGTGGATAGATTCCGGTTTAGGTTTCACCGCGACCGTGAATTCAACGTTGATATCGTTTACCTTTCAGAACCAGGGATTGGCTGACACTGTGGTGCTTGTGGATCCGCTCGGCAACATTCTCGATCAAGTGGCAACTGCCGCTGGAGTTTCTTCCAATACCGTTACGGTGAACTGGAGCTTGACGCCCGGCAGCAATTACTATCTGCTGCAAACCACGGCGAATAATGGACGCTGGACCGCGTGGGGTTTGGCTGCGCCATTCAATGCCGAAATTGCACTGACGGATACCGGTGACTGGTCGAACAACGGCTTGGCGAGCGCCAATTTCGGTATCGGCGGGGCTGCCGGGGACGGGACTATTGAGTGGGCGGACTTCAATAACGTCACCACAGCTAGTTCTTCTGTTCCCGAACCTGCTTCGTTCATCCTGGTTCTGCCCTTCGCGGCTGCTGTTCTGTTCCGCGCCAGCCGTAAGAGATTCGTCCGCAACGAATAGTTCAACTTTGTTGCATTGAGAAGTTCAGCGGTATTCTGAGGCGCGGGCGCTTTGCTGGTTGGCCGTGAGCAAAGCGCCCGCTCCTCACTGATTACGCGTTGCCAAACCCTCGCTATAACGGTAATCTAGGTTTCGATCGCCTAATTCCGTGAAGGGGGCCTTACGGCGCGTGTTGTTTCGTGGTTGATCCCACTCTTGCTGGCGGCGGCTCCGGTAAAGGGGCTCGTCCGGACCACCATTCCCTTCGACTCCGATTGGCGTTTCCTCAAAACCGACGCACCGGGCGCGGAAAAGCCTGAGTTCGCCGACGCCGCCTGGCGCGCCCTGAACGTGCCCCACGCCTGGAGCATCGAAGGTCCGTTCGACCAGAAGAATCCAGCCGGCGGCGCGGGAGGCTTTCTTCCAGCCGGCATCGGCTGGTACCGGAAACATTTCACCCTTTCCGCGGATTACGCCAAGCGGGGCGTCTTCGTCGAGTTCGACGGTGTCATGGCTAACAGCGAGGTCTGGATTAACGGTTTCCGGCTCGGAAAACGGCCCTACGGCTACGTCAGCTTCCGCTACGAGTTGACCGGGCATGTGACCTTCGGCGCGGCGGTTCCGCTGCACGTTTGGGAACGCCGCCTGGAACAGTTGAAACGGCTGGGGGGGAATGCCATCCGCACCGCCCACAACCCGCCCGCGCCGGAGTTCATGGACGAAATGTTCGACTGCTGGACGGTGGCGAAGAACCCATACGACTACCATCTCTACTTCCGCGACTGGTCGCTGACTGACACCCGCGATACCGTCCTGCGGGACCGCAACCACCCCAGCATCGTGGTTTACAGCGCCGGCAACGAGATTCACGATACGCCCAATGCCGAACTCGCTAGCGGCATTCTCAAAGGACTGGTGGACGCTTTTCACAAGGCCGACCCCACGCGCCCGGTGAGCCAGGCGCTCTTCCGGCCCAACGTCAGCCACGACTATGACAACGGCCTGGCGGACCTGCTGGACGTGATCGGCCAGAACTATCGGGAAAACGAGATCCTCGCCGCGCACGCGGCCAAGCCCACGCGCAAGATTCTCGGCACGGAGAATCACCACGAACGCAGTGTCTGGCTGGCCCTGCGCGACAACCCGCCCTATTCCGGCCAGTTCCTGTGGAGCGGCGTCGATTACATCGGCGAATCGCGCCTCTGGCCGAATGTCATCGCCGCCGTGGACAGCGCCGACAACGCCAGCCACGAGCCTTTCCAGGCATCCGAGCGCCATGCTTTCCAGGGCCAGTGCCTCGCCATTGTTAAAGCCAGCGGCGCGGGACGGATCGCGGTGGCCGCTTCTTCGCCGGGCCTGGCCGCTGCCACCGTCAATATCGAAGCCGGAGAGTTTCGCGTCGGCCCTTACGGTGCTAAAGGAGACGGGAAGACAGTCGATACGGCGGCTATTCAGAGGGCCATCGACGCAGCCGCGAAGGCCGGCGCCGGCACCGTTGTCTTCGCGCCCGGAGTGTACCTGTCCGGATCGTTATTCCTGAAGTCGAGCACCGAACTGCGCGTGGACGCGGGCATGGAGATCCGCGGCGTACAGGACCTCGCGGCCCCAGCACCGACGGAATCGATATCGACTCCTCTTCCGGCGTGCTGGTGGAACACTGCGACATCGATTGCAACGACGACGCCATCTGCCTCAAGGCCGGCCGGGACGCCGACGGTTTGCGTGTGAACCGCCCCTCGGAGAAGATCGTGATCCGCGACAACACCGTCCGCGGAGGCGCCGCCGGAATCACCATTGGCAGCGAGACCTCGGGCGGAATTCGCGACGTGGAAGCGTACCTCATCCATGTGCCGCGGCCCGTGCCGGCGGGCATTCTTTTCAAGTCGGCCAGCACGCGCGGCGGCACGATTGAAACTATCGCGATTCACGATGTTGACATGCAGGGCGTGGCCACGCCGATCAGTGTCACTTTGAACTGGAACCCGAGCTACAGCTACGCCAAGATGCCGTAGGGGATCCAGAATCCGCCGGACTACTGGAGGGTGCTGACCGAGTCAGTACCTCCCGAGAAGGGTCTTCCGCATTTCCGCGACGTCAAGATCTCAGACATCAAAGCAGTGGATGCGCAACGGGCCTTTTCCGTGAGTTCCTACAAGAACTCGCCGCTGGAGAATTTCGAGTTCAAGAACCTGGAAATCGAAGCGAAGTCGGCCGGCAGCATTGAGTACGCCGATCGCTGGACCTTCGTCAACACGCACATCAAGACCACCGACGGCAGCGTGGTCGCGCTGAAAGACTCCCGCAACGTCACAGGCATGTAGCACCGGCGCGACTTACCGCACCACCACGTCCGCATCCCGCTCCGGATGCGCGGCCTCTCCCGCGAACCCCGTGAGTTCCAGGCCGGTCACGGCTTCGGCTTCCAGAGCGTGGGTGAAGTAGTCCGGCCGCTTGTCTCCCCACTTGACGCTGCAATGCTTCAGGACCACGTTGTCCGCATAGCGGATGCTGAAGCCCGGGTTGCCGTGCGGCTCGATGCCCGGATAGGCCGTCGTGGGCCGGTTGTCGAATAAGCCTCCGGGATACTCGGTCCAGCGGTCGAGCGTGACCGCGACGTTCTCCAGCGTGACGCCGCGAATGCGGCTCTCCTTGACACCCTGGACGCGCACGCTGTTCTCGGCGCGGCCGCTCACGTTCTGGATGCGCACGTCGTGGATCGTTCCTATCTTGCTCTGAAGGCCGCGCGGAATGGCAGTCAGAGAAATGGCCTCGCCGCGGCCCCACCACGGCTCCGAATGGTAGCGCGACACGAATTTGATGTCGCGGAAGTCGATGTTGTAAACGCTGCCTTCGTCGCGGGCCTGGATGCACAGGCCGCGCGAGCTGGAGCGGATCTCGCAGCGCTCGAAGCGGATGTCGTGGACGTCCTGGGTGGTCTCGGTGCCGATCTTCACGCCCGCGTCTTGCGTTTGGATGACGCAGTCGTGGACCGTGATGTTGGCCGAGGGTCCGTAGCCAGCGCTTTGCCGCGTGGCCTTGACCACGATGGCATCGTCGCCGCACACGATGTTGCAGTTGCGGATCTCCACGTCCCGGCAATGGTCGGGATCGATGCCGTCGCAGTTGGGCACGTCCAGCAGGTTGCGGATCTTCAGATTGTCCACCAGGACGTGCTCGCAGCCGATCATGTGCAGCCCCCATTCGGGCGCCTCGCTGAAAGTGATGTCGTGGACCTCGAGGCCCTTGCAGGCCGTCAGCACGAACATTTTCGGCCGGAAACCGGCAGGCAGCCACCACTCGTTGGGCTGGTCGTAGCGGCTCATGAACTCGCGCGCCCGCCCGTTGATGTTGCCGGTGCCGGTGATGCGCAACCCATCGGCCCCGGTAGCCGTGATGACGCCGCCGCCGGTGTAGTGCTGCGGGTTGGTGCTCACCACCAGCTCGGCGTCGTCGGCCAGGTGGAAATCGATGCCGCCCTTGAGGACCAGCGTGCCGATGAGATACTTCTTGCCGCCGCGGATGAGCACCTGTGCGCCTCCGCCCGCCGCGCCAGCCTGGTCGATGGCGCGCTGAACGGCGGCGGTATCGAGCGTGCTTCCGTCGCCCACGGCGCCGTAGTCCCGGACATCGAAGACGCGGACTTCCCGCCGCGCGTTCTGTGCCGATGACACAGCGGACCCGAAAGCTGTTGCGGCAGCGAGACGCAGAGCCTCACGACGGCTGAAATGGCTTCCCTTCATTCGTTCGTCCTACTCTTAGTGTCGCCTGAGTCGGGGACGCGCGGCAGGGAACTCGGAGGGAGTTGGCCGCCCAATACCCGCCGCAAGAATTGGCGGGAATTGAGCGATCGGGCGCGCCGGACGTTACGGAGAATGCGCCGGCGCCTTCGGGCGATCACCGCACTTTGAAAGTCGGGATCGACCCGGATGTTCTACTGGCTGAGCCGCGGCTAGACCTTCCGCCCGCGAAACATACCCAAGGCTACGAAGCCAGCGCCAATCAGCATGAGCGAAGCCGGCTCTGGAACCGGGTCCGCACTGCCCGAAATCTCCACCCGCAGCCCGGCGGGGTTGGGCCCGCTGTTAGGAATATTGTAGACGACAAAGTCCAACGTGTTGACGCCGGCGACGAAACCACTGCTGATTGTGAACCTGGTCCACTGGGAATAGGTATAGGGGGGAGTGGGGTTACTAATGTAAGAGGGGGTATCGTCAATCGTGTTGCCCGTCGGCTGGCTGTTGATGTAGATGTTCACTCCTGGATCATCGGTTGCCCACTGACCGGTGAGCACGGCGGTGCTTGGGTCCAACCCCGTCAGGTTGAAAACGGTTTGATATTCGTAATCGCCGCTTGGCCCATTGGCCACCGAATTGTTATTCGGTCCAATCCAGGTGGAAAGCGAATCGTCACCGAGCCACGGAGGGATCCGCAGCAGGCGGTGCTATACATCCGCGCATAA
>PMYB01000147.1:21090-21288 GCA_003170915.1 Bryobacterales bacterium | reverse complement strand
GTGCGGATTGGGGAAAAACCCGAGCTTGCGGATGTCGACGGCGATCGACGGCTGAGATTCCAGAGCCGCCAGTGCGGCTTTCAGCTCCCCGAGCCGCTCCTCAGGCCACTCACCGATGAATTTCGTGGTGATATGGAGATTCGCGGGAAGGCTCCAGTGGATCCGCGCGGTGGGGCGCAGCCGTTCGAGAAGCTGCTC
>PMYB01000147.1:0-20934 GCA_003170915.1 Bryobacterales bacterium | reverse complement strand
TCACCAACCGCACGCGCGTCATTTTCGGCCCGCCGGGCCACGCTTACGTGTACCTCATCTACGGGATGTACGAGTGCCTCAACATCGTGGCCGAGCCGGCGGGCCAACCCGGATGCGTGCTGGTGCGGGCTTTGGAGCCGGTGGCCGGAATCGAGATCATGCGCCAGCGGCGGCCGGCCGCTCGCAGGATTGAAGACCTGGCCTCGGGACCCGGCAAACTGACGCTCGCCTTGGGGATCACGCGCGCGCACAACGGCGCCGACCTGACGCGCGGCCCGCTGGTGGTCCGCGAGCCCGCCGGGCAGCGGGCCTTTGAGATCGCGGTGACCCCCCGCATAGGCATCAGCCAGTGTGCCGAACTGCCGCTGCGGTTCGTCATCTTGTAGCGCCGGCGATCTTGTCGCCGGTGTGTTCGGGTTCGGAAAAACCCCACCGGCGACAAGATCGCCGGCGCTACGGCTAACATGGAAGTTCATGTTCGATTGGAAGCAGGACCCTCATCGGCGCTACAACCCGCTCACTGGCGAATGGGTGCTGGTGTCTCCGCAGCGCACCGCCCGGCCCTGGCAGGGGCGGGTGGAGAGCGGCGGCGGCGCCCCCGAGCCGGAGTACGATCCGGAGTGCTATCTCTGTCCCGGCAATGCGCGCGCGGGCGGCCTGCGCAATCCCAACTACACTTCCACGTTTGTTTTCGATAACGATTTCGCGGCGCTCAAGCCGTCGACGCCCGTGGACCGTTTCGAAGAGGGCGGATTACTCATCGCCGAATCCGAACCCGGCATCTGCCGGGTAGTCTGCTTCCTGCCGCGGCACAACCTCACCATCGCTGGCATGGACCCGGCCGCCCTGCGGAAAGTGGTGGACGTCTGGGTCGAGCAGTATGCCGAGCTCGGGTCGAATCCCGCCATCGAGTACGTGCAGATCTTCGAGAACCGCGGCGCCATGATGGGCGCGAGTAATCCGCACCCGCACTGCCAGATCTGGTCGAGCCGCTCCTTGCCGAACGAAGTTTCCAAGGAACAGGCGTCGCAACGGGCATGGCGCGAGGAGCGCGGCGCATGCCTTCTCTGCGAGTACCTGAAACTCGAGCGGGCCGCGCGCCACCGCGTGGTGGAAGAGAACGACAGCTTCCTGGTGGTGGTTCCGTTCTGGGCCGTCTGGCCGTTCGAGACGGCGGTCGTTTCCAAACGGCACCTGCCGTCGATCGACCGGCTTTCCGGCGCGGAGCGCGACGGCCTGGCGGACATCCTGAAGCGCACCACGGCGCGCTACGACCGCCTGTTCCACGTCTCATTCCCGTACTCGATGGGGATCCACCAGCGGCCCACGGATGGCCTCGAGCACGAGGAATGGCACTTGCACCTGCATTTCTATCCGCCGCTGTTGCGCTCGGCAACCGTGCGCAAGTTTCTGGTCGGTTATGAAATGCTGGCCACCCCGCAGCGCGACATTACCCCCGAGGCGGCGGCGGAGCGGCTGCGGGGGGTGTGAAGGCGAACGATCTACCAGATGACGCGGGAATAGTGCCGGCGGATTCTCGCGTCTTTGGTGACCAGCGGCGCCTCCGCAGCTTTGGCATTTGCCACGATTAAACGGTCGAACGGATCCCGGCCCCAATTCTCTTTCAGCGCGTAGTCCACCACCGTCCGAAATGGCAGATCGCAAACGCGAAGACCGAGGTCCGTTGCCAGCGTCTCCACCACTGTCAAAGCGGAATGGTGTATTCGGCCAATCTCGTGCAGTAGTTCCATCTCCAGGACCGCGGCGGGCGAAGCTAGAATCTCGTTCCCATCGATGGCTTGGCGGGCGGCAGGTCCGAGCCTGCCGATCTCGCCATAAAAGAGCCAGACGAGAACGTGGGTGTCCGCGTAGATCGTCATTTTAATTCAGTCCACTCTTTGGACCAATCCATGCTGACGATGTCTTCTGGATCGCCGACAAATCCCTTCCTCTTCTTCAGCCTGTCAAGCTTGGAGACGGGCTTATCGGGCACGATCTTCAAAACCTTGCCCTTGCGGATGACCTCGACCGGGACGCCGGTTGCGATCGCCTCGTCCAGAATCCGGTAGACATTCTCGCGCAGTTTCGAAGCCGTCACGCGCATCTTGTCCTCCAGGTTTCATCGTAGCATACGTACGATTAGATATACCCGCACGTACGATCCGCCGGCCGGGCCGGGTATACTCACTCCCGCGCAAGGGGTTAGAATGGCATCGCAAATGGCAATCTATAACCGGCGACGACTATTTCAGGCGGCGGTGGCAGGCGCCGCGCTTCGGGCGGCCGCGCAGACCGCGCCGCGGGGCAAGATGCGGCTGGGTGTCATCCTGAGCATTTCCCCGGACCCCGAAGCGGCCATCCGGCGCGTGCACGACCTCGGGTTTCCAACCTGCCAGGTGAGCGTGCGAGAGACGGACAACGCCGCGGCCGCGAAGTTGCGCAGCGCGCTCGACAAATACCGTGTCGCGGCCACTTCGGCCGTATCGACCGGCCCGGGTCCGGAGGTCTACGACTTCTACCAGGGGCCGCTGACCATCGGTCTCGTGCCGCGGCAGTACCGCCAGGCGCGCATCGCGCGAATGAAAGAGGTGTCCGATTTCGCCGGAAAGGCCGGGATTCCCGCCGTTCAAGGCCATTGCGGGTTCATCCCCGAAAACCCCAACGACCCGCTATACCGAGAGGCGGTTGAGGCGATCCGCGCCGTGGCGGAGTACTGCCAGAAGAATGGGCAGAACTTTCGCTGCGAGACCGGGCAAGAGACTCCCATTACGCTGGTCCGGGCCATTCGAGACGTTGGCCTGGACAACATCGGTGTGAACTTCGACGTCGGCAACCTGATTCTGTACGGCAAGGCGAACCCGGTGGACGCGGTGGAAGTTTTCGGGCCGTACATCCAGGGAGTGCACGCCAAGGACGGGTTGTACCCCACCGATCCCAAAAAGCTCGGTCGTGAGGTCCCCATCGGCGAGGGCATGGTGAACTTCCCGGCGTTGATCGGGAAGCTGAAAAAGATTGGCTACCGGAATCCGCTCACCATCGAGCGCGAGATCGCCGGCGAGAAGCAGACGGCGGACATCCTCGCCGCCAAGGCGTATCTGGAAAAGTTGATCGGTTAAGGAGAGAGTCGATGAACGGTGAAACTACGGATCGGCGCACATTCCTCCAGGCGGCGGGAATTGCCAGCGCGTTTACCATCTTGAAGCCCCACTTACTGCGCGGCAGCGCGGCCAATTCGGCGGTGCGCGTGGGCTTACTCGGTTGCGGCCGGCGCGGCAGCACGGATGCCACCAACATCGCGCAGAATACGGATGCGCGCGTAGTCGCGCTGGGAGACATGTTCCAGGATCAGATCGACAAGGCCAGGCAACATTTCGACCAACTCGCCGAATCCAAAGGTTACGCCGGGGTGTCGCAGACCTTTGTGGGACCGAAGGCGTTCGAAGCGATCATGGAGTCGAAGGAAGTGGACGCAGTGGTCATCGCCACCCCGGCGTACTTCCACCCCGAACACGTGGCGGCGGCGGTGGCGGCGGGCAAGCACGTTTATCTCGAGAAACCCGTGGCCGTGGACGTGGCTGGGGCCAAGCGCGTCCTTGAAACCGGCAAAAAGGCGGAGGGGCGGCTCAGCCTCGATGTTGGCTTTCAAATCCGGATGGCGCCGCCCTTCNNCCGGAAATGCGCTGCGGCTGCGCAACTGGATCGAGGATCGCGTGCTCTCCGGCGACATCATTGTCGAGCAGAACATCCACGCTCTCGACATCTGCAACTGGGTGTTGAAGGGCCACCCGCTGAAGGCTGTCGGAAGGGGAGGACGGAAAGGCCGCGGTGCGCCGGGTGACGATTGCTTTTCGCACTTCGACGTTGTGTTCCAGTACCCCAGCGATGTGCACGTGAGCTTCAGCTCGACGCAGTTCGGAAAGGGGCCGGTCGAAGTCAACGAGCATTTCTTCGGCACTCGCGGCGCCTCGCAATCGCCCTACAGCGGCCTGTTGGGCATCGTGGGCGACCAGCCCTGGACCTGGGCCGGAAGCGAAAAATCGCGGGATACCGCGTTCTCGGCCAGCGGGTCGTTTTCGGACAATCTCGCCCAGGCCGATTCGGAAAAACAGAAGGCGTTTATCGGCAGCATCACCGGCGGCCAGTTCCATAACCAGGCGGCCATTGGGGTGGACTCGGCTCTGACGGCCATGCTTGGCCGGCAAGCGGCCTATACCGGCCGTGAGGTGACGTGGGAGGGCCTGCTGCGCTCCAACCAACACTGGGATTCCGGCATCGACCTCCGCAAGCTGGCATAGCAAAGGAGGCACGCCTTGCGATTCTCCAGCATGATTACGGCCGTGGATGCTCACGCCTGCGGTGAGCCGGGCCGCGTGATTACGGGCGGCGTCCTGGATGTCCCGGGTAAGACCATGTTCGAAAAAAAGATCTACCTGGAGACCGAAGCCGACCATTTGCGGCTTCTCATGCTGCGCGAGCCGCGCGGCTACCCGGCCGCCTGCTGCAACCTGATCCTGCCGCCGGCGCACCCGGAAGCCGATGCGGGCTTCGTGATCATGGAGCAGGTCGAGTACCCGCCCATGTCGGGCACTAACACCATCTGCGTGGTCACCGTGCTGATCGAGACGGGCATGGTCCCGGTATCCGAGCCGGTCACCCGGCTCAAGCTGGATACGCCCGCGGGACTCATCGCCGTGGAAGCGGAAGTGATACGCGGCAAGGTGAAGAAGGTCACCTTTCAAAATGTTCCGGCGTTCGCCACGCACCTCGATACCCCGCTCGAGGTTCGCGGCTTGGGCACAGTCACCGTCGACGTCGCTTACGGCGGGATGTTCTATGTCATCGCCGAAGCAGCGGCGCTGGGCTTTCGGCTCACCCCGGACGAAGGCCGCGACATCGTGCGCGTCGCGGAAATGATCAAAGCGGCGGCACGCGAGCAATTGAGCGCGGTGCACCCCGAGAATCCCGGGATCGCCGGAGTGAGCATCGCGCAGATCTCCGGCCTGCCGTCACGGCCCGAGGCCCACGCCAAGAATGCCGTGGTGGTCTCGACCGGCACGCTCGACTGGTCTCGCCCCCAATCCTGGACCGGGGTCCTCGATCGCTCTCCCTGCGGCACCGGCACGTGCGCCAAGATGGCCACGCTGTACGCCAAAGGTAAGTTGGCGCTCCACCAGGATTTCGTGCACGAAGGAATTCTGGGCACAACCTTCACCGGCCGTCTGATCGAAGAAACGCGCGTCGGCCCTTACGCTGCCGTCGTGCCGACGCTCTCCGGGCAGGCCTGGATCACCGGCTTCGCTCAGTACGTTCTCGACCCCGACGATCCATTCCCCGACGGCTTCACCGTTGGAGACATCTGGGGGCTCGAGAAATAACGGTCACCAGCTCAGGCGCACCAGCGAGACCGCGTGGCGCGGCAGCGGGAACCGGATCTCCACCTTCCCGTCCTTCGCCTCCAGCCAGTGCGGTGAGTCGAGCAGTTGCAACTGGCCCGCCGCTTCCAGCCGCGCATATTGTTCGGGCGAGGGCTGCGCCGGCGACCCCATCCGCTTCCAGGCCGTATAGGCATTGCTGTGCTCGTCGTCGATCCGGTAATGCTCGATGAGCACCCGGGCAGCCGTGTTCGGAATGCCCGCAAGCGCCAGGTGAACGGGCGCCGGCTCGGCCGGCAGATCGTCGTCGTGATAATTCCAGACCAGCGCCGCCATTTCGCGCTCGGCGCGCGTGGCCAGGCCGTCGATGTCCGCGGCGCCGTGCACGCCCGATTCGAGAATCGCGTCCAGGCCGGCGGCGTCGCTGCTCTCCACCTTAACGCGGTCGCCGCGCATCAGGCCAGCCATGCGAAAAAGGTTCAGGATCGGCTTGTCGATTCCGTTAGTGGCGAGCGTGCGAAAGCCCTCGAAGTAGGGCTGATCCTCGAACTCGAAGGCCCAGGTGAGCATCCCCGCCACGTTGGACTTGTACCGGTCCGCCAGCTTGAAGATGTTGCTCAGCGACGCCGCCGTGTAGCTCGGATACATGGCGCCGTTGCGGTACACATTTTGTGGATAGAGGCGCGCCGAGCAAGCCGCGCAGCCCTCCGGGTCGCACTCGCTGAGCACGATGGGAAGCGCGCGGAACTCCGGAAACCCGTTAACCATCTCGAGTCCCCGCGCGACGTCCACGAGGTTTTTGTCGAGTCCCATCCGGGCGTGGCCTTCGAACACGCGCGTCTGCCCCTTGGCGTGAAAGCTGATGAAATCGAGCGGCGCGCCGCGCTTGCAGTGTTCCAAGAACTGCTTGAGAAACGCGGCGGCCTTGGCATTGCCAGGACCGGTAGTGCCCGGGCCGCCCACGCGTGCGGCCGGCAGGGCGCGCTTGATGGCGTCGGCGGTGTAATCGTACAGCTTGTCGTATTCCTCCGGCGTGCCGCGCCAATACGAAATGTCGGGCTCGTTCCAAAGCTCCCACGACCACTGCTCGACCTCCGCCTTTCCATATCTCTCCACCGAATGCGCCACCCAGCGCCGCACCAACTCCGCCCACTTCGCATAGTCCTTGGGCGGATAGGACCAGCCCTTGCCGTCGTCGGGCTTGGGGTAGTGCCGCGTATACGGCTCGGGATTCGTGGAAAGCGCCTCGGGCATGAATCCGATCTCGACGAACGGCCTGGCATTCACCTGGATGTAGCTGTCGAAGATGCGGTCGAGGATGGTCCAGTCGTATACCGGCTTGCCCGCGGCATCCTCGGTGTAGGCGTTGGTTGAGCCCCACTTCAATGCCGGCGTGCCATTGCCGGTCACCAGAAGATGGTGCGCGCGGATCTGGACGGGCACGGGACTCAGCGCGGCCAGTTCGCCAATCAGCTTCTTGCCGTTCGCGGAGTAGGTATAGTTGGGCTCGTCGTAGCCGAAATAGGAGAAGATCGGGCGGAACGGGCCCTGCTTCACCTCGCCATCCACGCGGATCTCGACGGCCTGCTGCGCGCGTGCCAGCGCCAGCGCCAACGGCTGTTGCGACAGAAAGAGCGCCCCTTCCAAACCCACGCCCCTCATCATGAGCGGCGCCGTAAACCGGTCACCGGCAACCCGCCCCGATGGCCGCACAACCCGCGACAACTTGCCCACGATCAAGTAATCCGTGCGCCAATTGGCGCTCATGAGTAGGACCGAAAGACTTTCCCACCAGGGCAGCCGGAAGATGTTCAGGAAGCCTTCTCCGACGAAGAGTGCCAGGAAGAACAGGGCCATCAGCGTGCCCGCAATCCGCGCCGTCCAACGGCCAATTACCGCTGCCCGCCACGCGACGCTCATTGCAGCCCCCGCACAATGGTCCGTGTCCGCTCGTCGGCTTTCAGCCAATCCAGCAGCATCTCCGTGACGTCTACCGTCTCGACCGAGCTATCGGCATACGGCAAGTCCGCCACAATCATCGCCACCCGCGCCTTCTTCGCAATCTCCGGCAAGCCCGGCGCCAACGCCTCAAGGATGTTGGTGATGGGCGCCTCGCCCGTCAGTTGCTGGTGCGCCGTCTCCTGGCGAGCATTCCCCCAGGCATCCAGCTCCTGGACCTTCTTAGTATCGTTCGCGGCCTTCGCCGCCGCCAGAGCTGCGATCAACCCGATCGCCGCTAGATTTACGAGTTTCATCGAATAAGACTCCTTTCAGCACCAGCGTCGGCCCAGCGGGGTGCGAAGAGAGCTTCGATATCCCTTCGGAATCCCTGCGCAAACTCTTCGCGAACGCTTTAGAGAGGCGGCGGGACGCCCGGAATCAGCGATCGGATCTGGGGAACTGCCCGTGGATGGCCAGATGCGCTCCCACTTGCGCGGCCACCTTCCGCGCCGCCTCGGCCTGGATCTGGCCCAAGTCCGCCGCCGGATAATCGTAATTCTCAGCCCAGATCAGCCTTCCCGTGTGCACATCCACCAAACGTGCCGTGATTGTGAGCCGTTCGCCAACCTTCTGGACCGTCCCTTCCACCAGGACTTCCAGCCCCAGCA
Organism: Bryobacterales bacterium; assembly: GCA_003170915.1. Taxonomy (GTDB): domain Bacteria; phylum Acidobacteriota; class Terriglobia; order Bryobacterales; family Bryobacteraceae; genus Fen-178. Next base: position 12,953 of record PMYB01000147.1, on the reverse strand, counting down.
GGCGCCCCATCAGTCCCGTCGAGATTCCCAGCCATGTGTAGCGCCGTACGGTGCTCGGCGAGATCACCTGGACCCGATCCAGCTTCGACAAGTCCGCCACCAGCAGATCGCTAAAGCCCCGCGAGACAGCCGACCGGTCCAGTTCTGGCGTCAGAAACTCGAACGGGACCACCGCCAGGCTGGCGATCCCTGGCCCTTGCGGCAGGTATCTCGACGGCGTGTAGAACTGCCAGTAGACGACTCCGCCCAGCGCCACGAGGCAAGCGGCCAACACCAGCCACCGTTTCCGTAGCCGCCGGTGCCGTGGCGGCAGGTCCCCGACGCCTGGCGCCTCCGCGGCGAACCGGTATCCCCGCCGCGGGATGGTCTCGATGTACTGGCCCGATTTGTCGTCCAGCGCCTTGCGCAGCAGCGAAATGTTGCGCGCCAGCCCAACTTCCTCGACGGTGGTGTCCGGCCACACCAACTTCATGAGCTCGGCCTTTTCCACCACCCGCCCGCGCCGCTCCAGCAGCACGTGCAACGTGTCGATTGCCTTGGGCACCAGCGGAACCACTTCGCCCTGCCGGAACAGCAGCCGCTGATCCGCGTCGTAGTGGAACGGCCCGAACGCGTAGGCCCGGGAAGCCGCCATTGAGAGTGGTAGGGACGGGCAGACTCGAACTGCCGACCTGTCGCTTAGGAGGCGACCGCTCTATCCAGACTGAGCTACGTCCCCACTGTCTTTCTATTGTACCGTTCCAGCCCCTTCCGCCCGATGTCCGTCCGGTAGTGCATCCCCTCGAAGGCAACCCGCCGGACCGCCTCGTACGCCCCGTCGATCGCGCCGGCCAAATCATCCCCCGCTGCCGTCACGCCGAGAACGCGCCCACCCGCGGTCTCGAGGCCGGCCGCGCCCATGCGCGTTCCCGCGTGGAATACTGTTGCGCCGGTCGCTTCCGCCGCGTCGATCTCGCGGATGGCTTTGCCGGTCTCATACGCTCCCGGATAGCCGCCCGATGCCAGCACCACGCACACGCTCGGCCCGCTGCGCCATTCCAGTTTTACGCCCGCCAACTCGCCGCTGGCCGCCGCCATCAGCGCTGGCAGAAAGTCCGACGCCATCCGGTGCATCAGTGGCTGCGTCTCTGGATCGCCCAGCCGCACGTTGAACTCCAGCACCTTCGGTCCCGCCGCCGTCATCATCAGGCCCGCATACAGGAAGCCTGTGAAGCGCATCGCTTCCACCGTCGGATAGATGACGCCATCCAGAATCTCTCTGGTCTGCGCCTCGGTGAGAATCGCGCCATCGCAATACGCTCCCATACCGCCGGTGTTCGGACCCGTGTCGCCGTCGAAGACAGCTTTATGATCTTGCGTGGGCGCCAGCGGCACAACGTCCCTTCCGTCGCATAGCGCGATGAAGCTCACCTCTTCGCCGCGAAGAAACTCTTCGATTACCAGCCGGCCCTTGAGCGTGCCGAGCGCCGCTTCGGCCGTGTTGCGGTCGTGTGCGACGATCACGCCCTTGCCCGCCGCCAGCCCGTCGGCTTTCAGCACCACCGGAAAACCGAAACGGTCGAGCGCCTTGCGCGCATCGGTCTCGTTTTCGACGGTCACGAACTCCGCCGTGGAAATGTTGCTTTGTGCAAAAAAGTTCTTTGCGAACACTTTGCTGCCTTCGAGCTGCGCCGCCCTCCGGTCCGGTCCCACGATCTTCCGCCCGTGCGCCCGGAACGCATCCACCACCCCCGCCACCAGGGGCGCTTCCGGTCCGACCACCGTCAGGTCCGCGCCGATGGCCTCCGCAATCTCGAGATAGGAGGCGCCCGCCACAACCGGCAGGCACGTCCCAACCTTCGCGATGCCCGGATTCCCCGGCGCCGCAAACACCGATACCCCCGGCGACCGCGCCAGTTTCCACGCCAGCGCATGCTCGCGCCCGCCGCTACCCAGGACCAGAATTTTCATTTCGGTACAATCATATCAATGCACGAGAGGTACGACGTCGTGGTCATCGGCGCCGGTCACGCCGGGTGCGAAGCCGCCCGCGCGTGCGCGCGAATGGGTCTGCGCACCGCCATGGTCACCATGAACCTCGACTTGGTCGCTCAGATGTCGTGCAACCCCGCCATCGGAGGCATTGCCAAGGGGCACTTGGTGCGCGAGATCGATGCCCTCGGCGGCGTCATGGGTGAGCTCGCCGACGCCGTCGGCATCCAATTCCGCCTTCTCAACACCAGCCGCGGCCCGGCCGTGTGGTCGCCCCGCGCGCAGATGGACAAGAAGATGTACCGCGTCCGCATGCGCGAAGTCCTCGAGCAGGAGCCCAACCTTCGGATCAAGCAGGCCGAAGTGGTGGCGCTTACCATTCAGAACCGCCGCGTCACGGGCGTTCAGTTGCGCGACGGCCGCGCCATCGAGGCCGACGCCGTGATTGTCACCACCGGGACTTTTCTGAACGGCCTGGCCCATGTAGGCGAGATGCAGTACACCTGCGGGCGAAATGGGGAAGCGCCGTCGCAGTTGCTGGGTGCTCAACTGCGCACCCTCGGTCTCAACTGGACCCGTCTCAAGACTGGAACGCCGCCACGCCTCGATGGCCGCACCATCGACTGGAGCCAGTTCGAACCGCAGCCCGGCGATGCCGAGCCGACGCCATTCTCGTTCCTCACGGAGAGGATTGATCGCGCGCAGATTCAGTGTCACATCGGCTATACCACCGAGGAAACGCGGCGGATTCTGCGAGAGGCCATCCCGCGTTCCCCGCTTTATAGCGGCCAGATCGCAGGCATCGGCCCGCGCTATTGCCCGTCCATCGAAGACAAGATCGTCAAGTTCCCGGACAAGCCGCGTCACCAGATTTTCCTGGAACCCGAAGGCCTCGACACCAACGAGGTATATGTAAACGGCATGTCCACCAGCATGCCCGTCGACGTGCAGACCGCCGTGGTGGCTTCCATCCCGGGTCTCGAGCGCGCCGAGATGATCCGTCCCGGCTACGCCATAGAATACGATGCGATCGACCCGCGGGAACTGGATCGCACGCTGGAGGTCAAATCCATCGCCGGACTCTATCTCGCCGGCCAGATCAACGGCACGTCCGGATATGAAGAGGCCGGCTGCCAGGGCTTGGTTGCCGGCATGAACGCCGCGTGCCGTCTGAGCGGAAAGGATGCCGTCGTCATCGGCCGCACCGAAGGCTATACCGGAATCCTCATCGACGATCTCATCACCAAGGGTGCCGACGAGCCGTATCGCATGTTCACCTCGCGCGCCGAGTTCCGGCTGCACCTGCGCATCGACAATGCGGATGCCAGGCTGACACCGCTCGGCCGCCACGCCGGCCTGGTCACCGATGGGCGTTGGGAGGTCTTCACGCGCAAACAGCGGCAAAAGGAGCGCTTGACGAAGGTTTTGGCAGAGCACCGTCACGGCCAGTGGTTGAAGCGCCCCGAAGCCTCCATAGCGGAGATTTCCGGCTGGATCCGTGAAACGCTGGGTGAGGATCCCGCCCTCGGTCTGCTGAACACGGTGGAGACCGAAACGAAGTACAGCGGATACATCTTGCAGCAAGAGCGGCAGATGGAGCGCCTGAAGCATGCGGAGCGGCGGCGCATTCCGCCGGAATTCGGCTTTGCCGGCATTCCCGGCCTGTCGCGCGAGATCCGCGATAAGCTGGAGCGGGTGCGGCCGGCGACTCTGGGCCAGGCCGCCCGCATCCCAGGCGTCACCCCGGCGGCCATTGCCGTTCTGGACGTTTATCTGAGCGTCGACGATGTTTGCTGATCTGCTCAGGCAGCGCCTCGCTGGAGTCGTCGAGTTGTCACCCGGGCAGGTGGAAGCGCTTGAGACACACTACCAACTGCTGCTCCGGTGGAATCGTACCCTGAACCTGACATCCATCAAGAAGATGGAAAAGGCAGTGGAGCGGCACTACTGCGAATCGCTCTTTCTGGGAACACATTTGCCTCAGGGCCGTTTGCGCATTGCCGACATTGGTTCCGGGGCCGGTTTCCCCGGCTTCCCGGTGGCGGTGCTGCGTCCCGATTGCTCCGTAACTCTGATCGAATCCCACCAGCGTAAGGCCGTTTTTCTGCGCGAAGCCAGCCGCAAGCTGCCGAATGTTCGCGTACTTGCCAGGCGGGCTGAAGACGTGAACGAGCAATTCGACTGGGCGGCTTCCCGAGCCGTCAGCTACGCGGATTTGGCTTCGTTCCTAAAGAACCTCGCGCCAAATGTCGATCTATTGACTGGAGGCGAGGCGCCTCCCGACGGAATTGGGTTTGTTTGGCAGCCCCCGATCCTAGTGCCGTGGGGCGAACAGCGCTTCCTGCGGACCGGCCACCAGAAGCAGGATTGGGTTTGTTTCACGTGAAACAAGGAGGGGGCCAAAGACTGTTTCACGTGAAACACTAGTTCACGTGAAACGCCAGTTCATGTTAGTATGGCCGCTTGAGCAGAGTTTTCGCCATCGCCAACCAGAAGGGCGGGGTCGGTAAGACCACAACCGCCATTAACCTAGCGGCTTCGTTGGCCGCTAATGACCTTCGAGTTTTGGTCATAGACTCCGACCCCCAAGGAAATGCCACTACCGGCTTGGGGGTCGCCAAAGATCCGGATCGCCCGAGCCTTTATCAGGTTCTCCTTGAAGGAGTGCCCGCAAGGGACGCCATCCAGGCAACCGACCTCGAAGGGTTGCACTTGATTTCTGCCGATAAGAACCTGGTTGGCGCGAACCTCGAATTGGTAGGAATCCCCAATCGCGAATTCCGCCTGCGTGAGCGCATCGCGGACATCCGGGAGGACTACCGCTTCGTCCTGATCGATTGCCCCCCAGCCTTGGATCTGCTCACGCTCAACGCGCTCATCGCGGCCGACTCTGTCCTGGTGCCCATTCAGTGCGAGTTCTTCGCCCTGGAGGGAGTCTCGGAGCTCATGGACACAATTGACCGCATACGCGATTCGTTCCAACATCCACTCCAGGTTGAGGGCATCCTCCTCACCATGTACGACGACCGCACCAATCTCACGCGTCAAGTGGCTGCGGATCTGAGAGAGTTTTTCGGCGACCAGGTGTTCCGGACCATCATCCCGCGCAGCATACGGCTGGCCGAGGCGCCTAGTTTTGGCAAGCCGATTCTAGGTTATGACCCGCGGTCGCGGGGCGCGGAGAGCTACATCAAACTGGCGAAAGAGATCCTGGACCATGAACAAAACAGACTACCCGCGCAGGGCGCTCGGTAAAGGGCTCAGCGCGCTGCTGCCGACTCGCCCGGCGACCGGGCCAGGGCACCCCCTGGGTCCCTTGCCCGACGAAACCTCTCAGACGGTTCCCATTGATTCCATTGATCCGAATCCTCTGCAACCCCGGCGCGTGTTCAACAGCGAACGGCTCTCGGAACTGGCCCAGTCCATCCGCACCAATGGCATCATCCAGCCGCTGGTGGCTCGCAAGGTGGGAGACCGCTACCAGTTGGTCGCCGGCGAGCGCCGCTGGCGCGCTGCCAAACTCGCCCGGGTCGAGCAGGTTCCAGTTGTGGTCCGGGATATCCCCGATAACCGCCTGCTGGAAATCACCTTGGTTGAGAACATCCAGCGCGAGGACCTCAATCCTATCGAAGCTGCCACCGCCTTCGCGCGCCTGGGCACCGAGCTGCTGCTGAGTCCGGAGCAGATCGGGCATCGGACAGGCAAAGACCGTACCACCGTCACCAACCTTCTCCGTTTGCTTCAGCTTCCGGCCGATCTCCAGCAACTGGTTGCCGAACGGCGCCTTTCCGCCGGGCACGCACGGTGTCTGCTGGGGTTGCCTTCCGTCGATTTGCAGCGCGAAGTCGCCGAGAAGTCCGTGGCGCAGGGCTGGTCAGTGCGGCAGATGGAGCGCACCACGCAGAGGATGATGGAAGGCCGCAAACCCAAGCATGTGGACGAAGTCGGTACAGATCCCAACGTCAAAGCGGCCATTCAGGAGATGGAGCGCGTGTTAGGAACCAAGGTACGGATCGTCGAGAAGGCCAACCAGAAGGGCCGCATCGAGATCGATTATTACTCGACCGAAGACTTGGACCGCATTTACGCAGCCATTGTGGGCGAAGAGTAGGGGCTGGGCATGCCCAACCCCGGGCGGGGCATGCCCAGCCCCTACTTCAGAATCTTCAGGATATCGGCCAGCTCTCTGCGTATTTCAGGTAACGGATCTTCGGTAAAGAGCTCCTGTTGTACCCGTTCGGTCGCGCGCGGCTTGGGAGCGCGGGCCGCAGCCTGCAGCGACTGCCGCGCGCCTTCAATCGTGAACCGTTTCTCGTAGAGCAGATGCTTGATCCGCAGCAGCAACTCGACATCTTTGCGCCGGTAAAGCCGATGGCCCGTGCCGGATTTCTTGGGTGACAGCGCCGGGAATTCAGTTTCCCAGTAGCGCAAAACGTACGGCTCCACTCCCAGGAGCTCGCTCACCTCGCCGATCTTGAAGTACAGCTTATCCGGGATCTCCGGAGATCCGGACTGCAACGCGACATCCGTCATTGGCCATCCGACATCCTAACTCACTCGGTGGTGATTGTCACGACGTGCTGGCCGCGCGGCAGAAGAATGGTGTTGGGCCCGGCTCGCTGGAGTGGCTCCTCGGCGCCGTCAATCTGGGTGCGGAGCGGCGGCCGGTCTAGTATGGCGATGGCGCGGGCGGTCGTTTCGTAGGAGAACTCGATGGTCGTAGCGTTCACTGCGCGGGCGGCTTTTAAGTCGGCATTCAGGCGGACCAGCCGCGCCCCGCGTGGCTGATTGGTGGGTTCGACGCTGTGCGGTCCGGCAGGGAGCCAGACGGTGTCCTCGTCGGCGGCGGGCCACAATTGGCCGTCGACCATGGCGGGGCCTTTCCAGGGAAGCCCGACGCCGGATGCCGAATCCACTATGGTTTTCGGACCCATCTTCTCGATTCGGGTAACGGACGCGGAGGCCGAAGGCAGCAGTTTCAAGTCCGGCGGCAGCAAAGAGTTCTCGAAATACAGCGCCACGCGCTGGAAATTGTCGGCAGCGTGGTGCAAAAGCTGGAAAAGTTCTGTTCCGGTTTGCTGCTTCGTGGGGTAGACATTCTGGTAGCGATCGACGATGTTTATGTCGATAGCGAGTTTGTCGCGATGCGGGGTCAGCGCGCCATAACGCTCGGCGATGCTTTGGTAGCGCTGCGGTCCGAGGTGCCACACCGTGGCGGGGTCCTCGATAAGGAAGGTGAACGTGTGGGTGTCGAGCAACGGTAGCACGCGGCCGGCGTCTGTGCCGATGGCTTCGCGCATGCCCGTGTCGAGGCGGTCGTCGACGTGGGTCAGCACCAGGTCGAGATGCGGCTTCTGCTGTCGCGCCGCTTCCAACTCGGCGATCCAGTCTTCCTGCATCCGGCGCGCCAGCTCGCTGCGGAAATCGAGAAACGCCTTCCGCGAGGCCTCGTCCTTGCGCGGGCCGAAGATCTCGATCGGGTCGAAACCGCTCTGCTTTTGGAACAGGGCGCGGACATCGCCGTTCATAGGCGTAAACCGCGATGCGTTTCCCGTGCCCTCGAGCGATTCGAAGTACAACTCGGCGAGGTTGACGCCGTCCCAATCGAACCGCGAGATCGACTGTTTCACCCCGGCTGCGACCGCGCGGAAACAGTCGCGGTTGGTTAGGTTCATAAGCTTGCGCCAGTCGAGCTGAGCGTCCTGAAGCACCGCGGTCTTCTCGCGCCACTCGGGATGGTCGTCCCAGAACTTCTCGCTCACGTGCGGCAGCTCGAGCCATGCATAAACCAGGATGCCCTCGCGGTGGCAGGCTTCGATCAGCTTTGCGAGATACCCATCGCGTTCGGCGTCAGGCTCGTAGAAGTGCCACGCCGCCACGTGCAAGGCGGCGATTCCGGCTTTGCGCCAGCGCGCCGCGAAGTAGTCCAGGTCCACGCGCGACCGGTAGGACGAATCGAAGAAGGCCCACAACCGCGATGAGCGGAACGGCGGTTCCATTCCCAGATCGCAGAGCGTCTCGAGCAGGTAAGGAAAGCGCTCGTACCCTTTTTCGCCCGGAGGAACCGCCACCCATAGGACAGCCCCGGCGCCGCGGCGCATCCCCGCTGTCATGGGTGCGCCGGTCCAGCGTTCGCGCGCGAAAACCTGCGCGCCCGCCGGCAGTTCAAACACCGGCAGTTCGAGGCCATTCTCCCAGACGATGGGAAGCTTGGGACGGTGGACGTCGGTCAGGCTGTTGACCCGCACGTTCTCCTTGCCGCGGCGGAAGCCGAACATGTCGGCTAGCGAGGATTCGCCTTCGAGAATCAGGATGGCGCCCTTTTCCACGCGGCCGTTCCATTCCACGGACGCGGGTGCGCCGGTGCGAGCCACAAAAATGCGCGCGAGGCCAGCGGGCTGCCGCTGGAGGCCGACGGAAGAAAGAATTTCCGGCCACGCGCCGGCATCGTCGGAGAGGACACTGAAGTACGGAAGATCGGCGGCATGCGCGGGGCCCAGGGGGCACCCCGCCAGGACGAGCGCCAGGCTAATGAGTGAACGCATACCAGAACCCCGCGCGGAGATCGTTGAAATTCGGCCGCCGCGGATTGCCCGTGTTGATCAGGTAGGCGCCTCGCAGCAGGTTAAACGTCACGTACGTCGATTGCGGCAGCAAAGAACTTGAAACTCGCAGTCCCGGCCCTGTTTCGCCGAAATTGGCCCAGTACTGGCGCTGGCTGTCGAAAGTCAGGTTGGCGTTCCAGGAAAGCTGGCCGCGTAGCGTGTTGGGGCCAAAGGCGTATCCCAAACGGGTTTGATCGTAGACCAGGAAATCGTTGCCGAAACGGCTGACAAAGACGGCATCCAGCGTGGTGTCGGCGAACCATCCGGACGATTCGCCGCGCAGGGTATGCCCTATGCCGCGCGCCAGGGCGATGCCGCCGCGGTAGTCGGGCAGCATGTGGCCGCTGATGTAGCTGATGGCCGAGCCAGCCTCGGCCCAGCCGGTGATTCCGTGCCAGGGCGCCGTGGCCGCGCCCACCGCGAGAATGAACGAGCTTTCCGAAAGGTACTGTGGCGAGGCCGCCCCAATGGTGAGGCGCGTATCGCCCACGAACCGCGTGCTCACATACAACCGGATCGGAAAACTCGTCCGGATTTCGGTCTTGATCTGCGCGTAGGAGAAAAAGTCGTGCCAGCGGGTGGAAAAGATCGGGTAAACCCAGGCCGTGGTGCGAAACCGCTNNCGCGCCAGATCGAACCAGCGGAATGCCAGCAAATCCTGGTGGAGAATGTTGTAGGTCCAACCGAGTTTCAGCATGACCTCAAAATCGCCGGGGTCGCCTTCGTGGGCGATCTGAAGGTACTGCAGCGCGTCCTTCATATAGCCGGCCTTGATGCTGCGCTCGGCCATCACCTTGGCGTCGATGGATGCGGGAGGCGCATCGCCGCGCGCTTTGAGCACTTGGGGAATGCGCAGCACGGCGCGCACGCGGTTGGCGAGGTCCTCGTCCTTCCCAAGCAGCACGCGCTCGAATAGGGGTATGGCGGCCGTATGCTCACCGCAAGCGTAAAGCAGGAAACCGAGTTGCGTGGCGGAGAGCAGATCGTCCGGGGCGGTCTCGGTGAGCACGCGGAATTCCCGCTCGGCCTCGGGCTCAAGTTCCATGCGCAGCAGCAGGTAGGCCAACTCGCGGCGCAGTTCGACATTGGAGGGATCCAATTCCAGCGCGCGCCGAAACTCGGAAACGTAGGGATAGTGGCGCGGCAGCAACTCCCGAGCCATCTCGGCGGCGCGCGGCTCACCGCCTCGCGAGGCGGCCAGCAGCGCGGCCGTGGCGTCGTCGGTGCGGTCGAGCGCCTTCCACACGCGGCCCAGGTCGACCAGCACGGAACGCCGGTCGGGCAGCAGGCGCCAGGCCTTCTCGTAGTGCTCGGCGGCGACAGTCAACTCATCGCGCTGTTCGGCGAGGGTGGCGAGCTCGAAATGCGCGCTGAAGTTATCGGCGCCCATTTCGATGGCCTTCTTCCAGCGCGCGATGCCCGCGGCCAGCGGCGCGTCGATATTGCGGAAGGCCCGCTCGGCGGTAGCATCACCCGTCTTGCGGATGCGGTTGAAGATGCGCCGCGCTTGTTGCTGCTCCTTGGTTTCGTAGCACAGAAAGGCGTACTCCATGGCCGCCTGGGTATCGTTGGGGTCGATCCCCATGGCTTCGGCGAACTGGTCGCGGGCCAGCTCGTTCTCGCCGGTCTTGAGGTAGGTGTAGGCCAGGTCTTTGTGGATGGAGGCCCTGCGCGGGGCAGCTTCGATTCCCTTGAGGAAACTCGCGATCGCGGTGTCGTAATCGCGCGCGCGCAGCGCCTCGTAAGCGCGGGTGAGAGGTCCGTAGGCAGGGTCCGGGGGCTGGGCCAACGCCAACCCGCAAACCGCAAAAAACACTACACCGCGCATATCGCTGTTAGGGAGATAGTGGGGCGAGGGGGGCGATTCTCACAAGATTTTCTTGTAGCCGGCGCGTGACCATCGCCGGGGTACCCCGGACGGAGATTCCGCCCGGCACGCTTTACATGCTGGTGCTGAAAAGCCTGGCGCGGCTGGGACCGATGCATGGGTACGGCATCGCGCAGCACATCCACTAGATGTCCGATCGGCCAGCACCCCATTGACGTGGTGCTTAATAAGAATTATGATGCCGGCTGTAGGAGGTTCGGCTATGCTACCAACTGCAACGCCTGAGACGAACGCATACGAGGTCGCACTCGAGAACTTCGACCTGGCGGCGAACGCGCTGGAACTCGAAGAGAACGTGCGGGCAATGATCAAGTATCCGGAACGCATACTTTGTGTGAGCGTGCCGGTCCGGATGGATAACGGACACATCTTCCGGTACGAGGGATACCGCGTGCAGCACAGCACCACGCGAGGTCCGGCCAAGGGCGGCATCCGCTACCACCCCAACGTCACTGTGGACGAAGTGAAGGCGCTGGCCACGTGGATGACGTGGAAGTGCGCGGTAGTGAATATCCCCTTCGGCGGGGGCAAGGGCGGTGTCACCTGCAACCCCAAGGAGATGTCGATTGGCGAGATCGAGCGGCTGACCCGCCGCTATGCCAGCGCCATCCTGCCGCTGATCGGACCGGAACAGGACATTCCGGCGCCGGACGTCTATACCACGCCGCAAATCATGGCGTGGATCATGGACACCTATAGCATGACCAAGGGCTATCCGGTTCCGGGCGTGGTGACGGGCAAGCCGATCTGCCTCGGTGGATCGCTGGGCCGCAACGAAGCCACCGGGCGCGGCGTGTTCTACACCGTGCTCAGCAGTTGCGAGCAACTGGGCATTCCGGTAAAAGAAGCGCGCGTGGTGGTGCAGGGATTCGGCAACGCCGGGTCGATCGCGGCGCACTTGTTGGACAGCGCGCAGGCCGTGGTCATCGGCGCCAGCGACTCGCGGATCGCCATCTACAACCGGCACGGGCTGGACATCCCCAAGCTGATCACGCACAAGGAGCGCACGGGCAGCTTGAAAGGCTTCCCGGCCGCGGAGGAAATCACGCCGGAGGAACTGCTGAGCCTGGAGTGCGAAATCCTCATCCCGGCGGCGCTGGAGAACACCATCATCGAGGCGAACGCGCACACCATTCGCACGCGCATCGTGGCCGAAGCCGCCAACGGGCCCGTGACGCCGGAGGCGGACCGCATTCTGGATCGGAAGGGCGTGTTCCTGATCCCCGACATTCTGTGCAACGCGGGTGGCGTGACGGTGTCGTACTTCGAGTGGGTGCAGGACGAGCAGCACTTGTTCTGGGACGCGCAGGATGTCTACAACCGGCTGGAACGCGTGATGAAGACCTCGTTCAACGAGGTGTTCAAGATTCACGTCGATCACAAGGTGAACATGCGGCTCGCGGCCAACATGCTGGGGGTCGGACGGGTAGCCGAAGCGGTCAAACTTCGCGGGCTGTATCCGTGATCTAAGTCGGGTCTACACGACGCGAACAGCACCAGCGGCAAAGGGGGAGCCCCCTGGGCCCGGCGCTACGTGTGTTCAAATAGAGAATTACGAAAATGGCCTTTCGAGGCGTGGACTATTTCTGCGTCGACTCCTTGTTCAGCGAAGAGGAGTTGCTGGTGCGGCAGACGGCCCGGCGGTTTGCCGGCGAGCGCATCCTGCCGCTGATCCGCGACTGCTACCGCGAGGCGCGGTTTCCGTCCGAATTGATTCCCGAAATGGCGGAATTGGGGTTCCTGGGCGCCAACCTGGAAGGCTATGGGTGCGCGGGGATGAGCAACGTGGAATACGGGCTCGTCATGCAGGAGCTGGAACGCGCCGATTCGGGCGTGCGCAGCTTCGTTTCCGTGCAGGGGGCGCTGGTAATGTACCCCATCCTCGCCTACGGGTCGGAGGAGCAGAAACAGAAGTGGCTGCCACGGTTGCAGAGCGGAAAAGCGGTGGGCTGCTTCGGGTTGACGGAGCCGGATTTCGGGTCCAACCCGGCGGGCATGCGCGCCACCGCGCGGCGGGAAGGCGATGGCTGGGTGCTCGACGGCGAGAAGACCTGGATCACCAACGGAACCCTTGCGGACGTGGCCGTGGTGTGGGCGCGCACGGACGCGGGCGGCGCGCTGGGTGGGTTTCTGGTGGAGCGCGGCACGAAAGGGTATACCACCTCCGACATTCACGGCAAGTGGTCGATGCGGGCGTCGGTGACATCCAGCCTTTCGTTTCAGGACTGCCGCGTGAGCGAGCGCGACCGGCTGCCCGGGGCGAAGGGGTTGAAGGCGGTGTTGGCGTGCCTTTCGCAAGCCCGGTACGGGATCGGTTGGGGCGCGACGGGAGCGGCCATGGACTGCTACGAAACGGCGCGGGCCTATTCGCTCGAACGGAAACAGTTCGACGGGCGGCCCATTGCGTCGCATCAGCTCGTGCAGGAAAAACTGGCCTGGATGATCACGGAGATTACCAAAGCGCAGTTGCTGGCGGTGCACGCGGGACG
>PMYB01000050.1:170-8641 GCA_003170915.1 Bryobacterales bacterium | reverse complement strand
AACCCGTGCCGCAATGAGCACGAGGTCATGAACCTGGCGTGCCTGGTGCGGCGCGACGTACAGGAAGAGTTCTCCGGCGGCGTGTTCGCCGCCGCCAAGCTGTTCGACAACAATTTCTCCTTCGACTATAGCGGGCCCTGGGCGCCGCACAACTTCGTCGAACTCGATCTGGAGCAGTAATGCTGCTGGTGGACGACATCCTCTGTTTCCCATTCAGCAGCATTCTCTGGATTTTCCGGGAAATCAGCAAGATTGCCCACGAGGAACTGGACAACCAAGGCCAGTTGGTCAACGAACAGTTGAGACTCCTCTACATGGAACTCGAAACCGGCCGTATCACCGAGGAACAGTTCGACGCCCAAGAGAAGATCTTGCTGGACCGGCTGGATGAAATCGACAGGCGTCTGGAGGACGAGGGGGAATTCGAGGATCCCGGCACCGTGACGACCGAGCAGGAGGTTGGCAATCCGTAAGGGGTGCGGAACATCGGCATGAGCCAACGGATGCCAGCATTTTTCGATCGGCAAGGCCTCCAACTCCTGCTGTTCGGCGGCAAAGGCGGGGTGGGCAAGACCACCTGCGCCACGGCGGCCGCGCTGCGCATGTCCGCGCTCGCCCCCAGCCGTTCTCTGCTGTTGGTTTCGACCGACCCGGCCCACTCCGTACGCGACAGCCTGGCAGGTCATTTGCCCCCCGGCAATCTCGAAGTGCTGGAGTTCGACGCCCAACCATCCATCGCCCGATTCCGCGAGCAGAGCGGCCCCACGCTGCGGGAGATCGCCGCCGCCGGCACTTTCTTCGACGATGAGGACATCAACCGATTCCTGAGCCTCGCCCTGCCCGGTCTCGATGAGTTGATGGCCTTCTTCGAGATCGCTTCCTGGGTGGAGGCCCGCCGCTACGACTGCATCGTGGTGGATACCGCGCCCAGCGGCCACACCCTGCGCCAGTTGGCCATGCCCGAAATGACCCGGCGATGGCTCGGCATGTTGGAGGCGCTGCTGGCCAAGCGCCGGTACATGCGGCGGGTGTTCAGCCGGAATGCCGACCCCGACCGCCTCGATCTGGTGGTCGCTAAATGGAAATCTTCGCTGCTGCGAACCGAGACCCTGCTGCGCGACCCCGCCCGTTTCCAGTGTGTTCCCGTCACCATTGCCGAACCGCTCGCCGTGCGCGAGACCCTGTCGCTCTACCAGGAGCTGCTGAGCCGGAAAATGCCCGTATCGGAGCTAATCGTGAACCGGCTCCATTTCGAGAGCGATTGCCTGGCCTGCTCGGCCGCCGCCGCGGTTGAGCAGGCCCTCATCCAGCAACTCCTGGCCGGGGTTGAGCTCCCCTGTTCGGCCTGGGGGATTGAGCTGTTCGCGGAAGAAGTCCGCGGGGCGGAGTCTCTATCCGGATTCTGGGACCACGCGCGGCCGCTCGCTCCACGGCCGCTGAGTACGGCCAGGCTTGGCTTGTCCAGCCTGCCGGCCGTGCTGCATCCGGCTGCGCCCCCGTCTCCCGAGGTGCGGTTTGTTCTCTTTGCGGGCAAGGGCGGCGTGGGCAAGACTACCCTCTCGTGCGCCACCGCCGTGCGCATGACCAGCGACTTCCCCGGCAAGCGCGTGCTGCTGTTCTCCGTCGGCCCGGCCCACTCGCTCTCCGCCTGCCTGCAAACGGAAATCGGTCCCCGGCCAGTGGCCGTCCTTCCCGGCTTGAGCGCCGTGGAAATCGACGCCAAGGCGGAGTTTGAGAAGCTGAAAACGTGTTACGCCCAGGACCTCGAGCGGCTTCTTGAGTCCCCTTCGAGCGGCTTCGACGTGGTTTTCGACAGCGTGGTTCTCGAACGCATGATGGACATCGCTCCCCCTGGTCTCGATGAAGTCATGGCGCTCACGCGCATCCTCGAGTTCGTCGCCCGCGATAGCTACGATCTGTTCGTCCTCGATTGCGCTTCCACCGGCCACTTGATTCGCCTGCTGGAACTCCCCGATCTCATCAACGAGTGGCTCAAGGCTTTCTTCAACCTCTTTCTCAAGTACCAGAGCGTTCTGCGATTGCCCGGATTCACGCAGCGCCTGGTGGGAATCTCCCGAAGCTTGAAGAAACTTCGGGAACTGTTGCAGAATCCGGCCACCTCCGTTCTCCATGCCGTGAGCATTCCCACCCAGATGGCGCTCGAGGAAACCAAGGACCTGGTGGCGGCCTGCCACCGCATGGGTATCGCCGTCCCGCAGGTGTTCCTGAACCTGATGACGCCGCCGTGCGATTGCCGCTTGTGTTCGAGCCTGCGGCGGCGGGAACGGTTGGTGGTCGAGGATTTCCGGCAGGCGTTCCCCAAGAAACAGCAGACCCTGGTATATAGACAGCCGGAAATCGCCGGACTGGAACAGTTAAAAAGACTCGGGTGGCGCCTGTACCGGCCCGCCAGACCGGAGCTGGCCAAACCGTTGTTGGTCGCGGACGAGCTGGCTACACCGGAGTTGGTCAGCCTGTGATCGATCGCCCAGCCACTCCCGAACGAGATGGGTTCCTGCCTGAACTATGCGAACTGGAGGAAAGCGAACGAGTTTCGGTTTGCGAGGTCCTCGACCGCGTGCTCAACAAGGGCGTCGTGGTGGCCGGCGAGGTGACCATCTCGGTCGCCGACGTGGACCTCCTCTACTTGGGCCTGCAACTGGTCTTGACCTCCATCGAGACCGCGCGCGATAGCTTGGGGAACGGGGGGCGGGGAGCCGGTTTGGCACTTGAAATCGGAAAGGGGAAGACCAATGGACACGGTCGCAGCCACGCGGGTTGAGTCTGAATCAATCGGGGACTTTGCCCTCGTCATGCAGCAGGATGACAAGATCCAGCCGCGGGCGCCGCACAACGGAACTTCCGGCCGGGGCCGCCTGGATTTGGATCCGGAACGTCTGAAGAACGGACTCGGACAACTCGTCCTCACGGTCGTCAAGCTTCTGCACGAGTTGCTGGAGCGGCAGGCGCTCCGGCGCATCGAGGCCGGCTCGCTCACCGAGGAACAGATCGAGCGGCTGGGCCTCACCCTGATGGGCCAGGCGGAAGAGATTGATCGCCTGCGAAAAGAATTTGGCCTCGAAGAGGACGACCTGAACCTCGATCTGGGGCCCTTAGGGAGGCTTTTCTAAAAGAAAAGATTCATCATGCCCCAACAAGCAGTTGTACACGCGATGCAGAGTTCGACTCTGTCGGATGTCCTGGAGCGCGTGCTGGACAAAGGAATTGTCATAGCCGGCGATATCAAGATCAAGCTGGTGGACATTGAGTTGCTCTCCATTCAGATCCGCCTGGTGATCTGTTCGGTGGATAAGGCCAAGGAGATGGGCATGGATTGGTGGGTCAACAACCCCGTCTTTTGCAGCCAGGCTCCTCAAGGACAACTGGAAGCCTCGCTTTCCAGGATCGACGAGAGGCTCGCCAGGCTGGAGGCTTCCGCGCCGCGCGAGGCGCGTGAGGCGGTCCCGGCCTGAGCCTCTCTGGTAAAATCGGCCTGGAAGCCATTCTTGGCCGGTGCTGGGCGCGGGCTTCAAACCCGTTGTGCGGTACTTTGTGTCGCAGGTGGGTTCGACCCCCACTGGCTTCCGCCACCCACGGCCCTAACTTCGGAAAGCACTGGACTGCTGCCTAAATTCAGTCCGAAAACTCGTTTCCTGCCCGGTATCCTTCAAGTAGGCCGCTATGAAGTGGTTTCTGATCGTTTCCGCGGTTGCGCTGGCTGGCCAGGTGGTGGCGCGCGCCGGCGCCGGGACCGACCGCGCGGACACCTCCGGCGGAGTGGTCACGCTGCCGTCATCGGGAGGTAGATCTGACGCCCTCCCGGGTATCGTAGTCACGTTGCCCGGTCCGCCAGCGCCGATTGCCGCGCCCGCGCCCGAGCCTCCAAAGGTTGCCGAAACCGCCGTCCCGCGGATTCCTCCAGCCCGCGACGACCAGCCACCCGTTCTGCCGCGGGCCGCGCACCTCTATCCCCCCGAGTTTGAGAGCGATAGCGCCCTGTTCTGCCAAACCCGGATCGGGCAGTGGACGGAAGCCGACGCCCGCGCCTTGCTGGGGGAAGCCTCGCGCCAGCGGCTCGCCCTTGGCGAAGATCAGTCGGAAACCGGCCTCATCCTCGCCTTTGCCGACCCTACCGGCCGCTACAAGGAACTGGAACTGGATTTCGTCAACAAAACCGGCGCCTTGCGAGGCGTTTTTGCCTATCCGTGGAAAATGACGTGGCAGGAATGCCGCCGCCTTTGGGGCGCCCGCGTCACCGCCCGCAAGGCCAACCAGGGACGGACCTTTTATTCCTACCTGAATCGCCGGCTGGATGTCCTGGTGGGCCCCGCCGGCACGGTGATCAGCCTGGGTCTGTACTGATCCGGCCGTAAACAATCGTAAAGAAACCGAAACCTTGAGCCCCCCTGAGGCGTTTAATACGTAGGATGAGGTTTCACTGTGCCGAGAATTGGCGTATAGTGTAGCTATACAGGAGTTGTCTGAAAATGAGACGTCTTTCCGCAGTGCCCGTGGCAGTTCTGGCCGCACTCAGCCTGCTCGCGGCGGGCGCCTTCGCCGACGACAAGAAGAAAGATCCGGAGGCGATTGGCGACCGTGACGTTGGCAAGGGCGTAAACTTCTATTCGCTTGAGAAGGAGATCGCTCTCGGCAAACAACTGGCGCAAGAGGTGGAGCGCCAGGCCAAGATCATCGACGACCCGATCATCGCGGAGTACGTAAACCGCGTGGGTCAAAACCTGATCCGGAACTCGGACGCCAAAGTGCCGTTCACCATCAAGGTGCTGGATACCGAAGAGGTGAATGCCTTTGCCCTGCCCGGCGGGTTCTTCTTTGTGAACTCCGGCCTCATCCTGAAAGCCGACACCGAAGCCGAGCTGGCCGGCGTCATGGCGCACGAAATCGCGCACGTAGCCGCGCGGCACGGCACACGGCAGGCCACTCGCGGCGAGCTCATCAACATCGGCACCATTCCGCTGATCTTCATGGGCGGATGGACGGGTTATATCATCCGGCAAGGCGCCGGCTTGGCCATCCCCATGGGCTTCCTGCAATTTACCAAGGCGTTCGAAAGGGAAGCCGACTACCTGGGTTTGCAGTATCTCTACAAGTCCGGCTACGATCCCACCGCGTTTGTCGACTTCTTCGAGAAAATCCAGACACTCGAGAAGAAGAAGCCCGGCACCATGGCCAAGGTCTTCTCCACGCATCCCATGACGGACGACCGCATCAAGACCGCCCAGACCGAGATTGACAAGATCCTGGTGGCCAAGCCCGAGTACGTGGTGAACACTTCCGAGTTCAACGATGTGAAGGGCCGGCTGAACATGCTGCACAATCACCGCAAGGTGGATACCAACAAGGACGACGGCCGTCCGCGCCTGCGCCGCGCCCCCGGCAGCGGCAACGGTCCGGTAGACCAGAACGACGACGGCACCACGCCCAAGACCGACCAGGACGAGCGCCCCACCCTCAAACGCCGCGACGGGTAAGTAATCCGTACGCCCGCCGCGCCACGATCAATTCTTCGTTGGTGGCCACCGCCAGCACCGCGATGCCTGAGTCGTCCGCCGAAACCACCCGGTCTCCGCTTCCCGAGTCGTTCTTCGCGCGGTCCAGCCGCATCCCCAGGAATTCCAGCCCTTCGCAGCAGGCCCACCGCAACCGGGCGGAGTTCTCGCCGATGCCGCCCGTGAACGCCACGGCCTCCAATCCGCCCATGGCCGCCGCGAACGCCCCGATACTCTTCTTCACCTCGTACACAAAAACCTCGAGGGCCAGCCCGGCGCGGCGGCTGCCCTCGGCCGCGGCGGCCTCCAGGTCGCGCACATCGCCGCCCTCGACGCCCGAAAGGCCCGTCAAGCCGCCGCCCCTGGCAAGCTGGTTGCGAACCTCCTCGGTACTCCATCCGTGGCGCTCCATCATGTAGAGCACGGCGAACACGTCCAGGTCGCCGTGGCGCGTGGCGTTCTCCAGGCCGGACTGCGGTGAGAACCCCATGGTCGTGTCTACCGACCGTCCACGGTCGATCGCGCACATCGACGAGCTTCCCCCAAGGTGGCAGCTCACCAGCTTCACCTGGCGTCCCAACATCGCGGCCACGCGCTCGCCGATGTACTGATGCGAGGCTCCGTGGAACCCGTACTTAGCCACGCCGTCTTCCAGCCAGGCGCCCGGCACGCCGTACAGCCGCGCGTGCTCCGGCATGGTGGTGTGGAACTCCGGCTCGAAGGCGGCCACCATCGGAACCCCCGGCATGGCCTGCCGGAAGGCGTCGATGGCCGTCAGGTATATGGCGTTGTGCGCGGGCGCGGCGGGCAGGAACTGGCGCAGCGCTTCCACCACACCCTCATCCACAACGAAGGTTCCGCGATACTTCGGGCCGCCGTGCACCGCCTTGAGCGCCACCGCATCGATCGGCGTTCCGCCCGTCGAGATCCGCGCGATGGCGTCCCGGTAATTGCCGACGCGCTCCTGCCGGCCCTTTGCCAGCACCTTCTCCGACGGCATTTCCAGAATCTGGTATTTCAGGGATGTGGTTCCCAGGTTGGGGATCAGCAGGTTCATCGCGCTTCAGTACACCAAGCCGAGTTGCTTGAGCGTGGCGCCCGGTTCTTCGCCCTCGAATTTCGTCAGCGATGCCTTCTCGCGGCCGCCCTCCAGGGCCACGCCCGCCGGCGTGCTTACGTAAGGGAAGACCTGTTTCAGCTTTTCGAGGTCCGTCGAAATGGCCGCTCTCAGACCGGTGTCCTGCAAAAACTGCGGCGCGTACTGCGGCTGCTGGATCGCAATCGCCACCACTTTCGTGTCGCCCCAATGGTACTGCGACATGCGCCTGGCGGCGTCGAAACAGTGCATGCACTCCGGATCGAAGAAATACAGGAAGATCCTGCCATGTTCCAGCGAGTACGGCTGCCCGTCCACCGCGATGGTCTCCGGCGCTTTCACGCCGGTTTGCCGGACGGCGGCCACTCCGTACGAAACCAGCGCGAATACCACCACCGCGCCCAGCACCACAATGGCCGACCGCGGGCTTTCCGGCGGCCGCGACCAGATTCCCGCCAACACCGCCAGCACCAACATGAGGCCGTCGCCGATAAAGAAGCCCGGGCCCACCACCCGCTTCACCCACGGGAAGCAACTGCAATCCGCGCCGCGCAGCACGTTGTAATTCACCGCGAAATACGCCAGGAAGGCGAGCAGCAGGAACCCCGTGAGAATCGAGCCCCAGCGCCGGAACCGCGGCACCAGCAACAGCACGCCGCCCAGCGTCTCGACAATCCCGAACACCAGCGCGGCCGCCAGGCTCATCGACTCCGGCACCCTGGCCTGCGCCATGCGCACGGCCGCGCCTTGCGCGTCGGTGACTTTCCAAAGACCCGAGACCAGGAACAGAAGCGCCAGCAGAATAGCGGCCACCCAACTCACCGCGGTTTTCCAGCCCGGCAACTCCAGCGAAGCAAGCCCTCCCCCTGGCTGTGCCATACTGTCGGTCATGGTCCTTATTGTAGCCCTTTCATCGATTTTGAAGGGGCTGGCGCTGGCCTGGAGTCTGGCGGCCGCGCCCACCAGCGTCGAGCTGGTGGATGAGGTATACCAGATCCCAGCCAGTCAGTGGCGATACGTGGATTTCACTCTCAAGCAGCAGCCGGCTCTGGTCTCCGCCACTTTCCAGGTGCTGACCGGTTCCGGGCAGGCGCGCATCGCCTTACTGCGCAGCCAGGATCTCGAACGGCTGCGCGGCGGCCAACCGCACGGCGTCCTGGCGGTAACGCCCCTGGCTTCATCCGGCAATCTCTCCTACTACGCCAACTGGCCCGACGACTACGCCATTGTGGTGGACAACCACGCCGCCAAACCCTCCGCCGTCCATCTGCGCATCTCGCTCGAATTTGGGGGCAGCCCGGGGCCGGCGGTGACGCGCCTCCCGGCCCGGCGGCAGTTCGCCGTGATTCTGATCAGCTTCGCCGTCTTCTTCGGCATCGTGACCTTCTCGGCGCGGCGCCTGTGGCGCGCCGGCTTTATGAAACGCTGAGTGCTTCCCCCGCCGCCGCGATGGTTTCGCGGATGTCTTCTTCCGAATGCGCCGCCGAAACGAATGCCGCCTCGAACTGCGAGGGCGCCAGGTAGACGCCGCGCTCCAGCATCGCGCGGAAAAACCGCCCGAACCGCGCCGTGTCGCTCCGCTTGGCCGATTCGTAATCCGTCACCGGCTGGTCCGTGAAGAACCATGTGAACATCGAGCCCACCCGGTTCACCATGACGCCCGCCGGCGCCGAAGCGCACAACTCCGCGGCGCGCGCTTCCAACTGACCGTACACTTCGGGATGCCGCTTCAAATATCGCAGCATGGCCAGCCCTGCCGCCACCGCCAGCGGGTTTCCGGATAGCGTGCCGGCCTGGTAGATCGGTCCCACCGGAGCCACCTTGCTCATGATGTCCTTGCGGCCGCCATACGCGCCCACCGGCAG
>PMYB01000050.1:0-158 GCA_003170915.1 Bryobacterales bacterium | reverse complement strand
TAGCCGGGCAGGGGAGGCACGCAGCCCATATTCCCCGCCACCGGTTCCACAATCACCGCGGCGATGCGGTTGCCATGCGCGCGGAATGCCCGTTCCACGGCTTCGGCGTCGTTGAACGGCAGGGCAATCGTGGTATCGCAGAACGCTTTGGGCACCCC
>PMYB01000172.1 GCA_003170915.1 Bryobacterales bacterium | reverse complement strand
TTCCTCTTCTATGCCGCCTTGGGAGTTGTCGGCGGCATCGTTTCGGTCTGCTTCGTCAAGCTGCTGCTCTTCATCCGGCGGCGCTTTACGCAGTTGCCCAAGTGGAGCGAGTGGCTACAGCCGGCCGCTGGCGGCTTGCTGGTGGGCGTGATGGGATGGTTTGTGCCGCAGGTCCTGGGGGTCGGTTATGGCAATGTCAGCCTGGCATTGAATGGCCAAATGGCCCTCGGGCTCATGGCCCTGCTGGTGCCGCTCAAGCTCATCGCCACCGCATCCTGTTACGGCACGGGCAATGCGGGCGGCATCTTCGGCCCCAGCCTTTTCATTGGAGCCATGATGGGCGG
Organism: Bryobacterales bacterium; assembly: GCA_003170915.1. Lineage (GTDB taxonomy): Bacteria > Acidobacteriota > Terriglobia > Bryobacterales > Bryobacteraceae > Fen-178. The sequence goes on along the minus strand of PMYB01000172.1, from coordinate 15,141 downwards.
CGCGGCGGGCAGCGTGGCTCACCACCTGCTGCCGGATTATACCGGCAGCGTCGGCGCCTACGCGCTGGTGGGAATGGGAGTGGCGTTCGCGGGCATCGTCCGCGTTCCGCTCACTTCCGTGATCATGATCTTCGAGATGACGCGCGATTACTCCATCATCGTGCCGCTCATGATTTCCAACCTCATCAGCTTTTACATCTCAAACCGCCTGCAGCGGGAACCGATCTATGAAGCTCTTCAGCACCAGGATGGCATTCACCTGCCCTCGGGATTTCGGGACCGCCAGGGGATGCCGCTCGTCCGGACCGCATTGACTCCCGCCGAGAACGTTCTTTCCAGCGGTGGCACGGTGGAGGATGCGGCGATGTCTCTCGACGAAGAGCGAAATGCCGCCCCAGTCATGGATGACCACGGACTCCTGGGCATGGTGTCCCTGGCTCGATTGCAGAAGCATGTGGCGGAGGGGCACGGCAACTGGACGCTAGCCCAGATCCTGCCCGGCTACGATTCCAGCGATCCGCTCACCGTGGAGAACTTTCCTCACGTGCACGTGGATCAGCCGCTCGATGCGGCCTTGAGACACATGGCGCAAGCCAAGCTGAACGTGCTGCCGGTAGTGAGCCGGACCAACCTTCGCAACCTGCGGGGCGTGGTTTCTCTCAGCGGCATCCTGCGCGCCTATGGTGTGACCGACGCGGAAGAAGCGGTTCCGGAACCGGCGCATCCAGTGACTCGCCACACGAGTGCGTTCCTGCCTGGCCTGATTGCCGCCACGCTCGGGGCGCTGCTGCTGGTCGGTTTTCTGAATTACTACTACCGTTCCGAGCGCGCGGCCCGAGCCGACCGGTACTTTAAGGCGGGCAACGATCTGGTCCTGCATGACCGGAATCAGGAAGCCGTCGAGCAGTTTCGAAACGCGCTTTCCGTGTCACCCGATAACCGCGATTACCGGCTTGGCCTGGGCCTCACGCTGGTGGGAACCGGCCGCCTCGAGGAAGCCTCCGTGTACCTGGAGGAGGTTCTGCGGCGGGACCCCACCAACGGCTCCGCAAATTCCGGGCTGGCCAGGATCGCGGCCCAGCAAGGGAGAACGGCGGACGCCGTCACCTGTTACCATCGCGCGATTTACGGCTCCTGGCCCGCCAATCAGGCCGCCAACCACGTGCAGGTCCGCTTCGAGCTGGCGGCCTTCCTGGAAAAGGCGGGCTTGAGAACCCAGGCGACGGCGGAGTTGCTGGCGATCATCGATCATGCTCCCAGCGATACCGCTGCCAAGAAGCGCATCGGGCGGCTATTGCTCGATTACGGCTCACCCAGACAATCGGCGGACGTATTCCGTGGCCTGGTGCACGGCAACAATCGCGACGCGGAAGCGTACTCCGGGTTGGGAGCGGCCGAATTTGCCGAGGAGCGGTACGTCGCCGCGCGCGAGGCCTTTCGGAGCGCTTTACGGTTGAACCCCTCCGATGAAGCAACCCAGCGGGAACTGGCGCTCTGCGAGCGGATTTTGGAACTGGATCCGGCCGTCCGCGGGATCGGTCCGGCGGAGCGGTATCGGCGCAGCGCGGCGCTGCTCGAGGCGGTCCTTGGCGCGGTGGAGCAATGTCTTCCGAAGGTCGGCCAGCCCGCGGACGCTCAGTCTCTTCGGACCCGGGCGGACACGGCGCGCCAGTCGCTGGCCCACCATCCGGCTCGCCGGTCGTATGACGATGCCGCCGAGTCCGATCTTTCGCTGGCGGAAGAGATGTGGGCGGCCAGCCAAAAACTGTGCGGTGCGGCGTCCGGACTCGATGCGGCTACCGATCGCGTGCTTGCCGCCCTGTCGCGAAAGTGACCGCTTCAGCGCGATGTCGTTATCGCCTGGCGTCGGAGCTGTCGGAGACCTTTTCCGCAACCACGATCTCCACGGGCACCCACATCTTCGTAATCGTCGCGTCTCCGATCGAGAACCCGGCATCCTCCAGCGCCCGGCGGACGAAGATCGGCCGGCAGTCGAGAAGGTTAGGAAAGTGCTCGTGCGTCCACTCGTACGCTTCGACGGCGAATCCCTCCTTACCTTCTTTGGTGATCGCGACCACTCCGATTCGCCCACCCGCGCGCAGCACGCGCTTGCACTCGGCCAGCACTTGTGGAATCTCAGGCGTATCGAACAGTTCGAGCGTGAAGCTCATGAACACTGCGTCCATGCTGCCGTCGGGATACGGAAGGTGCGTGGCGTCGCCGCACGTCAACTCGACGCTGTCGATCAGATGTGCTTTCTCCACTCGCTCTCGCGCTCGCGCCCGCATTCCTTCCGAGAGATCAATGCCGAATACCCTGCCTTTCGGTCCAACGGCGGCCGCCAATTGCACCAGGCAACATCCGGTTCCGTAGCCGATCTCAAGAACCCGTTCCCCCGCGGCTAGGGCAAGCTTTTCAAGGCCGGTTTGACGGACCGGCCCTTCACTGCGTTCGGCCAGGAGGTCATACACGCCGCTGATCTTGTCATAAAAAGCGCGGGTCTCGTCCTTCGATTGGAGCACGCGAACCACACCGCCTTGATGTTGTTGAGGTTCGTTGGATCGCATCGTGCCGCTTTCGACCCCTCTTGAATTTTACGTTAGTCCCTACCGGTGGCTCTCCAGCCACACCAGCGCTTCCACCAGGTAATAATCGCCGTAGGTCAGTGTGACGTCGGCCGGCCGCGTGCCGCACCCGTGGCGCAAGATGCCGGACGGTGTCAGATACCGGTCGATCAGCGACTGCACAATGCGCGCGCCCTCGCCGCGGTAGCGCGCCGCGCGTGTGGCATCGGGGGTCAACTCCGAAAGGCGAAGCAATCCTCCCGCCAGTATGGCGGCCGCCGAAGAATCGCGGTTGCGGAAGAAGATTCCCTCGTCGGAGAAATCGTACCAGGGCACGCCATCTTCCGGCAGACGGCCGAGGGCGAACGCGGCGGTCTTTTCGGCGGCTGCCAGCAATTGCGGCTCGCGCGTGGCCCTGAACGCCTCCGTGAAGCCGTAGACCGCCCAGGCCTGGCCGCGCGACCACGCGGAATCGGCGGAAAGGCCCTGGTGCGTGTGCGTGAATACCATCTCGCCAGGCGGCGTGTGGTTGGGGAAGTCGATGGTCCTCTCGCTCGAAACAAACTTCTGGCGGTTGTCGCCCGGGTTGTAGTGCACCGATTGAATGGTCGAGCCGTCGTCGCGCACCAGCCACGCGGCCGACCGCAGCGCGTGCTTGCGCCCCAGCTCCAGCCACTGCCGGTCGCCGGTTTCGCTCGCCGCCCACCACCAGATCTGGAGGTTCATGAGGGTGTCGATGATGGTGTCGTCGCCGTTGACTCCCCAGGAGGCCGCCAGTTGTACGAGCGGATTGTAGTGCTCCTTCAGCCGCTCGGCCGCGCGCAGGCCGCCCGCGCGATATTGAGCGTCCTTGGTGGCTTCATAAGCGAAAACCGAAGAGTAGTAGTTCAGGAAGCCGGTGTCGTGGTTCTGCTTGCTCTCATTGCCGATCAGGCGCGAGGTCCACAGTTCCGCCCACTTCCGGTATCGTTCGTCGTGTGTGTAGCCGTAGAGCTCCCAGAGTTCGCCCGGCCAGAAAGAGCCGGTCCAGAAGTAGCCCTTCTGGTCTTTCCACTCGCCCGTCGAGTTGTCGCCCTCGGTGAAGAATCCGCCGCCCGCGTTCTTCTCGGCCGACCCCGGCGTGTTGGCCGCGATCGACGGCTCGTACCGGCGCGCGGTGCGGTCCGCCGCCTGCTGCAATAGCGCGATGGCCTGCGCGTAAGTGCGATGCCCGGCGGCTTCCAGCGTGTCCGGAGGCGCGGATTGCGGCGCCGCGGTCTTCGATAAGACTTCCATCCTGGCCGGTTGCGCGATCCGCTCGATGGTCTGGTTCACGTAAGCCAGGAAACGCTCGCGGGTGGGCCGCGCGGAATTCGCCGGCGTCAGCGTGCCGCCCATAGCGCGCTCCGCGGGCGTCCGCGAATTGGCGATCAGACTCTCGGTGCCTTCCTGGTCCCAGATCGCCGCCGCATACCAATCCGCCACGCCGTTGCGCGGCGCCAGCCGGATCAGGTAATTGGCGGCATCTGCGATCATCCCGGCCGATTCGTCCTTGCGCACAAAAACCGCCACGCCCAGGTTCTCGTCGGGAAGCTCTACCGTCATGGCTTTGGCGCCGGGCGCCACCACCTGGTGTCCCCAGGTGGCGACCGCTTCGACGGCCGCATTGGGCGCGGGTTCCAACGCTTCGATGCCCGGTTTCTTCGGCGCGGCGGCCGCCAGCGTCAGCCCTTGGGAATCGCCGATGGCGATGCGGTGGTGGAAGCCGTGCTCGCCCGCCCACTGCGTGAAGCGGCTCACCAGGTCGACCGTGCGGCCGCCGATCTTCCATGACTTGTATTCGATCTCTCCGACGGAGCGCACCGGGCCGCTCGCCAGCACCCGCCACTTCCGCTCCCCCACGTCCGCCACCGGCTGCGCCTGGCCGTCGATCACCGCGGTAATCGAGCCGATGCCGCGCGTGGGCTCCACCTTGAAGATGTCCCGCCCCAGCGGCGTTTCCAGGTGGTAGACGTACTCCGGAGACGCAAACAGGTCGAGATACAGGCCGGGCCGCCGCTTGCCGTAGAGATCGATGGCGTTGCGCTTGTCGAAATAAATGCGCCAGGCGGCCTCCTCGGATTCCCACCCGAGGCCTTCGTAGTGCGTGTTGAACTTGGCCTCGGTGCGCTGGGGATAGCGGCTGCGCAGCCGCAGGATGGCGGCCTGGTCTCCATAGGCGACCGTCGCAATGCGCGTCTGGTGGGGCGCCAGGTCGATCTGGAAAACCAACTCGTCGTACTTGCCGTCGCCATCCAGGTCGTCGGCCTGAGAGGCCAGCTCGATGGTCTGAAGCGTGCGCGCGTCCTCGTCGAGCGTGGCGGCGTCGCTCGTGGTGACGATGGAGTTACCCGCGTTGAAATCGGGCGCGATGCGCTTGAGGTCGGCCACCGGCGCCACGATGTCTTCGGCCATGCGCGCCTGGGCAGTACGGTTGGTGATGGCGAGTTTGAGAACTTTGATGCGTGGAGCCGCCCCGAGGACGCCGCCCGCGGCCGCCAGTGCCAGCGCGCAGACGGCTGTCTTTCGTGAGATGCTCATTTTTTTCCGTGCGCGGCTTCCAGTCCGGACCCGCGCTCCGCGTACTCCGGCTGCACGTTGACCACGCCGAACTGGCGGTCCGCCACTTCGCGGTGTGCCGCCATCATCCACATGAAACCGATGGTGCCGCCGGGCGCCGCCACGTTTGGATGGTAGCCCGCTGGCATCACCACGACATCCCCTTCGCGCACCGCCACCACCAGTTCCGGCCGCTGCGGATCGGTGTAAACGAGCTGCAGGCCCCAGGAGGGCGCGGGCATATCGATATACAGATAGGCCTCTTCGAGCATGGCGCCATGCTCATGCGGCGGCCAGGAGGTCCAGCCCCCCGGCTTGCTGAAGGTCACGCCGGTCACGATTCTGCCGGCTTCCACGTTTTTCCCGATCAGGATGTTGAGGTCGCGCTCGGTGGCCGGCCCGCCGGCCAGGAAATGCAGGGTCGGGTTGCTGCGCACGTCGGCGAACGAGACGAATTGCAGCGGGTATTGGCCGGTGACCGGCGCCGAAACTTCCGCCAGGTCGCAGCCCGACTCCAAGGGGGCCACGCGGACCGCGGAGTCTCGCGGAACGTACAACGCGTCGTAGCGGCCCAGTTCGAAGCGCTTCCCGGCCGCCTCCACTAAGGCGCGGCCATTCAGGCAGATCAAGCCGGTTTCGTGCGTGTCCGTCGAGAATTCGAGCGGGGCGTCGCCGGAATCGAGAATAATTCTGCCGTAGTACAGGTTGGTTACCGCCGCCTTTTCCGGGGCCAGCCAGCGCGTGCGCCCCTTCTGTTTGTTCGTCGCACGGACCACACAGCTCTCTTGGTTTAGAATTGATGCCGCCATATTATGTCCAGCCTCCTGATTCACAAGAATAACAATGTATAGCGGTGAAGGCCACCGCTCCCCATGCGCGCCCTCATCAATGGCGAACCTGAAGCCACAACGGAACGTTGATCACCCTCGGATCGAGACTTCGTGGGTGATGGTAATGGGGTCTTCTCAATTTCCACAGGCTTGACGCACGCGCCCGACCTGCGACACTAGGGGCATGCCCAAGCGTACGCGCAACGAATCTCAGGACATCAACCAGTTCGCAGCCGATGGCGTGAGGCGAAGCACCGGAACAGAGCCGCCGGCGCCCAGCGAGGCGACCATCTCCCAGGTCATGCGACCCATGGGGCGGCGCAGCGGCCTGAAGGGCGCGGCCACGCTCAACGCCAGGCTGACGCCAGCGCAGCGGAAGAAATCGGCGCAGCGAGCCGCCCAGGCGCGATGGGGAAAGAAGGGGAGTTCGAATTTGTAGTCCTGTATGAAAGAGCCACAGACAGCCAACCATCGCTACTTTATGGAAATACGCGAGCGGATGAAGGTTTATCCGCTCAAAGATCTGTGCTTCTGCCCAACGTGTTCGATTGGTACATGGAAGCCGAAGCCACGGGAATGTCTTGAGAATGTCGCATTCTGGGTCGAGCACAATCCCCAGCACATAAAGGTGGAGGGTTGGCTCGTGTCCAATGAAGACATCCTAATAAAACACGCGGTGGTTGGCGATCCGAAGACCGGAAAGCTATACGACATCACGCCGCAAGATCATGACGGCCCTCCGCATTCCATGAAGTTCGTGCCCCACATTGGGCCACCGGACTTTTCGGACCTGCCGACTATTTTGAATTGGGCCGAGTTTGAGCCGTTATAGCTTGTGTTCTTCAATTTCCAGCGGCCCACGATGCTGAAGCTATTCCTTAGAAGCATCAAGAAAGTCTGCAAGCGTCTGGCGCGGGAGGACGCTCCGCAGAGAAGGAACCACGCCCAGGGCAGTAGTGATTTCAAGCTGCGAAGCACCCGACTCCGCGATGACGTCAAGGAGTCGCGCGGCTATCGAAATGACGACTCCTGTCCGGTCGATCATCTTCGCTATGGAGTCAGCTTCTACACCCAAAAGGGGCAGCAGGTTTCCCTTGCTTATGCGCAAGCGATCGCGCATACTATATTCATGAACCGCTTGAGCATCGATGAACGCGCTCAGATCCTCGCCGCCCTGGTTGAAGGTAACTCGATCCGCTCGGTGTGCCGCGTGTTGGCCGTGAGAAACGAATGTTATCCGCTCCGGCAGGGGCTTGCCGACCGGCCACGCCTCCAATGGCCATGTAGTTGTGCCTGCGTCTGAGCATGCCGTAGCGTGGTCAGTTTCGCCATGCGATCCTATTGCCACAGCCGTGACAGAACGCATCGTTCCGACTAAGGGGAGCGTGGCACGTCGGACAAGTCCATGCTGATACGGCTTGCAGGTTCAGCGGCTGGACAACGATTGCATTCGGCGCGTCTTCTACCGTGAGCGCCCACACGAGGGCTACGATCCAACCGATCAGTGTCCAGCCAAGCAGTAGGTTCAAGGCAAAAATAGCTCCAGCATTGCGCTTGCGCAAACCGATCATCGTTGGCAAGAAATACAACGCCAACGCTAGGACCACCGGGATAATCAAGAAATGCATCGTGAAAAAACACCCTTCATTGAATCCGCCCCGCCTCGTCAACAAGCGCCCGCCGGTGTGATTCCGCCGTGGTCTGAAAAGCTTTAAGTTCGGCTCTCTGTTCCATGATGCGCTTGATCACCGGCTCGAATTTCGCCCGCTCTGCCGCTGCCTCCTGACAAGCGCTCTCCCACGCCTCAATAGCCTGGCCAGTTGCGCCTCGCTTCTGGAGTTCTTTACGGATGCCGCAATCGGAAGGATAGGTTGCAAATTCGTTTCTGAGATTTCGCCCTGTGTCGCCGATGGTTCGGTCCCACGTCTGATCCACCTGTATATCGGTCTGGGTACCCGCTACATCTCCCTGACTCACGCTAACTGAGATCTGCCCTTTTGCCACGGAATTGGGGGTCGCGCGTTCTCGTGCGACCAGCGACCGCATTTTGTTTTCAAGCTTTTGGTAGTAGTCCTTCACTCCGGGTATTCTTTGAGCGTGCAATTCCGCGTTCGCGATCCATCTCTCAGCGGTTTGGGCGATCTGGTGAAGCTCTCGGGCCTGCCGTAGAAGAGCTGCACTCAGGACTAGTCCGTCAGCTTTAACCTTTAGTTCGTCCGCATAGGCTTTAAACTCCGCCGCCGAGCTACGCTGAAAGCTCCATGACAGAACCTCGCCCTTCGATCCGACTGCCTGGAGCCGGATTGTGTTCCATTCGATCGTTCCGCCGATATTTGTCCCAAAGGGACCAGGGTGAACGCTTAACGTCAATTGCCCGCCATCGAGCATGCCGCTTGTTATGGGTATCCGATCCGAATGGAGTTTTCCATCGGTGCGAAGTTCAGTTTCGTCGAGCGCGCCGGTAATCTGGCCACCATCAGTTTGGGTCAGTTGCAGCATGCTCGCAAAATTAGGCCCATGGGCGACGTATGTACCGCTGATGCGTCCCACTTGGCAGCCGCTGTTGACCAACGAAATTGAACAGACCGTAAGCACGATGCAGAAGGCTTTGGGCGAATACCCGGTCGGATTGATTGGCCGGGTCCTTTCTGCGCAGTGGAAAAGTTGACCCAAGATTTGGACCTTTGTCCGTGGAACCATCGTACGCGATCATACCAGCATTGTCTGTTTGGAACAACGCCATCGAAAGCAAATTGTCGCGCAAACCCCCGTTTCACCGGCCGCCGGCTTCAATCGCCGGCACCCGGTTCTGCTCCAGCTCTCGGTTCAGATCGCCGAGCCGGGTTTCCAACAGGCTCTTCCAGCTTGCCAGTTGCGCCGCCAGCGCGCGGCTGGCCTGATCGTAGATCTGGTACGCCGTGGCGGGGGGCGTGCGGTCGGCGCTCTCCGCTACACTCAACGCGGAGCCCAACTCCCTGGACGTTGCGCTCAAACTAATCTTCGCCGCCTCGGCGTCCAAGGCGGCGATCCTCGAAACCAGCGCCGCGTTCGACGAGCCTTCCGCCGCCTGTCGCCGTTGGGTGAGCTGGCTGCGCAGCGCGCGCACCTGGCGCATGGTCTCGGCCGCCTGCTGGATGGCCCGCGAGGCGGACAAGCCTAGTTCCAATTGCTTGGAAAGGTCCTCGGGCGTCGCCACCGACCTGGGGTCGAGCGCTACTTTCAACGGTTGCGTGTAGCTGCGCCCGGCCACGGTCAGCCGCGCCGTGTACGTGCCGGGGAGCACTTGTGGGCCTTCGGCCGCGCGACCGAATTCGCTGTCCGCGCCGCCATCCACTCCCGGCGGCGCATAGCGCAGGTCCCACGCAAAACGATTCATGCCCGCCTTCGCCGTGAGGCGCGGCGGAGGCGCCATCCAGATGTCCGCAATGGCCCCGGGCCGTCTGGGCGCCTCCGCGCGATCTGTGGTGGAATAGCGCCGTATCGCCTGGTCCCGGTTGTCCAGGATTTCCAGGACCACTTCGCCTTCCGGCGTTGAATTGAAGACGTAGTCCAGAATCGCCCCCTCCGGCGGATTCTTCGCCTTGGGTTCTTCCGGAGGAAATGGCGTCCCGGTGAAGGACTCCGGATTCATGCGGATGGCCGTGGCCGGCTGGTAGAGCCAGACTTCCGCCGAGGCCACCCGGGCATCCATCTGCCGCAGTGGCGAGATGTCGTCGAGAATCCAGAACGCGCGCCCGTGCGTCGCCACTACCAAATCGTCGCCGTGAATCACCAGGTCGCGCACCGAGCTCGCCGGCAGATTCAGTTGCAGCGATTGCCAGTGCCCGCCATCGTCGAAGGAAACATCGACGCCCAGTTCGGTGGCCGCGAACAGCAGTCCTCTCCGCGCCGGATCTTCGCGAATGGCGTTCAAAAACGCCGGCTCTTCGAGGCCCTCGGCCGCCGGCGTCCACGTCTTGCCGTAGTCGCGCGTGCGATACACGTACGGCTTGTAATCGTCCATCTGGTGCCGGTCCACCGCGGCGTATGCCTCCGCCGGATCGAAGTGCGAGGCTTCGATGTGGGTCACGTTGCTCCAGGCCGGCAGCCCATTGGGCGTGACGTTCTCCCAGGTCTTGCCGCCGTCGCGCGTCAACTGGATCAACCCCGTGTCGCTGCCGGTCCAAACCATCCCCGCCTGCAACGGCGAGGGCGCGATGGAATAGAGCACGCCGCGCGGGTTCCCGGTCAGGTCGGGGCTGATTTCGTGCCACGTCAGCCCGCCGTCGGTGGTCTTCAGCAGGTATTGCGACCCGTAGTACAGCGTGTCCGGCTCGGTGGGCGATGTCACCAGCGGCGCGGTCCACGGGAAACGGTACATCTGCTGCGAGATGTCGGCGTTGGGGCCAAAGCCTCCGCGCTCGAGCGACGGCGTGATGTTCTGCGCCTGCCCCGTGCGCTTGTCGAAGCGCGACAGGCTGCCATTGGTGTTGCCGACGTAAAAAATGTTGGGGTCGCGCTGGTCGATAGCGATATATCCGCTCTCCGCGCCGCCCACGGAGAACCAGTCGCGCGCGTCGATCTGGCCGTGATCGGTGCGGCTGGCCACGGCCGCCGTCCCGCTATCCTGCTGCGATCCGTAAACGAAATACGGAAACCGGTTGTCCGTGATTACGTGGTAGAACTGCGCGGTCGGCTGGTTGTACCAGGTGCTCCACGTCGCGCCGCCATCCACGCTGACGTTGGTCCCCTGATCCGAGCCGAGAAGCATGCGGCGCGGCTCGCTCGGGTCGATCCACAGGATGTGATAGTCGTCTCCTCCCGGAGCGCCCTTGAGCACCGTGAAGGTCTTGCCCGAGTCGGTGGAGCGATACAGCGCCACGTTGGCGACGTAGACCGCGTCCGGGTTCTTGGGGTCCGCCGTGACGCCGCCGAAGTACCAACCGCGGCTGACGATGCGGGTATCGGCGCTGGCGTGCGTCCACGTCTGGCCCGCATCGTCCGACCGGAACATGCCGCCGCCACTCTGCGCATCGATCAGGGCGTAGACGCGCCCGCCGGCGGCGGTGGCCACGCCCGAGCGTTTCCATTCGCCCTCCGGCAGCCCATGGCCGGCGAGTTGGGTCCAGTGGTCGCCCGCGTCCGTCGATTTGTAGAGCCCGCTACCCGGCCCCTCGATGGGACCGTACACGCTCCACGGCGGCCGGTGCGCGTTCCACACCGTGGCATAGATCACCTGCGGATTCTCCGGCGCCAGCGCCAGATCCACCGCCCCGATTTCCGGACCTTTGTCGAGCACCTTCCGCCAGGTGTTTCCGCCGTCCGTCGAGCGGTACACGCCGCGCTCCGCGTTGGGTCCGTAGGCGTGACCGAGCGCCACCACATAAACCGTGTCCGGATTCCGCGGATCGACGCGGATCGACCCAATCTGCCGCGAGTCGCGCAGGCCGACATTTCGCCAGGTCTTGCCGCCGTCCACGGACTTGTAGACGCCGTCGCCGATTCCAAGATCGGACCGGATGTCGGTCTCGCCGGTGCCCACATAAACCACGTTGGGGTTCGACGGCGCCACGGCGATGGCTCCGATGGAGGCGATGCGCTGCTGGTCGAAGACCGGCATCCACACCGTGCCCGCGTCGGTAGTCTTCCAGACCCCGCCACCCACGGCCCCGAAATAGAACGTGTTCGGATCGCCCGGAATTCCCGCCACCGCGACCACGCGCCCGGCGCGAAACGGCCCGATCAGCCGCCACTCGAGTCGATCGAAGAGACTGCTAGAAAACGGCTGTGCTCCCGCAACCGAACACAGCAGGCACACTGCAAAAGAACGGATTTTCATACGCTTCCCGGTATGCATAGAGGGTATCAGATTTGTTCTGCTCCACTCTCAAGCGATGTGGGGCAGGATGGCATCCTGCGCGGCGGTTGCCAACCGCCGCCGTCCCTGGATGATATAACAGTTATATAACGAGATGCGCTTCGACTTCGAACGGGCGAAGAGCCGGGACGTCAAACAGAAACATGGCGTCAGCCTGAAAGAGGCGCAGGAGATCTTCGACCAGGTATACGTGGTTGACCAGAAGAGCGACAATCCGGAACAGTTTCGTGCCATCGGATGGTGCCGCGGCCGCCTCTGTTCCGTCATCTTCGAGGTCAGGCACGACTCCGAAGGCGAATACTACCATCTGGTCACGGCCTGGAAGGCGACCAGTCAAGAAGAGCAAAGCTATGCCGAAAGCGTCTAGGACCATACCCACCGCCGACGAGATCGCTGAGATGGCATCGCGGGGCGAAGATGTTTCCGCGTACTTCACCAACAAGTTCACAGTGGTGAGACCGGTCCGCCGCGTCAACGTAGACCTGACCCACGGCATGTTGCGGGAGCTCGATGAGCGGGCGGCCCGCCTCAACGTCAGCCGGCAAGCGGTAATCAAGACACTGCTCAGGCAAGCGCTGAACGAAGGGCGGGGAAGCCGGCCGGAGTCGAAGAGGAAGGCCGGCTAAAGCCTCTGAAGGCGACGGGTAATTAGGTCCCAGTTATCCTTGAACCGAGAAATCGCATCAACGTCGTATCTGCAGTCGTAACATTCGGGAGACCGCGGGCGCTTCCATTGGCGCGGGTCCATCCATCGGGCATAGCAGTTGACACACACCTTCTGCAAATCTGCCATTGTGAGCACGAAGAAGCGATCGCGGTTACGGTGCGATGCAATCGACCTGAATGAGGACAGTGCGGAACGATTTGTCGGTTGCCAGTACATCGAAACTTGGGACGTTCCCAGAAAAAGGTGTGGCAATTAAGTCGCACCGACCCAGTTCCGCGCAGACCAGATATTCGCCAATCTGTCCCGTTAACATGTTGCCGCGTCCGCTGTTCCAGCCGCGCCTCCGCGGTGAATTCTACCCTCTCGACGACCACCGCTTACGGACGGATCGCCAGACCGCCCGAAGGGCGCCCCAAGCCCGCTCCATGGACGCTTGGGCGAGAATAGTTGGGGGATACGCTCATGCAGCACTACCACAACTTCATCAACGGCAAATTCGTTCCTTCGAGCGGCGCGGATCGCATCGAGGTGACCAACCCTTCCACCGGGCAGACAATCTGCACCGTGCCCGACAGCAGCCAGGCCGATGTGGACGCGGCCGTCTCGGCGGCGGAAGCGGCCCAAAGCGGCTGGGGCAAACGGCCGGCCATCGAGCGCGCCAAGGCCCTGCGCGCGATTGCCGCCAGAATCCGCGAACACGTCGAACCGCTCGCCCGCGCGATCGCCGAAGAGCAGGGCAAGGTCCTGGGCCTGGCCCGCGTCGAGGTTGCCTTTACCGCCGACTATCTGGATTACATGGCCGAATGGGCGCGCCGCATCGAGGGCGAGATTCTCGAAAGCGATCGCCCGGGCGAGACCATCTTCCTGTTTCGCCAGCCCATCGGCGTGATCGGCGGCATCCTCCCCTGGAATTTCCCGTTCTTTCTGATCGCCCGCAAGGTTGCCCCAGCCCTTGTCACCGGCAACACCATCGTTATCAAGCCCAGCAAGGAAACACCGCACAACGCCGTCAAGTTCTGCGATCTGGTGGCTGAAACGGGCCTGCCCCCGGGCGTCATCAACATAGTCCACGGCCGCGGCTCTTCCGTCGGCATGGCTATTGCCACCGACCCGCGCATCGGCATGATCAGCCTTACGGGCAGCGTCGAGACGGGATCCGCTATCATGGCGGCGGCCGCACCCAACATCACGAAGGTGAGCCTCGAGCTGGGCGGAAAGGCGCCCGCCATCGTCATGGCCGATGCCGATATGGCGCTCGCCGTCGAAGCCGTCAAGGCCTCCCGCGTCATCAACAGCGGCCAGGTCTGCAACTGCGCCGAGCGCGTGTATGTTCAGCGCAGCGTCGCCGACGAGTTCGTGGACAAGCTGACTGCCGCCATGAAGGCCACTCGCTTCGGCGACCCGCTGGCGGATGAATCCGTCGATTACGGCCCGCTCATCAACCAGGCCGGCTTCCGGAAAGTCGACACGCTGGTGCGCGGCGCGGTGGCGGCCGGCGCTACCCTCACCACCGGCGGCGGGCGCGGTCCCGGCGAGGGCGGCTATTATTACCAGCCCACGGTGCTCACCGGTTGCCGCCAGGAAATGGAGATTATCCGCTGTGAAATATTCGGCCCGGTGATCCCTGTTGTGACCTTCGACGACCTCGATGAAGCCATCGCCTGGGCCAACGATTCCGACTTTGGGCTGACCTCGTCCATTTACACGCGCGACCTCGACGTCGCCCTCAGGGCCTGCCGGGAGATCCGTTTCGGCGAGACCTACATCAACCGCGAGAACTTCGAAGCCATGCAGGGCTTCCACGCCGGCTGGCGCAAGAGCGGCATCGGAGGCGCCGATGGCAAACACGGACTGTATGAATTCACACAAACCCATGTCGTCTACATCGCACGGAGTTAGCCTTCTGCCAGCGGTCGCCGTACTACTGGCATGCTTCAGCGCCGGCGCTCAAGGGCCGGATGCCAACTACGACGAAGCCAAGGTCCCGAAATACACTTTGCCGGATCCGCTGGTGATGGCGAACGGCGAGCGGGTTCGCGATGCCAAGGCCTGGCAGAACCGGCGGCGGCCGGAAATCCTCGACCTCTACCGGACCGAGGTTTTTGGGCGCACTCCTTCGCAACGGCTCAAGCTCACCGTCAAGGTCAACTCGGTCGACCAGCACGCCCTCGGCGGCAAGGCGGTCCGCAAGCAGGTCACCTTCTGGTTCGCCGGAGAAAACCACGGGCCGAAGATGGACCTGCTCATCTATATGCCGGCGGGCTCGAGGAAACCGGCGCCGGTGTTCTTGGGTCTCAGCTTTGCGGGAAACCAGACAGTTTCGGCCGACTCCGGTATCGAGCTTGGCGAAGAGTGGGTGCGCGACCCGGCCACCAAGGCGATGGTGAAGCGGCGCGCCTCGGAAAAGTCGAGAGGCGCCGCGACCGAGCAGTGGCAGCTCGAGAAGATCCTCGAGCACGGCTACGGCCTGGCTACCATTTACTACGGCGACATCGAGCCGGATTTCGACGGCGGCATCGAGTACGGCGTGCGGCCGCTCTTCTTCAAGCCGGGCCAGACCGCTCCGGCGGCCGATGAATGGGGCGCCATCGGCGCGTGGGCGTGGGGGCTGAGCCGCGCCATGGACTATACATCCGCGCATAATTA
>PMYB01000218.1 GCA_003170915.1 Bryobacterales bacterium | reverse complement strand
CCCAATCTCAATAGTTTCGGGGTTGAGTAGCCTGTTGGGATGGGCCGTCGGCCCGCGGAATTTCTTGAAAATCCGAGGGTTGGCAGGCGAAAGCGCCTGCCCCACATTGCATGTAGTGCGCGGAAGGGGCGGAAAATCTAGGGAAAATGTAGAACTCTACCGCAACTCTTCCATCACTTCGTCCAGCGCGGACTTTGGCGGGCGGGTTCTCGATTGCGGGAGGGTGCCGACTGGGTCGTCTACCATGTTCAATAGGTCGATGAAGGTGGGCTTTGCGGTGTTCACATACAACACGCCTGTAACCACTTCGCCCTTGGCGTCGGCGGACTCCAACATGTTCAGGGCGGCCTGGCGGTTGGTCGGGTCGAAATCGCGGCCTAGCTTGCGGATGCGCAGGTGGGAACCGTCGTGCATCCGAACGTCCATGACCGCGCCATCCGGGATGTCGACTGAAATATCCTCGAATGACGGCACGAAATCCAGCTCTTGCAGGACTTCTTCGTGTTCCTTCACATAGCTGTAGCTCTTGGTGGAACCCTCGTGGTCGTTGAAAGTCACACAGGGCGAAATCACGTCGATGACGGAGAGGCCGCGGTGCGCGATGGCCGTCTTGAGAATGGCCTGAAGCTGCTTTTTGTCGCCGCTGAAAGAACGCGCCACGAAGGTTGCGCCCCATCGCATCGCCAGGGCGCAGCAATCGAACGGTGGCAGATCGTTGTGCACGCCGGTCTTGAGCGTGGAGCCCAGATCGGCGGTGGCAGAGAATTGGCCCTTGGTCAAGCCGTATACGCCGTTGTCCTCGATGACGTAGATCATCGGCATGTTGCGGCGCACCAGGTGCATGAACTGGCCGAGGCCGATCGAGGCCGTGTCGCCATCGCCAGTGACGCCCAGGCCCAACAGGTTGCGGTTGGCCAGGAGCGCGCCGGTGGCGATGGCGGGCATGCGGCCGTGTACGCTGTTGAAGCCGTGCGAGAGGCCCAGGAAATAAGCCGGCGACTTGGACGAGCAGCCGATGCCCGAGAACTTGGCGACGGTCCACGGCTCCACGCCGAGCTCGTAGAAACACTCGATGAGGCGCTCGGAAATAGCGTTGTGGCCGCAGCCGGCGCATAACGTGGTCTTGGCGCCCTTGTAATTGAGAACCTCCAGCCCGATGCGGTTGACTTTCTTGGGCGGAGGCGTCGCTATTGTGCTCATTTGCCCTCCTGTCCGGCGACCTCTTCGGTGACCGTGCGCGCGTCCAACGGCAGGCCGCCGTAGTAACGCACGCTGCGTAGTTTCGCGATCAAATCGGCGTCGAGTTCCAGGCGCATCAGGCCCAGCAACTGCGCGTCGCGATTCTGATCCACCACGTAGACCCGCTCATGACGGCGGATGAAATCCTGCAAGTGCGGTGTGAACGGATACGCTTTCAGGCGCAGGTAGCTGGCCTCGATATCGTAGTCGCTCTTCAACTGATCGCAGCTTTCGCGCACGGCGTAATCCGACGTTCCCACGGCGATGAAGCCGATTCTGGCCTTTTCGCCGATCTGAACCGCCGGCGCGGGAACGTGCTGGCGCATGGTCTCGAACTTGTGCGCCAGGCGGTCCATGTTATTGATGTAATCGTTCTCGCGCTCGCTGTACTGGGCCTTGTCGTTGTGGCCGCTGCCGCGCGTGAAATAAGCCGCGGCGGGATGATTGGTGCCGGGAAGCGTGCGATAGCCGACGCCATCGCCGTCCAAATCCCGGTAGCGCGCGAAACCGCCCAGCTTCTGAAGATCTTCGGCGGTCAGCACCTTGCCGCGCTGGATGGGTTGTTCGGGGTACTGGAACGCGCCGGCCATCCAGTTGTTCATGCCCAGGTCGAGATCGGTCATGACGAAGACCGGGGTCTGGAAGCGCTCGGCCAGGTCGAAGGCTTCAATCGCCATGGAAAAACACTCTTCGGGCGAGCACGGAAAATATATGGGGTGGCGGGTGTCGCCGTGGGAGAGAAGGGCGGTGGTCAGGATGTCGCCCTGCTGGGTGCGCGTGGGCAGGCCGGTGGAGGGGCCGACACGCTCGACGTTGAAGATGACGGCGGGCAGTTCCGTGTAGTAGCCCAGGCCGACGAATTCCGACATGAGCGAGATGCCCGGACCGGCCGTGGCCGTCATGGAGCGCGCGCCCGCCCAACCCGCGCCCAGCGCCATGCCGATGGAGGCCAGCTCGTCTTCCGCCTGCACGATGGCGTAGGTGGCTTTGCCGGTTTCGGGGTCGCGCCGGAAGCGCTTCATGTAGCCGATCAGCGATTCCACCAGCGACGACGAGGGAGTGATGGGATACCAGGTGACCACCGTTACCCCCGCGAACATGGCGCCGAGGGCGCAGGCCGAATTGCCGTCGATGATGATTTTGCCGGCGGTTTCGTTCATGCGCTCGACGCGGTAAGGGTCGCTCTTGGTGAAATTCGCGGCGGCGTAATCGAAACCCGCCTGGCACGCGCCCCAGTTCATGTCGGCGGCTTTCGCCTTGCGCTTGCCGAATTGCTTCACCAGCGCCGTGCGGACCTGCTCCATTTCGATGGAGAGCAACTGCGCCAGCACGCCGTCGTAGATCATGTTGCGAACCAGCTTGCGCAGCCTCGGCTCCGGACAAACCGGCGCCACGAGTTTATCGAACGGCACGGGATAGAAGTGGAGATCGCTACGCAGCTCGTTGAGCTTCAACGCCGCGTCATAGACCACGGCGGCGCCGCTCGCGAGCTGCATGACGTCTTCCCGCGCGGTTTCGGGATTCATGGCCACCAGGAAGTCCACTTCCTTGCGGCGGCCGACGTACCCCTGCTTGCTGGCGCGGATGGTAAACCATGTAGGCAGCCCGGCGATATTGGACGGGAACATGTTCTTCCCGGAGACGGGGATGCCCATTTGAAAGAGGGCGCGCATCAGGACGGTATTGGCAGTCTGGCTGCCGGAGCCGTTCACGGTTGCGACCTGGATACTGAAATCGTTGATGACGGGTTGGCTCGCTTGGCCTGAAACAGGCGCCAGCGGCGAAACCTCTAGCGTGGACATCGATGGAAATTCCTTGTAAGGGGAAATGTGACCCAGTTCACCTTCATTTCATTATACGCGAAGGAAGCGGCGCGGTGAAATTACACCGCCCCCTACTGCTCGTGCACGTCTTCCAGGTAGGTATACCCGTGCAGGCCTTCCTCGTAGAATTTGAGTATCGCGCCGCTTTCCTCGTAGGTCAGACGGCTTTCGCGCAAGGCGGTTTCGACGTCCCGGCGCAGCTTCGCCACCAGCGAGTCCGAGGAAAACTGCACGTAGTTCAGCACCTCGCGCACGGTATCGCCCTTGATCACCGAATCCAGCATCACGTCGCCGGTGGGCCCCAGCCGGACGTGCACGGCGTTGGTGTCGCCGAACAGGTTGTGCAGGTCGCCCAGGATTTCCTGGTAAGCGCCCAGCAGGAACGCCCCCAGGTAATAATCGCCGCCGTTGAAAGTGTGCAGCAATAGCGTGCGCTTCACGTCGCGGCGGTCGATGAACGCGTCCACTTTGCCGTCCGAGTCGCAGGTGATGTCGCCCAGCACGGCGGGGCGCGACGGCTCTTCCTCCAGCCGGTGAATCGGCATGATGGGAAAAAGCTGCTTGATGGCCCAGCTATCCGGCATGCTTTGGAACAGCGAGAAGTTGCAGAAGTAAGTGTCCGAGAGCATGGCGTCGATGCCTTCCAGCTCCTCGGGGAAATAATCCAGCTCGCGCGCCATCTTCTGGATTCTTCGCGAAATCGCCCAGTAGAGGTTCTCGGCGATGCAACGCTGGTCCAGCGAGAGGTACCCGAGGCTGAACAGGTTCAGCGCCTGGTCGAGCGCCTGCTGCGCGTCGTGGTAGCTTTCGAGCAGGTTTTTCGCGGTGAGCGAGCGGTAGGTTTCCTGCAAGTCGATGAGCGGCTGCTCGGCGTCCGGCGGCGGCTCGGGCGGCACATCGGCCTCGCCCATTCCGGCCACCCCCAACACGTTGAACACCAGCACGCTGTGATAGGCGGCGATGGCGCGGCCGCTCTCGGTGACGATGGTGGGGTGCGCCACCCCTACTTCGTCGCACACGTTCTGCACGTGGTAGATGATGTCGTTGGCGTATTCCTGGAGCGTGTAATTGACGCTCGATTCGAAATCCGTCTGCGAGCCGTCGTAGTCCACGCCCAGGCCGCCGCCCACGTCCAGGTACTTCAGCCCGCCGCCGGCGCGCGCCAGGTCCACGTACACGCGCACCGCTTCGTTCACCGCCGCTTTGATCTGGCGGATGTTGGTGATCTGGCTGCCCAGGTGGAAGTGCAGCAGATTGAGGCAGTCGGCCATGCCGAGGTCCTTCAGCTCCTGGAGTGCGCGCATGGCCTCGGTGGCGGAGACACCGAACTTCGACCGGTACCCGCCCGAGGATTTCCACCGCCCCGAGCCGCGGCTGGCCAGCTTGACGCGCAACCCGATGGTTGGCCGCACGCCCACCCGCTGGCTGTACTTCAGGATCAAGTGCAGCTCGGTATATTTTTCCACCACCGGGATGATCTGGCGGCCCACTTTCTGGGCCAGCATGGCCATCTCGATGTATTCATCGTCCTTGAAGCCGTTGCAGATGATGGGGGTGTCATTATCCGCCAGCGCCATGACCGCCATCAACTCGGCCTTGGAGCCGGCTTCCAGGCCGAAATGGAACGGCTTGCCGAATTCCAGGACCTCTTCCACCACCTGCCTCTGCTGGTTGACCTTGATGGGGTACACGCAACAGTAGCCGCCCTGATACTTGTGCTCCGCGATGGCCGTGTCGAAGGCGCCATGAAGCTCGCCCAGCCGGTGCTTCAGGATATCGGCGAAGCGTATGAGGATGGGGAGGCCGATGCCTCGCAGCACCAGCGTATCCACCAGTTCCTTGAGGTCGATCGACCGGGCGGGGTCCTTTTCCGGGTGGACCCGGACGTGCCCGCCGTCGCTCACCGAGAAGTAGCCCTTGCCCCAGCTCGCGACGTCATAGAGGTCGCTGGCCACCCGGGGTGTCCACCGCTCCGTCGGCTCCATCACCAGCGAGCCTTTGCGCCCGTTTCTCTCCAACGCGTCGTCTCCTTAAACCACAGTGTCCTTCGAAATGGCGCAATGAGCAAGAAAAAACCGCTACCGCGCCGTAAACCGCGTCCACGGGCGCGCGGGCATGTCTCGCAACACGTCCTTCTGCCATGCGAACTCCGGATGCTGCGCCAGGTGGCGCGCCGCTTTGAACCCCACGCCGCAGGCGTGCCCTAGCGCGGCGGTCAGCGACATCTTCTCCGCTCCCGCCGCATCCGTCACCTTGTTCTGAACCGCGCCCGAGGGCGCGTAGGGCCGTTCCCAGGTCCCCATCCCGCGCGGCGAAAGCTCGATGTGCCCGCAAAGCGTGCGCTCGCTGGCATGGACTTTGCCTTCGTACGCGTCGAAGTGGTCCGCCAGGAATCTCTGCCCCGCGGCTATGTCGATCCGGCCCTTGTTCTGCTCCATCAGCGTCAGCCAGCGCTGGTGCCGCGCGCTTTGGCTCGTAGTTTTGTCCGCCGGATCGAAAGTCGTTTCCTCTCTGGTCAGCTTCGCATCCACCGGGAAATTCGCGCCCACGAAAAAACCGTCCTTGGTGCGCTCCAGCGTCACATTTTTCAGCCCCAGCTCGAGGTCTGCGACCTCGTTGGTTTTGCGGTCGGCCACCAGCCAGTTGTTGGCATACCCGCCGTTGTTGCCTTCCTTCATGATCCGCGCGAAATCGTCGATGGAACCGGCGTATTGCATGGCCTTGCGCGCCCGCACGAACTCCGGAATGCCGTCGGGGTCGAATCCGTTGAAGTTACTGATCGTCGTCTCGGTGATGATGATGCCCGCCGCGTTCACTCCGAAATCGTCGCCGCTGTGGATCAGCCCCGGCATGCCATCCATGAGCATCCGGCTGCCTTTCGCCGGTGCGATGTCGAACATGATGTTCCAGCGCTCGCCCGAGGCATAGCTGGTCCAATTGTTGTGCCCGATCACCACGCGCCCGTCCCTGGTGTAGCTGCCCGTGGCTACGAACGCGCTGCAATGGTCTCCCGGGCCCGCGGAGGCGGTGGGTTGGCCCTTGTCGAGCCACTTGTCGTAATAGGGCAGCTCGAGCCACGCGTTCAGCGCCACCACGTCCCATAGGTCCAGCGTCGCGCCGCGCGCCTTCAGCCCTTCGGCGATACCCGCCAGCTCATCCCGATACTCCTGCTCGATGTGCGGCCAGAAGACCTCCTGCGCGGTCTTGCGGAAGAACTCCCAGGGCTTTTTCTCATCGTGCGCCATCTCGATGGAGATGTCCTGGAAGGTGTCTTTGATCTCGGGCGCCAGCAGGTACCCGTGCTGGAAACCGATTTCGCCCGGCGTCCCCTCCAGGTGCACCTGGATCCAGCCGTTCCGCTCGCCGGCGCGGGACGCCTTCTTCAGGCGCGGGTCGGTTTGCGGCTCCCGCGAAACCAGCGTGAAAGCCAATCCCAGAAGCAAGACAGCGGCAAGACGTGCAGTGTATCGCATGCCCGTTATTATAGTAAGGACACTCGCATGGGCGATACCACGCAGCTCCGCAAACTGACGGCCCACGTGAAGGCCGCGGGTTGAGCGTCCAAGCTAGGTCCAAAGTTATTGGACCAAGTCTTGGCCACCGTGCCCCGCTGGGCCGATGAAAACGTGCTGATTGGGTTTGACACCGCCGACGATGCCGGCGTGTACAAGCTGACGCCGGAGTGTGCCCTGGTGCAGACGGTGGATTTCTTTACTCCCATCGTCGACGATCCCTATACCTTCGGCGCCATTGCCGCCGCCAACGCGCTGAGCGACGTCTACGCCATGGGCGGCCGCCCCATCTCCGCGCTCTCCATCGTGGCTTGGCCGGCGAAAGGCGATCTCTCCGATCTTGCGCAGATCCTCAAGGGCGGCGCGGAGAAGATGCACGAGGCCGGCTGCTCCATCCTGGGCGGCCACAGCGTGGCCGACGACGAAATCAAGTTCGGCTATGCCGTGACGGGCGTCATCCACCCCGCGCGCGTCAAAGCCAACTCCGGCGCGCGCCCCGGCGATGCCCTGGTCTTCACCAAGCGCCTCGGGACCGGCGTGATCTCCACCGCCCTCAAGCGCGGCATCGCGAAGCCCGAGGATGTCGAGACGTCGATTGAATCCATGCTCACGCTGAACTGCCGCGCCTGCGAAGAGATGCTGCGCTTCGACGTCCACGGCTGCACGGATGTGACTGGCTTTGGGCTGATCGGGCACGCGCGCGAGATGGCGCTCGCGAGTGGGGTGACGCTCGAAATCGCGGTGGACCAGCTTCGCTTTCTGCCCGGCGCGTTGGAGTACGCCCGCCAGGGCGCGGTGCCCGGCGGATTGAAGAACAACCGTGAATTCGCGGGCTGCGCCGTGGAAACGCTGCGCCAACTGCCGCGCGAAATCGAAGACCTGCTCTACGACCCGCAGACCTCCGGGGGCCTGCTGATCGCGCTGCCGGAAGCCGATGCCGCGCAACTCGAGGGCGCCTACCGCGTCGGCCGTGTGCTCGAGCGCGAGGAGAAAGACAAGCCCATCCGCCTCGTATGAAACCGAACCCGATCATCGTCGCCCTGGACGTCGAATCGGCCGCGGAAGCGCGCGCGCTGGTGGCGCGGCTTGGCGGCAGCGTCGATTTCTACAAGGTCGGCATGGAACTCTATGCCGCCGCCGGCATGGATTTCGTCCGCGAGCTGCTGGGGCAGGGCAAAGACGTTTTCCTCGACCTGAAGTTCTACGATATCCCCGAGACGGTGAAGCGGGCCGTGGCGCAGGTGGCGCGCACCGGCGTTCGCTTTCTCACCGTGCATGCCGTCGGCTCGGTGATGCGCGCGGCGGTCGAGGGCCGGGCGGCGAGCGATCTGAAGTTGCTGGCCGTCACGGTGCTGACGAGCTTCGGCCGCGCGGACCTGGACGAACTGGGTTACAACTGTGAAGTCTCCGAGTTGGTCGAGCGGCGCGCGCGCCAGGCGATGGAGGCCGGTGTGGACGGCATCGTCGCCTCCCCGCTCGAAGCCGCGGCCCTGCGAAGGATTGTGGGGCCGAAGGCGATTCTGGTGACGCCGGGCGTCCGCTCCGCCAGCGCCGCCAGGGGCGACCAGAAGCGCGTGGCCACCCCCGCCGAAGCCATTCGGAACGGCGCCGATTACCTGGTGATGGGCCGCCAGATCACGCGCGCGGCGGACCCGGCGGCGGAGATGGAGCGGGTGCTCAAAGAGATTGCGGGCGCGGCACGCTAGCGCAGCTCCCCGAGGTAGACGTTGCCGTTGGATTCGTTGAATTCGTAGACGATCTTGTCGCCCGTCAGCGCCCAATCGGGGTCACGGACGTAGGTGCGCGAATTCTGGTAATGCGTCAGTTGGCGGATCTCGTGCGTGCTGGTGGAAACCCAGTAGATGTTCCACACGCCATTCTCCAAGCCGGCATAGAGGATCTTGCTGTCGTCCGGCGAGAAGCTGTATGCGTAGTTGACGCCCGCGTCCTTGACGATTCGTAGCGGCCCGCCGGAGGCCGGAATCAAGGCTATCTGCCACACCCCGAATGGTTGCTCCACTTGAACGCACAACAACACCCCGTCGTGCGAGTACCGCGGGTACCCGATGCCCGACGGTCCAGAGGTGAGCTGGGTTCTGACTCCGCTTTTGAAATTCAGTTTCCAGGTGTGAAGCACGTTCCCGGAAACATCGTGGAATGCCACCTCCGCGTCATCCGGGGAGAAGTCCGGAAACGCGGCCCCTGGCGGTTCCCCGGCCAGGTTCTGAACTTCGCCGTCGGCCAACCGCACGCTCCGGAACCACCACGGGGGCTGCGGGTCCTTACCCGCCTCATAGAAAACAAACCTGCCATCGCGGCTGAAGTGCGGGTTGTTCTGCCATCCCGATGCGGAGCCGACAGGAGCCGCCTGGCCGTCCACAAATGACATCACCATGATTCTCGCCGGCTGCCCCTTGGCGATCTGAGCGTACGCCAGGAGCTTGCCGTCCGGTGAAATTCTGGGGTTCGTGTGCCGAAAGCTGACCTCGTGGGTGAGCGGCTCCGGCTCGCGGCCATCGGGCGAACCACCCGACATGCCCAGCTTCAGGAGCTTGCTTTCGGAAAGGACCGCGCTGTAAACCAGGTGCTTTCCGTCCGGCGCCAGCGAAAGGTCGCGCGGAACGCCGACACTCGGCTGAAACAGCATCACCGGCGCTCCTGCCGGATGCAGGGTATTCGGGTTGAGAGATTGCCGCCAGATGGCGATGTCGCCGTTGTACTGGACGGTGATGTAGTACATGTTTCGGCCGTCGCGTGCAAAGGTGGCGCTGCCGAGCCCCAAGTAGCCTCCCGAGAAAAGCATACGCAACGAACCATCCCCGATGCGGTAGCTCCACATGCTGCACTCGTCGTTCGCCAGGTAGTTGACGAAGCGGATTTCTTTTCCGTCCGGGCTCCACGAAGGAAAGCCCTGGCCCCTGCCTTTAGGATGGTCGCGGCCGGTGATCTGGCGTGGTTCGCCCCCCTCGGCGGGGACCAGCCAGAGACTTGATTCGGCCGCCCCATTGTAGTAATCCCAGGTGGCCAGCGATGACGGGGCCTCCGAATGGAACACGATCCATTTGCCGTCCGGCGACCAGGCCGGCTGCGCGCCGAAATCCGTCATCCGGCGGGGGGACCCGCCGAGTGCCGGCACGCGGTAGATGCCGCGCTCGCGCATGGCGCTAAAGGCCACGTGCTGCCCGTCGGGTGAAAAGGCCGGGAAGAGGTTCTGGTTGCCGTTGCTGGTGAGCTGGAGTTCCCGTGCGGAGGAATCGAGCGAGCGCACGTAGATTTCAAACGGGCCACTGCGGTCGGAAGCGTAAGCTACCAGGTTCCCGACGGGCGAAAAAGCGGCGCAGATGTCCAGGCCCTCGCCCGAAGTGAGCTGCGCGCTCGACAGGCTGCTGGGGCCTGCGGCGCGTGGCAGGAAGCGCCAGATCGCGGCCCCGCCCAGGATCGCTACTACGAGTACGGCCAGAGCAAGATGCCACCTCGCTGCCCGTGGGTGTGCGGCCGCGGCCGACGCTTCCGGAGCGGCGGTTGTCACGGCAGCCAGGAACCGGTATCCCACGGTGGGCACGGTCTCGATGTATCGCGGCTCCTTGGGGTCGTCATCAAGAGCCTTGCGCACTTGGGCCACGGCCCGTGTGAGGGCGTTGTCGGTGACCGTCACATCGGGCCAGACGGCCTGGAAAATCTCGTCTTTGGATACCGCCCGGTCGCGGTTTTCGATCAGGAACTGTAGCAGACGGAAGCTTTTCGGTTCTACGGGTCGAACCACGCCGCCGACCGTAAGTCGCAGATTCGATGGGTCTACGACCACATCGTCGAAGCGATACGGAGGCTCTGCCGAACTCCTCATGATTTCCTCACGCGGCATCCGAATAACATCCCGGCCTCCTCACGACTTGGAAGGGCACCCGGCCGCACCATGCGGCCATGACACACAAACTGATCTTCAGCCTCATTATTATAACGGCGGCGCCGCTGGCAGGGCGCACCCTTCCGCCCTCCGGGCCTTTCGTCAAGCTGGAAATCCTGGGAGGCCGGCCCGTGGCCAGCCAGGTTTTCCTCAACGGCCAGGGACCGTTCCGTTTCCTGCTGGATACCGGAGCGCAGACCAACCAGATGGAAGAAGCGCTGGCGCGCAAGCTGGGTCTGGCGCCGTCGTACCAGGTGGTGCTGGCCACCGCTTCGGGAGCCACGCGGGTGCCGGGCGGGCGGGTGAGCGAGGTCGCGCTGGGGGAAGCCTCAGCCGCCAATCAGGAGTTCCTGTTCACCAATATGGATGGGGTGCATGCGCTGTCGCCCGAGATTCAGGGAGTACTGGGGCAGGAGTTTCTCTCGCGCTTCGACTACCTGCTGGATTTCCGGGGCCGGCGGCTGGTATTTGGCGCCAGCGTCCCGGACGGGGCGCGCATGCCGGTGCGGACGGTGGACGGGCGCATGGCCATCTCGACGAGCTATGGCGACCTGGTGCTGGATTCCGGCACCGAAGCCCTGATCCTGTTCCACGCTCCTGCACCCGCGGCTCCGGGCGGCACCCTCCAGACTGCGTCGGGAACGGGTGCGG
Organism: Bryobacterales bacterium; assembly: GCA_003170915.1. Taxonomy (GTDB): domain Bacteria; phylum Acidobacteriota; class Terriglobia; order Bryobacterales; family Bryobacteraceae; genus Fen-178. Next base: position 1,966 of record PMYB01000218.1, on the reverse strand, counting down.
TTCCAATGGTGCGCGGCGCCACGATGCGGATTGGGGAGAGGACCTATCGCCCGGCGATGGCGGCGGTCGCCACCAATGCTCCGTGCCCGGAAGACGGGCTTCTGCCGGCCAGCCTGTTCGGCGCGATCTTCATCAGCAACTCGGCGCACTATGTCATCGCGGAACCGCGGCCGGAACGGTAGCCTGCCCCCTACTCCGCTGGTTGCTGCTGAGTCAGGCAGTGCAGCGTGCCGAACCCCAGCACCAGGTCGACGGCATGGATCCCCACCACCATGCGGTCTTTGAAGAGTTCCCCGAGTATGCCCAGCGCCACCCGGTCGTTGGGGTCGTTAAAGGTGGGGACCAGCACGGCCGCATTTGCGATGTAGAAGTTGGCGTAACTCGCCGGCAGGCGGTCGCCGTCGAAGTAGAGCGGCCTCGGCATGGGCAGCGCCACCACCTCGGGCTTCGAGCCGTCCTCCAGCCGGAAGTCCTCGATCCGCTCCCAATTCTCCGCCAGCGGACGAAAGTTGATGTCTTTGGGGTCATCCTCTTTGATCAGCACCACCGTCCGGGCATTCACGAAGCGGCAGATGTCATCGACGTGGCCGTGAGTGTCGTCACCGGCCACGCCGCCGCCCAGCCAGACGATGTTGGTCGCGCCGAGGTAGTCCCGTAAAGTCTCCTCGAATTCTTTCCGGCCCAGGCCCGGGTTGCGAACCTGCGTCTTCGCATTCCCGTAGCACTCCTCGGTCGTAAGCAATGTGCCGCGTCCGTTCACTTCGATGCCGCCGCCTTCGAGCACGAATGGGCGTCCCTTCCATTGCGCGTGGAACAGCCGTTTCCCGAGCCGCTTGGCGGCGGTCTCCGGCACACGGCGGTCCTTGCGCCAATCGGGATACTTGGCCCACGCGTTGAAATGGAGATGCACGATCGCGGTTTCGAGCCGGCGGCCGGGGGCGCCCTCTGGGCCCCGCCGCACAAACACCGGGCCGCTATCGCGAGTCCAGCCGCGGTTGGTCGGATGGACGATGAACTCGACTCCCCGCGCGTCCGCTCCCACGCGGTCCAGGTAGCGGCGGGCCAGTTTCTCTTCGCTCCTGGAGTTGACCAGCATGCGGATGGCCTCGCCCGGCGAAACTCTGCGCACGATCTCAGTGTAGACCCACCGAATGATATCGAGCTTGTCCGGCCAATCCGTCGGATTATGAGGCCATGCCAACCAGGTGGCTTCGTGCGTCTCCCATTCCGCGGGCATCGAGAACCCCAGCGAGGCGGGCGTCTTTTCGAACGGTGCGGCCATAATTCGATTGTGCGTTAAAATCGGTGGTTTACCAACCATGCCCAAGACTCCCCACACCAACCGCCGCTACCGTGAAGATCTGTCCGAAATGCCGGACTGGCTCAAGAAGAAGACCTGCCCCAACCGCGAGAAGTACCTCTCCGGCAAACGCATCTTGCCCAAAAACCTCACGGGCAAGGAGAAGCTGGCCGACCTCGTCGATAACGCGTTTCTGGCGTACAACGCCGCGCGGCTCAAGGAAGGGTGCCAGCTTTTCGCCGGGAAGATGCTTGAGCCGGACGTGACCATCGGCATGAGCCTTTCCGGCGCGCTCACTCCGGCGGGCCTCGGCTGTTCTTCCATCGTCCCGCTCATCAAGGCCGGTTTTGTGGACTGGATCGTCTCCACCGGCGCCATCCTCTATCACGACCTGCACTTCGCGCTGAACTATCCCGTGCGTGTGGGCAGCTTCAAGATGGACGACACCGAGCTGCGCGACAACGACATCGTGCGCGTCTACGACGTGCTTCTCGGATACAGCGACTGCCTCATGGCTACCGACGAAATCCTGCGCGGCATTCTCATCCAGCCCGAATTTCAGAAAGAGATGGGCACGGGCGAGCTGCATCACCTGCTCGGAAAATATGCCGCCGAGTGGGAGCGCAAAGCCGGCGTCAAAGACGTCTCCGTGCTGGCCGCCGCCTA
>PMYB01000003.1:2321-4290 GCA_003170915.1 Bryobacterales bacterium | reverse complement strand
GGATATGACTTCATAATTAGAGCCGAGGAGACCTTAGCCGCCATAATCATCAGGGCAGAGTATGGCCAGGGCGAGAGAGAGCAGGCCTATGCAAAGTTTCGCGTGGCATTGAGGAGTGATGGGGGGCTTGTGCCTGTAGGCTGGGCATGGCGTGGCCTCAGCCGGAAAGATGCCAGGGATTTGAATTGTCGCCTGAAAGCCCTGGTAAGAGATCAGGATGAGTTGGGAGCCGATCTGTCGCCCCAGGTTATCCTGAACATGAAGATCAGGGGAGCGCATAAGGGCCCGGAAGGATACAATATCCAACACGCAGTAATTGAAGAAATCAAGTTTAAAGCCTCTCTGGAGGACGCAGATGATCTGGAAAGACTGGACGGGTCCAGACGCCGATGATTCTCAGACCATTTGACCCCTGGAACAGCCCGTTATGCACCTGTCCCCCCAAGATGAGCCTTAATCCCTATACAGGATGCCCGCACGGCTGCATTTACTGCTATGCGGTGCGCCACCGGCGCGTCGCGTTAGCGCGCTACCGGACCCACGACCCGGCGGCCGAATCGCTCCTGCCCGTGCTGCCGTAATCCGTCTTTTTCACCACAAAAGAACCGTAGATTGACCGTGTTTTCACCATGCGCGCACCATGAATTTACCGTGTTTTCACCGTGCGCGCACGGTGATCTCGCGGTGTTTTGACGGGCGCGGCGCCGCGCCCCGGAGCGGCGCTTAAGGCGATTCAGCGGACAATTCACCCGAGCGGTCGTATTTCATTGCAAACAAAAGGCGAATATGGCGAAAGATGGAGAGAAACCGCTTGAAAGCTCAGATTCGATGAGCTACAGTCCTTATAGGATCCACGGGCTAAATCGGCCCGTTTCGGCCCGTTTAGGACGATCATGCCAGGCACTATTCCAGACACCGCTCCGCAGCCGCTCCGCAATCCGCGGGGCTACCATGCGACGCGAGTGGACGGAACCGGACGTCTGAAACTGCCCTCACGCTTTTCAGATTACATCCACCAACTGGCTGAGCAGACACTATTTGCGACGAAAATCAAAAACGTCGCCCGGATCTACGTCAACGGCGCATGGGAGCGCGAGCTGAACAAGCTGGCCCCGGAGCCGGCGCTGAGGAAGCGGATGGCGCGCACGGCCGAGGCTTTTGGCGGAGACGTGGACCTGGATCCGCAGGGGCGCGTGACGCTGCCGCAGAAATTACGGGAAGCGTTGGAGCTGGAAAACAAACAGGTGCAGCTGCGCTTTTTCGAAGACATTATCACGCTGTACCTCCAGGAGCAGTTCGAGGCGGAATTCCAGGCCAATGTGGCTGCGAATCCGACCGACCTGGAGCGGGCGGCGGAGTTGGGATTCGATGTCGATTGAGCAATGGAACATGTTCCCGTCCTGGTCACTGAAGCTCTCGAATACCTGGCGATCCGGCCAGGCGGAAAATACGTGGACTGCACCTGCGGGTTGGCGGGACATACACGCGCCATCGCGGAGCGGCTCGACACTGGGTGCGTGCTGGGGCTGGACCGCGATGCGGAGTCGCTCGAGCGAGCGCGAGAGAACACGGCCGGCTTGCATGAGCGGATTCGGTTCCGCCATGCGGCCTTCTCCGAGTTGGCTGAGTCGTTGGCGTGGGCGGGTTGGGAACGGGTTGACGGAATTCTGGCGGATTTGGGTGTGAGTCGCTTGCAATTAACCAGCTACGAGCGCGGATTTTCGCTGATGAACGCAGGTCCTCTGGACATGCGAATGGACCGCCAGGCGGATCGGACCGCCGCGGATATTGTAAATCGGGCTACCGAAAGGGAGCTCGCCACGCTGTTCACCGAGTATGGCGAAGAAAGGGGGAAGCTGGCAGAGAAGATAGCTAGAGCACTGGTACGCGCGCGACCGATCCGCGATACCCGCCACTTGGCGGACGTTGTGGCCTCGGCCGCGCCGCGGACCGGAAAGCTGCATCCGGC
>PMYB01000003.1:0-2284 GCA_003170915.1 Bryobacterales bacterium | reverse complement strand
TTCCTGAAGCCGGGTGGGCGATGGGTTGTGATTTCCTTCCAATCATTGGACGACAGGAAGGTTAAGCACGCTTTCCGCGACCTGGGGCGCGCGGGCCAGGCAAAGGTATTGACGAAGCATGTGATACGGCCGGGCTGGGAAGAAGTCCGGCGCAACCCTGCCTCACGCAGCGCCGTGCTGAGGGCGCTCGAAATGGGCGGGGGTGAAACCGATAACGACGGGATGGAGAGCGATTGCGAGAAGGATGAGACGCCATGAGAAAGCTGGCGGCAATTTACGACTGGTTGGGAGCGGGCAGGCCGGAAGAACCGCAGGACCGGAGACCGAATCCACCCGATTACCGTCTGCGGGCACTGCCCCGCGAAGACATCCATCTATACGTGAAAACGATCGACAACACGAATGTGGTTCGCGTGGTGGACAAGAGAGACTGGACGGCCAACATTTGGGCGGCAGGCTCGGCGCTGTTGGGAAGCCTGATCGTCAGCGCGCTGGTGGGTCCGACGTGCTACGGATTGCTGGCCAGCCGGCGAGTGGAATTCCTGCGCGAAGAGCATGGGCGGCTGCAGACGCAGGTGCTCGAGCTGAGGGCGCAGGAGTCACGCCTGCTGAATCCCAAGAATGTCGAGGAATGGGCCGGAACGAGGTTCGCCCCGCCGACGGCGGAGCAGGTGATCTACCCGCCGCCGCCGAAGGAAACCGTCGCGCGACTGGGCGGAACGACGAAAGAGGCGCGCTAGGGGCCGGCGGCAGAAGCGGCCGGACCGGGCGGGGCGACCGGTTGCGGGCATTCCGCCACGGGGGCGTGGGCGCAAAATCGAGGGGCGCGCAGCGAGAGGAAACCGCTACTGATAGCGGTCGTCGAATGAGGAATGAGTGTTGAATCAGTGAGGTACGGACCGAAGACCGCCGCCGCTGGCGGTTTTGCCCATTCTGTTCCACTCGAGTTAAGGGAGGCAACCGGGGCGCGGCATGCGATTCCCTGTCGAAAGGCTGAATGAGCGGCGCCTGCGGACCGTGGCCGGCCTGGTGCTGGTATGGGCGATCATCATCGCCGTCCGGTTGTGCATCCTGCAGATCGTAGAGCACAAGGAACTGAAGCAGGCGGTCGAGTCGCAACAGCAGCGCATGCTGGAGATCCCTGTTCTGCGCGGAGAGATCAACGACCGCACGGGCCACCTGTTTGCGGTCAGCATTCCGACCGAGTCGGTGGCCATCAATCCTAGAAAAATAACCTCGCCGGAGTTCTTCGCTGGAAACGTCGCCGCGACGCTGGGCCTGAATGCGCAGGAGGTGCGCCAGAAGATCGAGGAACTGCAGAACCGCAAGGGCGCGGGCCGCGGATTCCTGCTGCTGAAGCGCCACATCACGCCGGAAGAGGAGCAGGGGCTGAAAAGCCTGCCCTTCAGCAAGGCGGTCGAGTTCCTGCGGGACGCGCGGCGGGAGTATCCCAACGGCGGCATCGGCGCGCATGTGGTGGGCAGCGTCGACGCGGAAGGCAACGGCAATTCGGGCATCGAGCAGAAACTGAATGCCGACCTGCACGGACGCCCCGGAAAGATGCGCGTGCTGACGGACTCGCTCCAGGACCCCTACATCACCTATGTCAGCGACCCGGGTGAGCAAGGCGCGAACGTGACGCTGACGATCCACAACGTGATCCAGCACGTGGCCGAGCGCGCGCTCGAGGAAGGCATCGCGGCGGCGCACGCGGAGAAGGGCAGCGTGGTGGTGATGGACCCGACCAACGGCGAAATCCTGGCGCTGGCCAATGCTCCGAGCTTCGACCCAGCGGAGGAAAAGCCCACGCAGAAGGATGTCGAAGCGCGGCTGAATACGGCCGTGCAGGCGCCGTGCGAGCCCGGATCGGTGATGAAAATGATCACCCTGACGATGGGACTGGAGAGCGGGCGATTTACGCCCGATACGCCGGTGTACTGCGAAAACGGCGTGTTTCCCCGTCCGGGGCGCAAACCGATCCACGACGTGCACCACTACGGGATGCTCGACGCGGCGCACGTTCTGATCAAGTCGTCCAACATTGGCATCGCGAAGATTTCGATCGCCTCCGGCCCGCACCTGTTGTACGAGTATCTGAAGAAATTCGGCATCGGCGACAAGACGCACATCGAGCTGCCAGGGGAAACGGGTGGTATTCTGTGGCCGCTGGAGTGCGGCGCGACCAACAGTGAAGGCCGGCCGCTGCCGTGCTGGTCGGCTTCGTCGCACGAGTACATCGCGTTCGGCCACGAAGTGGAAGCGACAGCCGTGCAACTGGCGCGCG
>PMYB01000136.1 GCA_003170915.1 Bryobacterales bacterium | reverse complement strand
ATTATGCGCGGATGTATATCTCGAAACCGACGGCGGCGTCGATGCCCGCCACGTGGCCGTCTTCGGCCACTCCCGGTTGGGCAAGACGGCGCTGTGGGCCGGGGCGCAGGATACACGCTTTGCCATGGCGATCTCGAACGACTCCGGCGAGGGCGGGGCCGCCATCAGCCGGCGCGATTTTGGCGAGCGGACCAAGGACCTCAACACCCACTTCCCGTACTGGTTCTGCGCCAACTTCCGGAAGTATAACGACCGCGAAGACCAGATGCCGTTCGATTCCCACATGCTGCTGGCGCTGCTGGCGCCGCGCCCGCTCTACGTGGCCAGCGCCGAGGGCGACCAGTGGTCCGACCCGCGCGGCGAGTTCCTGGGCGCGATGAATGCCTCGCCGGTGTACGAGCTATTGGGGAAACAGGGGCTCGGAACGGACCAGATGCCCGCCCTTCACGATCCCATCATGCACACCGTGGCGTATCACATCCGCGCGGGCAAGCACGATGTAACGGCTTATGACTGGGAGCAGTATTTGAAGTTTGCGGACATCCAGTGGGGCCGCCGGTCCACCGATCGGTGAACTACTTTCCCGCGCCCCCGCGACGCTCGATCTGTTCGATGGCCTTGGCAAAGTCGGCCGGCGTCCGGATGACAATGGTCCTCCCCTTGGCCTTCGCCGTGGCGAGCGAAATGCTATCGGGCAAGCTGGGACTAGCGCGAAAGTAAGGCCTGAACTGGAGGTTGAAGAATTGGGGGGCGGCGCCGCGGGGCTCCTCGAGCGCGGCTTGCGGAACTTTGTCCACGTAGCGCGTCTCCGGACCGAGAATCACCACCACATCGGAGGGCGCCTCCGCGCGCAGCTCCAGGTTCATCAGGCTGGCGAGAAAATCCACGTGACCAAGGGGGTTCTGGAGCACGTGGTAATCCACAAGCCCGAGTTCGGTGCCGTTCAGGGCTTGCGCCACCCGGTCCAGCGCACCCGGAGTGAACGCATCCTGGCGCAACAGGGTCTTCTGCTGATCCAGGTTGAAGACCACCAGGCGCACGGAGCGCGCGGGCACCCGTTCCAGCAGCGAGGAAAGCAAGCCCAGCAGGATCACGCGATCGCTCGCGCGCAGCCTGGTCCGGAGCGGAGATAGCGGCGCTGCGTTCAGCAGCACGGTGAGCCGAATCGGCGCCGCGTCATCGGAGCCGCGCTTCCTGTCGGACCGGCCGCGCAACGTAAAGTCGGCGACCGTATCGCGCGGCATGGCAAGCTTCACCTGTCGTTCGTGGCGGCCCAGCCTGGCGTCCACGCGCCAACTGCCGCGGCAAACCCGGCCGGTGTCGTCGAGCAGGGTCCAGTCCACGTCGTAGCGGCCCTCACCCAGCAGGTACCCGCCGCCCACCTCGAACTCGACCTTGGTCTTCGGAATGGGTGGCAGCCTGACTCTGGTGCCGAGATAAACGGGCTGCTGGCCGCCGCCTTCGGGCGTGATCCTGGTCACCATGGCCCAGCCGTGTTCCGGACCGGAATACTGGTTCATGGGCACGCGCACGACATAGCCGGCCTGAAAGCGAAAACCGAAATTGAGAGAGGGTTTGATGGGCGTGACTTCACACCGCAGGGGTTTCTCGTCCGCCTGCCGCTCGAGAACCTTCACGATGCTCCCGAACCTGGCTGGATCCACAATGACCTGGGCGGCGCCAGCGGATGCCAGCAGCAAGGCGATGGCGAGGGGGTGCATTCCTAACCATTATCCCGTGGCCGGCGCCACTTGCTGCCAGCGCCCGCGCGTGAAATCCGGAAACGGCATGGGCGCGCTGCCTTTGGCCACGGACGCCTCGCTCAGCGGGCCAGGGGCGCTCCACGCCGCGGCGTCATAGACGTCGATGTCCGGCGCGGCGCCTTCCCGGATGCACTGGATCAGACGGTATGCCATCACGAAATCCATGCCGCCGTGGCCGCCCAACTCCCGCGCCATCTCGCCGACTTGCTTCCAGTAGGGATGCTCGAACCGCGCTTTATACGGTTCGATCGGTCCAAATTCTTCCTTGGCGGAGCCGTCCAGGAAAATGCGCGGCGGATAGTCGCGGAAGATTCCCTTGGTTCCGGCGATCAGGTTGATGCGGTCGTAAGGCTGGGGAGTGGAGACGTTGTGCTCGAGAGTGATCACCCGGCCCTTGGCCGTCTTGATGAGGCTCGCGTTGAGATCGCCGCAGCGGTACACCTCTTTCTGGCGCGGGTCGTCGGCCCGCAGGCGCTCCTTTCGATAGGCCGAAAGCGATAAAGCGGGCGAGCTCATCGATACCAGGTATTCGAACCGGTCGCCGCGATTGATGTCCATGTAGTGCGCCACCGGACCCAGCCCGTGCGTGGGATAGAGGTTGCCGTTGCGGTTGACGTTTTCGAAACGCCGCCACAGGCCTTCGCCTTCGTTCGAAAACAGGACGCTGCGCAGGTCGTGGTTGTAGGCGGCGGCGCCGTGCGTGATGTCGCCGAACAGGCCGGCCCGCACCATGTTCAGAACCAGCAGCTCGTTGTACCCGTAGCAGCAGTTTTCGAGTTGTATGCAGTGGCGGCGCGTGCTTTCGGACGTGTCGACCAAGTCCCAACATTCCGCTATCGTCCGGGCCGCCGGCACTTCCACGGCTACGTGCTTGCCTTGCTTCATGCTCGCGAGGGCCATGGGCGCGTGCCAATTCCAGGGAGTCGCAATCACCACCAGGTCGATATCGTCCCGCTTGACGAGGTCTTCGAACGCGCGGTCGCTCGAGTGATACAGCGCCGGCGGCTGCTTTCCGGCGCGCTCCAGCTTGGCCTGCTGCCTGGTGACCTTGTCCTTCACCGTGTCGCAAATGGCCGTCACCCGCACCTGCGGAATGGCCGAGAAGTTTTCGATCAGCGAGTTGCCCCGGCCGCCGATTCCGATGACGCCGAGCCGCACGGTGTCCTTCGCCTCGAACTTCATGTCATCCACGCCGCGATCCGCGGCGCGGGAAACGCCGATACCCAAAGCGCCTGCCGAGGCGAGCCGCAGCAGGTCGCGGCGCGAAGAAGATTTCGGGTCGTTCATAGCGATGTCCTCATTTCCAAAGACGGCGCACCACTTCAATGACGATCATAGCGCTCACCACGAAAACAGCCAGCAGCGCCAGCGCGTAATTGGTCCGGCCGTAAAGAAAGTTCCCCACGGTGAAGAGCGCCGACCAGATCATGGTGCAGCCCGCGAACCAGCCGAGCAGCGCCATCGGGAAGTTATCGCTCCGTGCATGCAGGGCCGCCTCGGCCTCGGAAACACCGGCCTCGACGCGCACCCTGCGCCAACCGGGGCCAAACGGGTGAATCTTGCGGTAGAATTCCGCCAGAACCAGCGGATCGGTCCGCGGCCCCAGGTACGCCGTGGCCAGCCAGCAGACCGTGGTGCAGATGACCGTGATCAGCAGTTGGTATTGCGTGCCCGGCGCCATGCCATTTTTGTTCAGAATCAGAAACAGCATGGAGATGGCGAATGAGCTGGCCATGGCCACGATTTCGCACCATGCCGTCACACGCCACCAGAACCAGCGCACCAGGTACAACAGGCCGGTGCCCGCGCCGATCTGCAGAATCACGTTGAAGGTGTCCTTGGCGGTATCGAGCGCGAATACCAGGGCGGAGGAGGCCACAAACAGCCCGACCGTGGCTACACGGCCCGCCAGCACGTAATGCTTTTCGCTCGCCTCGGGCTTCACAAACCGGCGGTAGAAGTCATGGACCAGGTAAGATGCGCCCCAGTTGAGGTGCGTCAGGATGGTAGACGAATTGGCCGCCACCAGGCCGCCCAGCATCAGCCCCATCCAGCCCACGGGGAGGAATCGCAGCATGGCGGGGAAGGCGATATCGTGGCCGATCAACGTGGGGTCGAGGTGCGGGAAGGCCTTGCGGATGTCCGACAACTCCGGGTAGACGATCAGTGATGCCAGCCCGACGAGAATCCACGGCCACGGCCGCAGCACGTAGTGGGCGACGTTGAAGAACAGGGTGGAGCCGAGCGCGTCCTTCTCCGATTTGGACGCCAGCATACGCTGGGCGATGTAGCTGCCGCCTCCGGGTTCCGCGCCGGGGTACCACACGGCCCACCATTGCACGGCCAGGGGCATGATGAACACGGCCAGGAGCAGATCCCAATTGTTGGTGAAATCCGGAAGCATGCTGAGGTAATTCAAGCCTCCCGGGCCTTTCACGTGGGAGAGTTTTTCCACCAGCCCGCTGAGCCCCCCCACCTGCGGCAGGCGCACCGCGAAGTACGCCGCCGCGATCACCGCCGTCATCTTGATAAAGAACTGAAACATGTCGATGACCAGGACGCCCCAGAGGCCGGAGAAAGTGGCGAAGACCACGTTCAGCAGTCCCACCGCCGCGAGTGTCTGCCAGCGGCTGAATCCGAACAGCACGGCGGCAATCTTGCAAGCCGCCAGGTTCACGCTGGCCATGATCATGCAATTGAAGAGCAGGCCGAGGTAGACCGCGCGAAAGCCGCGCACCGCGCCGGCGGCCCGGCCGGAGTAGCGCAGCTCGTAGAACTCCAGGTCGGTGAGCACGCCGGAACGCCGCCACATGCGGGCGTAAAAGAACACCGTCGAAACACCGGTGAGCGTGAAGGCCCACCACTGCCAGTTGCCCGCCACGCCTTGCGTGCGCACGAAGTTGGCCACCAGGTTGGGCGTGTCGCTCGAAAAGGTGGTGGCCACCATCGAGATTCCAGCGAGCCACCAGGGCACCGAGCGCCCGGAAGCGAAGAACTCCGCCGTGCTCTTACCGGAGCGCCTTCCAAAGAACAGCGCGGGCACAAAGCAGATGGCCACCGAGACGAAGGCGATGATCCAGTCGAGGGTGTGGAGTTGCATGGCGAATCTACGAGTTTACTCCAGTAGCGCCGGCGGTCTTGCCGCCGGTGTTCTTCCCAGTTCGGACAACCCCACCGGCGGCAAAGACCGCCGGCGCTACGCCAGGTGGAGCGCGCCGGGTCCGGGTTGCGCGTCGATCAGGTGTTGGTGCGGATCGAAATTGGGGTGGCCCGCGTAGTAGTGAGCGATCAATCCGCGGCGCACGGCGGCGAGGTCCGGTTGCTTGCAGAAGACCACTGCGCAGCCGCCGAGGCCCGCGCCGGTGAGCCGCGCGCCCAGCGCACCGGATTCGACGGCGGTCTCCACCAGATGGTCGAGCGCGGGCGAGCTCACGCGGAGGCGGTCCCGCAAGCTGGCGTGAGATTCCAAGAGCAGCCGCCCGAAGCTGCCGGCGTCGTCCTGTTCCATGGCCTTCACCGCGGCCCTGACGCGCAACGCCTCGCTGGTCACGTGCAGAAAGCTATCGCGCTCCGGGCCGGGCGGAAGCTTCTCCACGGCGTCCGGCTCCTCGATCGCCGCCCGGTACGAAACGAACCCAAGACGTTTCAGCGCGGCAGTCCCCGCCGCGCGGCGGGCGTTGTATTCATCGCGCGCGGTCCCGGACTTCTCCGCCGTCTGGAGACTGTGGGCCACCAGGAAGCGCCAGTCCTCCGGCACGGGAATCGCGCGCACCGCCAGCGGCTCGAATTCGATCAGAGAGGCGCAGCCTTCTCTGGAAGCGAGCGAGGCCGCATGATCCATGCCGCCGCCGCGCGTCCCCACGAATTGCTCGCCTTCCGGCAGGATCTCCATCAATTCCCCAAAGCTGGCCCGGCGCCGATTCGCCTGGAGCAGGCCGAGGGTGAACGCCACAATCAGGGCCGAAGACGATGCCAGTCCCGCTGCCGGAGGAAGGTCCGACACCACGGCGGCGTCCGCTCCAACCCCGGCGCCCCATTTGCGCCCCACCGCCTCGGCCGCCGCCCGCAAGTAGTTCTCCCAATCGCCCGCCGCCGTGGGCGCGAGCCGCGGCGTCCACTCGAACTCCCGCAGGCCGTACTCTTTTGCGCTGACGGCTCGGATGCGCCGGTCGGTTCGCGCCCGGAACGCCACGCGAATGCGCCTGTGAATGGCGATCGGCAGCACGGGAAGACCGTGATAATCGATGTGCTCGCCGATCAGGTTGACTCGGCCCGGCGCGGAAACCACCCAGGTTTCGGTGGGCTCGGGTCCGAAGGCTTGAACAAGTTGTTCGCGCGGATCTGTCACTCCCGATCACGATACCAATTTTTCACCGCGGAGACGCCGAGACGCTGAGGAAGACAAAAGACGGAGAAGAGATTGGAGGGAATTGGGGGCTGTACACTGCTGGATCGAGGATTTGAGAGCGCGGAGACAGCGGAGATCGCAGAGACAAAAGACAGTACGGGCGAGAGATCGTTGCGGCGGCCGGGGCTAAGGGATAGCCGCTTCACACCGCGGGAAGCACGAAGGTCTCACGGATCACAGCGGCGCCTTCAAGGGACTCCTGGGCCATCGCGCGATTCGCGTCCAGAACCAGAGCGGCCGCCTCCTTGAGATTCTCCCTGGCCTCGTCCAGAGTGGCTCCCTGGGTGTTCGCGTCGGGCAGTTCCTCTATGAACGCCACATAGCCCTCGGGCACTTTCATGAATACGGCAGTCAAGTTCATGGACCTCATCGATATTATCTCACCAAGCGCGACCAGGGGGTCGCGCGCGGACGAGGGCGTCCGCCCCACTTTGGGTCATTCATAGCGGAGCGCCACTACCGGGTCCAGGCGCGCGGCTTTGTTCGCGGGCCAGATGCCGAAGAACAGGCCGACGGCTACCGACACGACGATACCTAGCACCGCCGACCATAACGGCACGCTGGCGGGCAGGGAAGTGAAGACGGCCCGGCTGATTAGCGAGATGATCCAGCCAAACAGGATTCCACAGATGCCGCCCATGCCCGTCAGCACCGCGGCTTCCAGCAGGAACTGAATCAGGACGTCGGCCTTGCGGGCGCCTACGGCTTTGCGGATGCCGATCTCATAGGTGCGTTCGGTCACCGAGACCAGCATGATGTTCATGACGCCGATGCCGCCTACCAGCAGGCCGATGGAGCTGAGCACCACCATCACGAGGAACGTCATGGCCGTGATCTGGCGGAAATCGGCGACCATCTGTTCGGCGGTGGAGAGCGCGAAGTTGTCGGGCTTGTTGTAGGGCACGTGGCGGTCGATGCGCAGCACGGTCCGCACTTCGTCCAGCGCCTGCGGGAGCTTGCCCTCGATGGCGCTGACGACGATGGCGTTTTCCCTGGCGTTGGGGAACATCTTCTGCATCATCCCGTAAGGCACCAGGACGCGGTTGTCGGTGTCGCCGAAGAATGACGCGGCGGGGCGCAGCATGGTGCCGATCACCGTGAACTCGTGACCATCCACGTTGATGGTCTTGCCGATTGGATCGAGGTTGGCGAAGAGGCCTTTCTCGATGTCGGCGCCGACCACAGCCACGGGCAAGCGGTGGCGGCTCTCTTCGTCGCTGAGGAATCGCCCCAGGTGCAGGTCCACCTGGCCGCCCCTGGCGTAAGCCTCTTCCACGCCGAAGAGATCGACATCGTACATATCGTTGCCCTTGTAGTGAACATTGATGCTCTTGTTGGGGAAAAGCATGGGAGAGACGTACTCGACCGCGTTGCACCTCTCCTTGATGTGGGCGGCGTTTTCGTAGGTGAGGCTCTTGCGGGTGCGTTCCTCGGGGCTCAAGTTGTTTACGCGAAAGCCGACGGGAAACTTGAAGACAATGATGGAATTGGGGCCGAAGCTCCGCAGCACGCCGGTGATGGAAGCGTCGAACCCGGTCAGAATGGCGCTGACGCCGATGATGGTGCCGGTCCCGATGATTACGCCGAGCACGGTCAGGAACGCGCGCAGCTTGTGGCTCCGGATGGTTCCGAGCGCCAGCCTGATGCCGTTGTTGAACGCCAGCCTGTTCATGGGATTATCTCTCGACTCGCAGGGCCTCGATGGGATCCAGCTTGGACGCGCGGCGCGCCGGATAGATGCCGAAGAACAGGCCCACGGTGGCCGAAAGCCCGACGCCTATGAATATGGCAGACAGCGGCAAGGCCATGGGCACGGAAGTCAGGTTGCGAACGGCCACGGCCACCAGCCATGCCGCGGCTACTCCGATCAATCCGCCGACACCGGCCAGCACCGAGGATTCCACCAGGTATTGGTTGAGGATGTCGCGCCGCCTGGCGCCCAGGGATTTGCGAATGCCGATCTCGTGGGTGCGCTCCGTAACCACCGCCAGCATGATGTTCATGATGACGATGCCGCCGACCACCATGAAGACCGAGACGATGCCGACGGCCATGGCCGCGATGGTGGCCGTCAAACTCTGCCAGAGGTTGACGAACGTCTCGGAGGCGAAGATGGTGAAGTTGTCGTCCTGGCCGGGCCGCAGGTGGCGGTAGGACCGCAGGAGCACGCGCACTTCGTCCTCGGCTTCCATGAGGTGCGGCTGGTCCATGGCCTTGGCGATCATGCGAATGCCGTTGCGATTCCCGTAGGTCTTGAAGTAGGCCTCGATGGGAATCATGACAAAGTTGTCCTGGGAGTTTCCGAAGACGCTTCCCAATGTTTTGACTACACCCACCACCTCGTACGGATTGCCTTCGATGGCGATGGTCTTGCCGAGCGGGTCCTGCGATTCGAAGAAGCGCGTGCGGATGTCGTTGCCGATGAAGGCCACGGGCGCGTGGCGGCGCACCTCCTCGTAGGTGATGCCGCGGCCGGTATCCACCTGCACGTTATTGATGGCGGGAATGTTGTAGGTGATGCCATCGATCTCGACGCCCTCCACCGAAGCACCCTTGAAGGAGACGCGCGCGTCTCGCGAGGCCATCATGCCGACGTCTTTGAGCAGGGTGGCCTGGCTCTTGACGAACTCGAACTCGTCCGGCCTGATCTGGGGATTTCGTTTCTGCATCTCGAAGAATTTCTTCGGATCCCAAGGGCCGAACCACGCCATGCGAACGATGCGGAAGCCGTCGGCGCCCATGTTGGAGACCTTTTCGGCGATGTAGACGTCCATGCCGTGGATCAGGGCGGTGACGGCGATCAAGGTGGTGGTGGCCAGGATGATGCCCAGCAGCGTCAGGAAGCTCCGGAGCTTGTTCTTGCGGAGCGAATCGAGGGCGATACGGGTGGCCTCCCAGAAGGAGGCGCTCAGGCGGAACTGGCGGGGTCTGGAGACAGCCATCTCACCTGGAAGACGCGCAAGGGCGGCTGTTTGTTCCGGGAAATCAGCGCGCGGTCACCGGCGGGGGCATCTGCTCCTTGGTGAATCGCGGCAGCGGCTGGTCGCGATTGGCCACGTGCCAGACGGCGGCTGCAATCACGGTGGCGGCCTGCCGGGCGTCCTCGGGGACTATGCGCTCGTAGGTGTCGAGGTTGGTGTGCCAGGTGTGGCTCTGGTATTCGATGGGGTCCTGTTGCAGCCCGACGCCGGCCAGGCCCGCGTTGCTGAAAGAGGTGCTGTCGGTGCCGCCTACGGCCCGGCTGGTGGAGGGCACGGCTCCCGCGACGCCCAAGTCCTGGAAAGGGGCCAGCGCCGCGCGCACCACGGCCGCGGCCTCTGGCGGCCCAAAGACGCTGGCGCCGCGCACACGGCCGGTCCCGGAATCGATGTTGAAGTAGGCCACCAGCTTGGAGTACTCCGGCTTGGGGTCCTCGAACATTCCGAAGTGCTGTTTGACGTAGGCCAGCGAGCCTAGGAGCCCCTCCTCCTCGGCGTCCCACAGGGCGATGCGGATGGTGCGGCGCGGCTTCTGTCCGAGCGTCTGGATGAGGCGCGCGGCCTCCATCATCATGGTGGCGCCGATGGCGTTATCGGTGGCTCCGGTGGCGGCGTGCCAGGAATCCAGGTGCCCGCCGAGCATCACGATTTCGTCGGCTTTATCGGTGCCGGGGATTTCGGCCACCACGTTGTAGGCGGTCTTGCCCTCCGGGTAGACGTGGTTGACGATGTTGAACTCCAGCCGCACGTCCTCACCGTCGTTGAGCAGGCGCTCGATGCGGCCGTAATCTTCGTTGCGGAGGACCACTGTGGGAACCGCCTTGGCGACGTCGTAGGTGCGGTTCTGGAAGGCGCGGATCTGGCCGTGTTCACGCGCGGCGTCGTTGATGCGCAGCAGCGCGCCGTTGGCCACCAGCC
>PMYB01000091.1 GCA_003170915.1 Bryobacterales bacterium | reverse complement strand
CTCGCTGTGGTGTTACGACATTAGCGGAAAGTAAAGTGTTGGCAGACGGAAGCGCCTGCCCCACAAAAACCTCATTTTACGGACAGGGTCGCTCCGAATTGAGTGCCGAACCCGTTGGCCAGAACAAACACCGGAAGCTGGCCGCTGGCCGC
This sequence comes from Bryobacterales bacterium, assembly GCA_003170915.1. Taxonomy (GTDB): domain Bacteria; phylum Acidobacteriota; class Terriglobia; order Bryobacterales; family Bryobacteraceae; genus Fen-178. The sequence continues at coordinate 13,236 of PMYB01000091.1, read as the reverse complement.
AGAAGGCAGCCGGATGTTGATCTGCGTCAGCGCCACGGTCGAGCCCGGTGACGGCCCCGCGTAGAGGACCTGTGCGAGCTGGGTGCCCACCACTACCATCGGCGGCGGTGAAAGGTTGGATGCCGCCGTGGCAAGTGCGCCGTCGGGCTGGCCGGATGCGCCCGTTCCAATCAGAAATAGCGAAACAATGGAGCCGGCCGGCGCCGGCGTCGACGCCGAATTCAGGGTTCCGTCCAAATTGATCGCGGCGCACTGTCCGGTTCCGGAAGGGCCGAATGTAAGCATCGCCGGCGAGGCCGCGCCTATCGCCACCGTGGTGGAAGCCGTGGTCTGCCCGTTGCGCTCCACCGCAACCAGGGAGTGGGTCTTTCCGGCAACGCTGTTGGGGACAATCGCCGTGATTTGCCCGGAATCGACGCGGATCAACGGAGCCGCCACGCCGTCAAACAGGACCCGTGTGCCCGCGAGCACGGTGGTGATCCGATTGGCGGAATCCAGTTGCAGAAGGGTGGCAGAATCGGGACCGATGGCGGCGCCGAATAGCGTGACGATCTCCGCTGGCGCCACGGGAGTTTCCAACTGGCTGCCGAAGTTCACCACTCGCAACGAAGGTAGCGCGGCGGCTCCAGTGAAGTCGATTCTTGCAATGAAGCCGTCCTCGCAAGGGAAGCTCTGGCTGGAGGACGGGGAGTTACTATCGGTGCACGTTGCGGGGAAGCGCGCATCCGCAACGGGTGTGCCGGCGGTGGGGAAGTTACTGGAGCGCGTCGAGCCGGCCACCCACATGGAGCCGCCGGGGCCGAGGGCGACCGCCGCGGCCGACTCGGCGTCGCTTCCGCTCAAGTAGGTGGAATACGCCAGCGTGCTTCCGGTGGCATCCAGCTTGGCGGCAAACGCGTCGCCGCAGAGTACGACCAGGGGAGGATATCCGAAGGGCGTTGAGGCCGTCAGCAGACACGGGCTTCCGGCAAAGCGCTTGGGTTCCGCGTCGGCGGTGACGGGGAAGTCGGTGGAAAATGTGGAACCGGAAACGAAGGCGTTGCCGGCGGAATCAATCGCAAGGCCGGAGGCCCGATCGGCGCCGCTGCCCCCCAGCAAAGTTCCGTAGACCAGGTCCGATCCGGCTGGGTTGAGCCTTACCACGAACGCGTCCGTGTTGCCTGCCGCGGATTTTTGAAACGCCCCGGAGGTGAGGGGAAAATCCGCTGCGCCGGTGCTGCCCGCGAGGTACGCATTTCCCTGCGAATCCACGGCAACAGCCGCGCCTGAGGAATCGCCGCGGCCTCCCAAGATCGAAGCATAGAGCGCGGACGTACCCGTGGGATTCAGCTTCACCAGGAACGCCGCGGAGTTTCCATTGCCGATGGCGCTGCGAATCGCTCCGGGTGTGGCCGGGAAGTTGGACGAGTAGTTGGTGCCCGCGGCGTAAGCGTTTCCGGCGGAATCGACGGTCACCCCGCTGGTGACCCCGCTGCCGCTATCGCCCAGGAATGTAGAGTAGACGAGAGCCGTTCCCGTGGGATTCAGCTTGGCGGCAAAGGCTCCCGCGCCCAGGGCCCGGTAGGCGCCGGGAGTGGTCGGGAAATCGGCGGCGGCCGAGCCTCCCAGATACACGTTGTTGGAGGAATCGACGGCAATGGCGGCGGCAGTATCTAACCCGGCGCCTCCCAGGTAGGTGGCGTAGACCAGCGTGGACCCATCCGGGCTGAGCCTCGCGACGAAGACATCGGTATTCCCAGCCAGGCGGGTTTGAACGGCGCCCGCGGTCACGGGAAAGTTCTGGGAATTTGTGCTTCCGACGACGTACGCGCTGCCGGCCGAGTCAACCGCGATGCCGAGGCCCGCATCGGCGCCCGCTCCGCCCAGGTACGTCGCGTAAACGATCTGGCCCGAAGGGTTCAGTTTCACGACGAAGGCATCCGGCGCCACGACGATGGGCGCCATGATGCCGGTGAAGGTTCCCGGCTGGCCGGCGTGTTTCTTCTGGAAGGCTCCGGCGGTGACTGGAAAATTGGAAGAGAGAGTTTCTCCGGTCAGATAAACATTGTTCGAGGCGTCGATGGCCATCGCGTGAATGATATCGGCTCCATCGCCGCCCAGATACGTCGCATAAGCCAGCGCGCCCGAGGATCCTTGAAGCGCGCGAGCCGCCAGCGCGAGACACAATAGCCCGGCGGCGCGCATCACTCCTCGCCTGGCCCCGCCGCCCGCGCGTGGGCGGGGCCGCGGAAGACGGCGTTCAGGAACAGTACGTTCATACCATCCAGCATGGCGCGGAAATTGGGGTCCTCGGTGAACCCGACCACCACGCCGCGCCCGGACGTGCTGGTCACCACCAGCGGTTTGTAGGCCATCTGCTTGCGGTTCTCGCTCCATAGGTAGCCGCTGGCCAGAAGCTTGTCGGCGGCGTCGAAGTAGACCGCGTTGACGCCCTTATCGGCCTTGACCGGCGTATAGATGGCGCGTCCTTCCACCATGGCGTTGACGCTCTCGGCGACGCCGGCGGTGAGCCAGAAATCCGGGCGTATGCGCGCCCGCGCGATGGCGCCCGGGGCGCTGTCGGGCAATTCGGTGGTGGCGCGGATGGCTTTCTCGTAATCCGCGTCGCTCGCGATCAGGGTGCCGGCGCCGCGCGGTCCGAAGCCTCCACCCCGGCCGCCGCGCCCGCCGCCGCCGCCGGCGCCCGCCGTCTCGGCCGCGGCCGCAGGGGCGGCTCCCGCACCCGCACCCCGGCCCGCTTCGGGCTTCTTCTCCTCGGTGTCGCGCACCACGTTTTCCTGCACGATGTCCAACAGGCCCACGCGGCTATCGGTGAGGAAGCCCACCGCGCCACCCAGCGCCACGATGACGCCGCCCGCCTGCACCCATTCCTTCACCCGCTGGATCCCGGATTCGCCCAGCAGCCCGGCGTAGCTTCCACCGTCCGGCAGAATGAGCACCTGGAACCTGGCCAGCTCGACTGAATTAAGCTGCGCCGTGCGGACGGGGGTTACCGGGTAACCGTACTGCCGCTCGAGCACGAAGCGGGCGGCGCCGGCGGAGGAAGAGGCCGCCGGGGTGTCCCAGGCCAGCGCGATGGCGGGCTTGCGCACCGGCAGCACATAGCGGCTGCCGAAGTTCACGCCTTCATCCACCCAGCCGGAGCTGGTGCCGTAAACATCGGCGCCGGTCGCGCGCGCCAGGCGCGCCAGGCGTTCGCCGAGATCGGCGGGGTTGCCGGCCACCTTGAAAATCAGGGTGCCGGCGGGGAATTTGGTTCCGCTCTGGGTGAACGGCTTGTCGCTCGAATAGATTTTCAAATCCTGCCGCAGCGCCGCCGCCAGCAGGCGCCCCGCGGCTTCGGACCCCCACGGCGCCAGGAATGCCACCGTGGCGTTGGCCTCACGCAGCTCTCCCGGCAGCACGAGCACGGGCTTGGCCATTTCGAAACTGCCCTGCGCTACCGCGTTGTTGGCGACTGCTTCCACGTTGAACAGGAGCGGCAGAGACCAGGCCGTCACATCATAGATTTCGGTCCGTTCCTTGAGCTTCCGCCGGGCCTCCTCCGCGGCGATGAACTTATCGTCCATGGAGGTCTGCGGATCGAGCAGGTTGCGAATCAGCCGTTTGGAGGGCTGCGCCATGGAGACCACGTAGGTTCCCGCCGGGTAATCGCGCTCGCCCGCGCGGAACGGCGCGGTGGCGCGCTGCACTTCGGCGCCGTGCTCGAGCAGGATGCCCGCCAGCTTGTCGGTGGCCGAAGCGTCGCGATTGCGCGGCAGGATGTACTCCTTAATGGGCTCCTTCGAGCCTTCCTCGATGGCCGTGACCCGGTACCGGTAGAAATCGTCGAGCAGTTTTTCACGGTTGACGGCCGCGGTTTCGAGCGTCGACACCGAAGACACAAAGTGGTGCCGCACGGTGTCGCGGTAGGTCAGCAGCGTCTCGTCGGAGCGCCGCACCACCAGGCCGCGCACGGAGGCCTGCTCGTAGGTCATGGCGATGGCGCCGTAGTATTCCGGCCAGCTCGCGCCATAGCCGGGGTAGAAGGCGTCGTACTCTTCGCGCGTGAAGTAATCGAAACCGTACTTGTCGAACCACTTGGCGTTGTTATGGCCGAACAGCTTCAGGTTCTCGCGCTGGTCCGCGGTCAGATGGGGATTGTAAGGGTCGGATTCGGGGCTGAAGAAATAGGTGCTGTCGGCGCCCATCTCGTGCAGGTCCACGTAGACCAGCGGAAACCACTCGCGCAGCACTTTCACCTGGTTGAGGATCTCGGGCTGGGTGAGCGCAATCCAATCGCGATTCAGATCGAAGAGGTAGTGGTTGACGCGCCCGCCGGGCCACGGCTCGAGGTGCTCCGCGGCCACCGGGCTGGCGTCCGGCTCGAGACCCCGCGCCTGCTCGAAGTAGTGCACGAAGCGGTCGCGCCCATCGGGATTCTGGATGGGATCGATAAGCACCAGCACGTGCTCCAGGATCTGGTCCACCAGCTTGTCGTTGCGCGCGGCCAGCAGGTGGTAGGCGGTGAGCAGCCCGGCGTCGGGCGAGGAAATCTCGTTGCCATGCACGCCGTAGGAAAGCCAGATCACCGCGGGCAGCCCCGCCATGATCTTGCGCGCGTCCGCCTCCGGCGTTTTGCGCGGATCGGCGATGCGCTGTATTTGAGCGCGAATCTCGGTCAGCCGCCGGATATTGGCTTCCGACCCCAGGGCCGCGTAGATGAGCTTGCGCCCTTCCCAAGTCTCGCCGTAGTCGAACACCTTGAGCCGGTTGGGCGCGGCCGCCGCCAGCGCCTCCATGTAGCGCACGATTCCGGCGTGACTGGTGACACGGTCGCCCGGGTCATAACCGAGAACCTGGTGGAGGGTGGGGATCTTCGAGTCGTAACTCGTCCCCGGCCAGAACTCGAAGGGCTTCTGGGCATAGAGGGGGGCAATCGCCAAGAGCAAAACAGACAAGCGCAGCATAAGACAGATAGTGTAACGCAGGCGCCCACGCGCGCGCCGCATGGTAGCATGGATTTTCCAACTACCTTGATCAAAGCCGTCAAAGGAACCAGGGACTTACTGCCTCCAGCCACCGAGGTGTGGAACGGCGTGGAAGCCGCCGCGCGCGCGGTGTTTCGCGCCTATAACTACCACGAAATCCGCACCCCGATCTTCGAGGAGACGCAGTTGTTCGCACGCGGCGTGGGCGAGGAAACCGACATCGTCACCAAGGAAATGTACACCTTCGAGGACCGCGACGGCAGTTCCCTCACGCTGCGGCCCGAGTGCACCGCTTCGGTGATCCGCGCCTACATCGAGCACCGGCTCGACCAGCGTCCCGGCATGCAGAAGCTCTACTACCTGGGCCCTATGTTCCGCCGCGAGCGTCCGCAAAAGGGCCGCTACCGCCAGTTCTACCAGATCGGCGCAGAGGCCATCGGCTCGGAATCGCCCATGGTGGATGCCGAGGTGATCGAGATGGTGGTCGAGATCCTCAAGAGAGCCGGCCTGGCCGGTTTCGAGCTTCTGATCAATTCCGTGGGCGACCGCAACTGCCGTCCACAGTACGTCGAGCGGCTGCGGCAAGAGCTGAAATCGGTGGCGCAGGGGATGTGCGGCGATTGCCAGCGCCGCGCCGATACCAACCCGCTGCGCGTGCTGGATTGCAAAGTGGAAGCGGACCAGCCCATCATCGAAAAGCTGCCGAGCATCGTCGATCACCTCTGCGACGCGTGCCGCGCGCATTTTGAGGCGGTGAAGCAGTCGCTCGCCGACCGCGGCCTTCCATACCAGGTGCGTCCCCGTCTTGTCCGCGGCCTGGATTACTACATGCGCACCACGTTCGAAGTAGTCCATGGATCGCTGGGCGCGCAGAATTCGGTGCTGGGCGGCGGGCGCTACGACGGTCTGGCCGAGGCGCTCGGCTCGAAGGTGCACTCGCCGGGAATCGGTTTTTCGATCGGCGAGGACCGCCTGGTCATGATCGTCGAGGGCGGCCAAAGCCCCGCCCCGCTCGACCTTTTCATTGCACCGCTGGGCGAACCGGCTCTGCGGCACGCCGCTTTGATGGCGCGCGACTTCCGGGAAAGTGGCCTTTCCGTGGAACTCGCCGAAGGCAAGCTGAAGCGCGTCATGGAACTGGCCAACAAGTTGGGAGCGCGGTTCGCGCTGATCGTCGGCGAGAACGAAATGGCGGCGGGCCGTTACGCGCTCAAGGATATGTCCACGGGCGAGCAGGAAAGCCTGACCCGCGATGAAATCGCCGCCAAGCTGGCCACGGCCTTGAATTGCTAACATCGAATATGGAAACCTCGGTTGCACTGGATTTTCTAGGCGAGCTTCGCCGCACCCATACCTGCGGCGAGCTGCGCGCCGCGCAGGCGGGCCAAGAGGTCCTCTTGATGGGATGGGTCCACCGGCGGCGCGATCATGGCGCCGTGATTTTCATCGACCTGCGCGACCGCGAAGGCCTCACCCAGGCGATCTTTCACGAAGACATCGATCCGGCCGTTCACCAGAGGGCCGAAGAGGTGCGCTCCGAATACGTGATCGCGGTCGAAGGCGCGGTGAAGCTACGCTCGCCCGGGACGGTGAATCCCAACATGGCCACCGGCGAAATCGAAGTGGTGGCGTCGAAGATCTGGATCCTCAATGAATCGCGCACTCCGCCGTTCCCCGTCGAGGATGAAGTCGGCGTCAGCGAAGACGTCCGCCTGAAATACCGCTACGTGGATTTGCGCCGCCCGCGCATGCAGCGCAACATTATCCTGCGTTCGAAGATTTCCTTCGCGGTGCGCGAGTTTCTCTATGCGCAGGGCTTTCTCGAAATCGAAACGCCCTTCATGACGCGCTCCACGCCGGAGGGCGCGCGCGATTACCTGGTCCCCTGCCGCGTGCAGCCCGGCACCTTCTACGCACTGCCGCAATCGCCGCAGATCTTCAAGCAGATCCTGATGGTGAGCGGGTTCGACAAGTACTTTCAGATCGTGCGTTGCTTCCGCGACGAGGACTTCCGCGCCGACCGCCAGGCGGAGTTCACGCAGATCGATCTGGAGATGTCCTTCCCCCAGCAGGAGCGGGTTTTCGAGGTGATCGAGCCGCTGGTCCAACGCATCTGCGAGGTGGCCGGGTTCCGCGTGGAAACGCCCTTCCCGCGCCTGACCTACGCCCAGGCGATGCGCCACTATGGCAGCGACAAGCCCGACCGGCGCATCCCTCCGATGCATCCCGTGGAAGACCTCCTGCCGAAATTGGCAAATGCCGGAATGCCGCTGGTGGCCATCCACATTCCCGGCTCTGGCGCGCCCACCCGCAAGGAGCGCGACGAGTTCAAGGCCTACGGTCAGGAACGCGGCCTGCGCGTCTACGACGATTCCAAGCGCCTGGAGCGCGATTATCCCGGCCCGATGGCCCAGGTGCGCGAGCGCTGCGGCGCGGGTGAGAACGATCTGCTCTTCCTGGCCACCTGGGCCGGCGAGCCCAAGGGCCATCGTCCCGAGGAAACCGTCTACCTGGCGTGCGGCCAGTTGCGCCTTTACTGCGCGCAGAAGTTCAACGACCGCCACAAGCTGCTCGACCCCACGAATTTTCAGTTTCTGTGGGTGGTGGATTTCCCCATGTTCGAGTGGGACGAAGAAGAGAGCCGCTGGAACGCCGCGCACCACCCCTTCACCTCGGTGCACGATGAGGACCTGGAAAAGCTGACCGCGGACCCCGCCCGCTGCCGCGCCAAGTCCTACGACCTGGTGCTGAACGGCGTCGAGATGGGCTCCGGCTCCATCCGTATTCACCGCCGCGATGTGCAGACCCAGGTGTTTGCCGCGCTCGGCATGACCGATGAAGAGGCGCACCGCCGTTTCGGTTTCCTGCTGGACGCGCTGGAATACGGCGCCCCGCCGCACGGTGGAATCGCCCTGGGTCTGGACCGCCTGGTGATGATTCTGGCCGGCGAGACTTCCATTCGCGACGTTATCGCGTTCCCCAAGACGGCGCGCGGCACCGACCTCATGTGCGACGCCCCCTCGGCCGTGCCCGAGCGCCAATTGCGCGAGCTGGGCATCGGCCTTCTCGGGCACGGCAAGTGAAACTGGTGCCCGAGGCAGGGAAATATAGGGCAAGCTAAAGCATGTCCCACCGTTTGCGCCCGAAGAACGAAAGATGTTAAACCTGTGAAGGCGCGTTCATGTCCGCTAAGCTACAAGGCATCTTCACTCCGACGTTGGTCCCGTTGGACGAGCGAGGCCAGATCAACGAGCCCGAGCTGCGCCGTTTCATCTCCTGGCTGATCGAGCACGGCGTTCACGGTCTGTATCCCAACGGCTCCACTGGCGAGTTCACGCGTTTTACGCAGGAAGAGCGCCGCCGCATCGTCCAGATCGTCTGCCATGAGGCCCGCGGCCGCGTTCCCATCCTGGCCGGCGCCGCCGAAGCCAACGTGGCCGAGACGGTGGCCGCTTGCGAGGCTTACGCCGGCATGGGCGCGCAGGCGGTCGCCATCGTCTCGCCGTTCTATTACAAACTCACTCCGGAATCGGTGTACGCCTATTTCGCCGAGATCGCCCGCAACTCTCCCATCGACCTCACGCTCTACAACATCCCCATGTTCGCCAGCCCCATCGACGTTCCCACTATCCGGCGGCTGGCCGAATTTCCGCGCGTGGTGGGCATCAAGGATTCGTCCGGCGACCTCGCCTTCATGATGCGGATGATCTCGGCAGTGCGCCCCGTGCGCCCCGATTTCTGCTTCCTCACCGGCTGGGAGGCCGTGCTCGCTCCCATGTTGATGATCGGCTGCGACGGCGGCACGCACGCCAGCGGCAATGCCGTGCCGGAAGTGACCCGCCGCATCTACGATCTCTGCCGCGCCGGCAATTACGAGGAAGCCATGAAGTGGCAGTACCGCATCCTCGAACTGTTCGACGTGATGCTGTATCAGTTCGAATTTCCCGACGGCTTCCGCGCCGCCGCCGAGTTGCGGGGTTTCCGCATGGGCCGCTCGCGCCAGCCCCAGACCGGCGCGCAGCAGGCCGACCGCACCGCGCTGGCTTCCGTGCTGCAGTGCATTCTGGCCGATTTCGAGCTGGTGGAACGTCCCGCGGCCGGCTGTGCGCCGCGCGTCCGGCAGCCGGAGCAGGACAAGGTCGAGCAGGTGATTTTCGAAGTGATGCGGGAGCTTGAGAAGCGGGGTGTCCTCTGAACGGGGCGCTCGCCTTCATCGAGATCGGCGGATGGTCGCCGGCCATGGTTGTGGTCGACGCCATGGAAAAGACGGCCGGCGTGCGCGTGCTCCAGGCGGAGCTGAACGACAGCCCCGGCGTATGCCTGAAGCTCTACGGCCCTCTGGCCGATATCCAGATGGCCACGCGGGCAGCCGAGGAGACCGCCCACGCCATGGGCACCCCAGTGATTGCGCACGTGATACCGGGGCCGTCGCCCCTTTCGCGAGCCGCCTATGAAGCGCAGCCCGATTTCAGCCCGCTGTTCGAGCAGCCAACCGTGCAGTATCCGGAGGAAAGTATGAACGACCAGGGCCAATCGCCCTTCGCCGTGGGTCTCATTGAGACGCAGGGCTTCACGGCCGTGTTTGAGGCCATCGACACCGCGTTGAAGACGTCCGCGGTGGAAGTGCTGGCCCGCGAGAAGCTGGGCGGCGGCTACATTACCGTGGTGATCAAGGGCGATGTGGCGGCCGTGCAGGCCGCCGTGGATGCCGGCAAGGCCAAAGTGGAAGGCCTCGGGCGCCTGATCGCAGCCCACGTGATTCCCAGCCCCAGCCCGGGCGTCCTGTCGCTGCTACCCAAGTGAGCGGGCTTCAGCGGCCCGCTGGCCCCCGCGTGGTATCATGGTTTCGAGAGCCTCAATGGGAGGAACACAACGATGGGCCCGCTAGGTGTGCCGGAGATGATCTTCATCTTCTTCCTGGCGCTGATCTTATTCGGCCCCAAGAAGATGCCGGAACTGGGTCGCAGCTTGGGAAAAGCCCTGACCGAGTTTCGCCGCGCCCAGAGCGAACTGAAGTCTACGTTCGAACGGGAGATGAAAAGCCTGGAACAGGAAACGGAATCGTTGAAGGACGTCGTCAACCCGTATCAATACGATACCTATAACTACGATTATTCGTCGTCTGAATCCACCTCCGAGGGTTCATATCCGTCCGAAACCTACGATTCCGCTGTTGCTACCCCATCCACTGCAAGCGCATCCGCACCTGAGGGCGCTGAGTCACCATCAGCCGATGCGCCGGAGGGCACTGTCGCCCACGGCGCCGAAATGGCGGCCGCACACACCGAGACGGCTTCCCCCACGGCTGAACCCATCGCATAACGAATGAATTCTTCCGACGAGCCGAAGGGGACCGGCGATCCCCAAGCTGGCGCCGCGCCTTCCGCGTCTGCTTCCACTGCCGTGACCGCGGTCGCAAAAGCCAAACCCCGCTCCGGTGGAGGAGGGAAGACTCCGCCACCTCCGCCGCCCTCCGGAGGCGACTCCGGCGATGAAGAGGACGGCATGCTGCGCATGTCTTTCCTGCAACACCTGGAAGAGTTGCGGGGGCGGATCATCAAGGCCCTCTGGGGCGTAGCCGTAGCCTTCGTTGTGAGCCTTACTTTCAGCAACGAGCTCTGGAACTTCGTCTCCCAGCCGGCCGTGCAGGCCCTCAAGACTCTCGGCTACCCGCAAACTCTCAAACAGATCACCCCCATGGAAAGTTTCAACGTGATCTGGTTCAAACTGCCCGTCCTGTGCGCTATCTTCCTCGGCTCCCCCTGGGTCCTGTATCAGGTCTGGGCCTTCATCTCCCCCGGCCTGTACCGCAAGGAGCGGCGATGGGCGGTTCCGTTTGTGCTCACCTCCGCCGGCCTGTTCATTCTCGGCGGCGTCTTCGCCTACTTCGTGGCCTTCCGCTACGGCCTTACGTTCCTGCTGAGCATCGGGAGCGGGAACCATGTCGAGCCGATGGTTTCCATCACCGAGTATTTCGACTTGTTTGTGAACGTAATTCTCGGCGTGGGATTGGTTTTCGAACTCCCCGTCCTCATCTTCTTCCTGACATTGCTCAGACTTGCCAGCCCGGCGTTTCTTGTGCGGCACAGCCGCTACGCCATCCTGGTCATCTTCATCATCGCCGCCGTAGTGACTCCGACCCCCGACGTTTTCAACATGATGCTGTTTGCGGTGCCCATGTGCCTGCTGTTCTATGTGGGCATCTTCGCCGGTTACTTACTAGTGCTACATCGCGAGAACCGGCGATTCCCATGGCGTAAGACCCTGACTATCGTTCTACCCTTGCTACTCCTGCTAGCCGTCGTAGGATATATAGCCGTTACCAAGCATGTGATCAAACTAGTACCACACTGGCCTTTTGTAACTCGTTAGCCGTTTTTTTAGTGGAATTAGGCCACGTAACGGGTGTAACATCAGTAATCCGTTGACAAAATTTGTGTGGTTAGTCGATAGTCAGACATGCTATGGACTTATTTAAAGCGATTCAGGAACTATACGCCGAGAAAGAGAGACTCGAGCGGGTAATCGTTTCGCTGGAGGAATTGCAGCGAAATGCCGGCGCTGTTCCGGCTGTCAGCAACGTCGTCAAGCGCCGCGGCCGGAAGTTCATGGACCCCAAGGAACGCCAGGAAGTTTCGGACAGGATGAAGAAGTATTGGGCCGCCCGCCGTAAGGAGCGGCAGAAACGCGCGTCGGGCCACGGCGCCTGAGCCATGGCCCGAGGCTATCGGGGTTCCGGTTTCTTGAAATACCAGAGCCAGTAATACTGGCTGCCGGCGTCGCGCTGGTATCGCAGCTCGAAGCCGCAACGTTCTGCCATCTCGCGCGCATCCCGCTCGCTAAACGGCACGCCCACCCAGGTATCGTCCGGTTCGGGCTCTACCAGCGAAGATCCCTGCACCTGGAATTTGAATAGCGCGCCGGGCCGCAGCAAGCGGTAGATCTCACGCACGTAACTCTCGATGATGGCGTGGCTGGGGATGTGCTGAAACACCATGCAGGAAAAAGCGAAATCCACTTGCAGTTTGGCGCCCAGGCCGAAGCGGTTCCACCAGTGTTCGCGCATCGCGCCGAGGTCCATGCCATTGTTTCGGAATACTCGTACGTTAGGGAACCCCTCCACGGCGCGCCGGGCCTGGCGCACCATCCGCCGGCTGATATCCACGGCGTAGACTTGGCCGAAGAAGCCCGCCAGCGCGCGCGTGACGCGCCCGGCGCCGCAGCCGATTTCGAGCACCCGCATGTCCTTCGGGTCCATGCCCTGGCAGACGTTGGCGAGGTCGTTCAGAATGTCCTCTTCCAGCGTGACATGGCCGGATTCGTAGAACTCCTCGTCGGACCAGCGGTCTTGACCGGTGACCACGTAGTAGCGCGCGTTTTCGCGGGCTCGTTGGTCCCAATCCCGCCGCATTCGCCGGATCTGCCTGGTAATCCGCCACACCGCCATTTGCTATATTGTAGTTGGTGGCTCGAGTGGGCGACTAGCTCAATTGGGAGAGCGCTGCGTTCGCAATGCAGAGGTTGGGGGTTCGATCCCCCCGTCGTCCACCAACTTTAAAGCCGGCTGCCCAAACAGAACCTCCCCTTCTTGTTTCGCAATGCGCTACCATGATCCTTCGGAGCACCCATCGTGTTTCTGGCGGGCGGCAGATGAAGATTACGTTCTGGGGCGCGGCCGGCGAGGTCACCGGCTCCATGCACCTCGTGGAATCCGGCGGCCAGCGGTTTCTTCTCGATTGCGGGCTGAACCAGGGCCGCCGGAAAGAGGCCGAACGCAAGAATCGCACTCTTCCCTTCCCGGCTTCCTCCATCGATGCCGTGGTTCTCTCACACGCCCACATCGACCATTCCGGGAAGCTCCCCACCCTGGTCAAGAACGGCTTCTCCGGCCCCATCTTTTCCACTCCGGCCACCATCGATCTCTGCCGCTGGATGCTGCGCGACACCGCCCATATCCACGAAAAGGACGCCGAGTTCCTTAACAAGCGGCTCGAGCACCGCAAGTCCATGGGCCTGGAAGACGGCCGTGTGGCGCCGCTCTACACCATGGCGGATGCCGAGCGCACCCTGCCGCTGCTCCAGCCCGTGCCATATCACTCCCCGCACATTCTGGCCCCCGGCCTGAACTACGTGAGCTACGACGCCGGCCATATTCTCGGCTCCTCTTTTGTCGTGCTTCACGAGGCGTCCAACGGCTCCAGCGTGCGTCTGGGCTTTTCCGGAGATATTGGCCGGCCGAACCTGCCCATCATCCGCGATCCCGAAA
>PMYB01000082.1 GCA_003170915.1 Bryobacterales bacterium | reverse complement strand
GGAATTTCCGAGAAGGACAGTCGACACTCAGACGCGCGTTCAGGCTCAGAGTCGGGCTATGCCCATCGTTTTCAATGTGCGGAAGGCGGTCAAACAGCTAATTTGGACGCGAGTGTCCCAAGACGGGCTTCGCCCTGACGCGACACTCGCCGCGAATCTGATGGTCGGCGGTGTTGCCCTCATCACCACTCACTCACGCAGCTTCACCGCGTCTTTCGCCGCGCCACGGCTGAACGACACGGGTGATGCAACCTTTGACAGATCGCTTCCGCCGATGGTAATGCCGCCGCTTCGAGCGCCCTCCACCTTGAGGAATACAGCGGACGGCGTGAGGACGCGGCACGCGGCCATCAAGACATCGCGCGTGTCGATGAACCGTGCCAGCGATTCGGCCTTGGTGTTCCCTTGCGCGCTGAAGCCGTTAACGATGCCATCCTCCACGTGGTCGAACACCAAAGCCGGCCTGAGGTCGGGAGTAGCCACGTCGAACCGCACGTCGCTCAGGCTCAGTCCCCGCACATTCCGGGCGTACATTCCGTACGCCGGCAGGACCCCCAGTCCAAAATACTCAGCCCCCGACACCTGAGGCACATCCCGAAGGGCCGCTTCCTGGGCGCTCCCGCCGCCGGCGAACGTGATGTGGACGTCGTTGAACGAGATGTTCTCCAGGAACTGGCCGGCCACACTGCTGAGATCGATACAGGTCCGGTGTTCGCCCGGATAGATGTCGGAAATGGGAGTGCCGACTACGTAAGGATAATTCGTAAGGTCGGGAGCCGCCGCGATGGTGGCACGAATTCCCTGGAACAGGATGTTCCGCACCACGCCGCCCTTGGCGGTTTCCTGCGGGTTCATGGAATTCCTGGGCACCGAACCAAGCCCGAGGTAGATCGGGCCCGTGACGTTGTTCATGACCAGGTTGGAAAATACCATGTTCTCCATCCGGGACCCCGCCCCGATCTGCGCCTTGATGGGACACCCAAAGGTGTCGTTGATGACGCAGTTCGAGACCGTGATGTTCTCCGAAACGCCGCCTCCAAAGCGGAATACCGACCATCGGGTGCTGAACGTGCAGTTGGTGACGGTGACGTCGTGGTTGCTTCCAAAAAGCGCGCAGGCATCGTCCTCGCAGGCCACGTTGCAGTTCGAAATCTTCACGTGTTCGCAACTGTTGATGTGGAACCCGTCGTTGTTGAAGTGGACGCGGGTGTGGATCCGGACGCCATCCAGGGAGACAAAGCCGCACTGAAGAATACGGCAGCAGTGGTAGGCGCTGTTCCTGAAAAAGACGTCTCGGATCGTGAGGTGGCGGCACCTCGAAAAGATCAGGAGGTGGGGGCGGGGCCGCCCCGCATCCCGTTCGCCGTCGTCCCTGGCGCCGGGCAGGTACTCCGCCCCTTGCCCATCCACGGTGCCCGTTCCCTCGATGGTGACGTTCTCCGCATCCACGGCGGCGATCAGTACCGAGCCCCAGGGAGTCGTCGGCGCTCCCGTGGGCGGCGTGTAATCCTTGATGTTGGTGCTGCCCAGTACGTGGGCCATCGCCGCCAGGTGCAAGGTCACGTTGCTCTTGAGCCAGATGGCGCCTGTCAGGAAGTTGCCGGCCGGAACCAGCACCGTGCCGCCCTTATCGTTGGTGCAGGCGTCGATGGCCGCCTGGATCGCGGCGGTATCGAGCGTCTTGCCGTCCCCCTTGGCGCCGTAATCGCGGACGTTGTACACGCGGGCGCCCAAGTTCCCGTCCGAGGAAGCCGCTTGCGTTCCGCTCTGGACCGCGAACGCCGTCGCGCCCGCCACACCCGATCCCAGCGCGGCCGCCACCGCGGCGCGTCTGGACAGCAAAATGTTTTTCATGTTCGAGTCCGCCCTTATAGACTGCGCTTAAACTGGTCTGGCGTGGCGCCTTTGGGCACTACCACGATGTTCTCGCCCTTGGCGGTCGGAAACGTCAGCAGCGTTCCCTCGAGGTCCTGCGACTTCTTGCCGTCGCGATACAGCGTGGCCGCGGCTGCGTCCCAGGGATTCCGCAATTTGCACGGCGCGCCCGCATTCGACAGCAGCTCGACAAACTCGACCTGACCCTTTCGCATCGACGACGTTACCAGGAACGCTCCGTGCGCCAGCAATTTGAACTCGGTGTCCCAGTCTTTGGGCCACGCCGGGAAAACCTGGACGATTGGGCCCTGGCTCGGCGCGGTGGCCGCGTCGGTCAGCAGCGACGAGTGGATGCCCGAAGTCAATCCGCCAGTGTGCTCGGCGTCGATCGCCCCAGGCCCTTCACGCAAACGCAGCCGGTTGCGGAAAATCTGCGCCCCGCCGATCCCGGGAAGGTCGATGAAACCCGAGGTCCGGTTGAAATTGAGGAAGCGAGCCTTGATCTCCTGGTCGGCTCCCAGCGGCTTGACCGCACCTGCGGTGTCCGTGCCGAAAATGAACCCCCCAAAACCGCCGGGGCTGTCGCCGCGTCCGCCCTGGGGAAGCGCTGGCAGGTTCTGGCTGATTTCACTCCACTTCGAACGGAGGTCGGCGTCCACGCCCAGAATCTCCGAGGCGCGAACCACCAGCGGGAAGATCAGGCGCATATCGGACACTTCCGAGCGTGTGTCCGGCGTGTCCCAATTCGATTCGCCGTTGTTGACGTGATAGATGTGATACTTCCCGTCTTGGCCCTTCTTGAAGTTCGGGAAATTGCGGTAAAACTCCGCCGCGCCCTTGATCATCGGGTACGCGCGGTCGCGCAGCCAGGCCTGGTCTTGCGTGTCCAGGTAGCGGTCCCAATAGATGGAAGCGATGCGGGACGCATCGCCCACGATATGGGTGGTTTGGCCGAAGATGCCGCGGCCTTTGTCGGGAACGACCCAGTGGCCGTGATCCCATTTGCCATCGCCTTGAAAGTTCCAGCGGCTGCTATGCCGGGTCTTGGTCTCGGCCCACCAACGGTAACGCTGCGACATCTGGTCGTAAGGCTTGCGCATCAGGTACAAATCCTGCATCTCGGCGGCAATGTCGTCCGGCAGCGTCTCCGGCCCGTTGAAGTAGGTGGTCTCTGGAATCCAGATCCCCTGCGATCCCCACTGCTGGCGCGCCGCCAGCGCGCAAGCATCGAACATTCCGCTGTACAAGGAAAACAGCGGCTCCATCAACTCCGTACGGCCCGCCGGCAACAGGTTGCGGTAATACGCCGAGGTGTTGGCCCACCAGTATTGCGAGCCCCATCGGCGCATGTCGCCATTGGTATACCAGAGCATGCCGCCGCAGCGCGGAGGGTACGCGCCGCGCGAGCTGGCGCCCATCAGGTAGAGAAAATACGTGTAGTTTTGCTCCACGAAGTCGGCTTGCCCGTCTCCGCTGTGCATGTGGACGAAGCCCTTCGCCCAAAAATCGTGCCACCACGCCTGCGTTCCGGCCAGCAGCCCTTCGAAGCCCTTGGGCGCCGCCGCGTCCAGCGCCTGGAGCGCCAGCGTCGCCACGTCCTGCTTGGCGTCGAAGCTGGCGGCGCTCGAGATCAGAATCGTGAACCGCCCTTTGCCCGGCGCCGCCGAAAGCTGCACCGTCGAATCGTTCAAGTACCGGGCCTTGGCCTGCCGTCCCACCACGCCGATGGCCACCGCCGAAGAGTCGTAGTAGTCGTCTTCGCGAAACTCTTGCGTCAGTATGATGCGCCCGTTGCGAATGTCCAGCCTGGAGGTCGCGGAGTGCGCCGCGGTGGTCACCATTACCGCGTGCTTCGCGACCAGGTCGTAGTTCTTCCCGGTAATATCCTGTATCGCGTAACGCAACATGCGCAGGTCGATGTCGACCGCTTCCGGCTGCTTCCGCTGGTCGTCGATCTCCACCGCCATGACATCGCGCTCCGGCCATGCCACCACGCGCGCCGTCACCCCGTTGCCTTGGGCTGTCATCAGCCCGTCGTACACCGCGAGGTTCTGCCGGAAGGCCGCGCCCGCGAACACGTCGTCGCCCGCGTCAACCAGGTTGATGTCCACGTAGCCGCAGTCGCTGGCGTAATCGCTGTCCGCCCGCGGGAAGCTGTTCGTCGTGCTGTCCTCGGCGAAAACATCCACGCGGTTGATCTGGAATTTGAGCGCCGAAGGCGAAGTCCACACCAGGCTGCCCATCCGTCCGTTCCCCACCGGCATACCCTCCTCGCTGCGGGAGGCGGGTTTGTCATAGTTCAGATCGGCTCGGGAAACCAGCTTGCGGAAATCCACGGTCAGCACTTTCGAGCTGCTGGTTTGGGCGCGGCTTGTTCCCATGGCGAACAAGCCGGCCATTGTCATAGTGAGAAACAGTGAAAAGACGCGATGAGATCTCATAGTCCTTGACCCGCTAAAACCGTTTGTTTCACTTTGTACCGTGTCTACAACTGCCCTTGTTCTTGGCACTTTCGTCCTCTTTGGGATCAGTTGAACACCACTTCGTAGCTCCGGCCCGCCTGCAATTGCACCAGGGTGGTCCCGTCATCCTGGCGCTGGCTTCCAACGGGGTTCCCGCCGGTGCGAATTGCCTGGATGGCCTGGCCGGCGGGCACCCTCAGGCGATGCGCTCCGGATACGCGGGGACGCAGGGCGCATGACGCCAGGCGGGCGTGGCGCCAGGACATGTCCACTTCAAGCCCGCCCCGGGCGCACAGGCCTTTCACCTGGCCCGACGCCCACTCCTTCGGCAGCGCGGGCAGAAGATGCACTTCTCCGCTGTGGCTTTGCAGCAGTATCTCGGCGATGGCGGCGGTGGCGCCCAGGTTTCCGTCGATCTGGAAAACCTCGCCGTTGCCGTTGAACAAGTTCGGATGAATGCCTCTCCCAACCACGCCCTGAATGGCGGTGGAAACGCGCGCGGCATCGCCCAGCCTCGCCCAGGCGCAGGTGTGCCAGGCGCCCGGCCAGCCGCCGCCACCGCGGGCGCGCTCCTCGAGCAACTTCCGCTCGGCGGCGGTAAACTCGGGAGTGCGCCGCGGTGTGAACTGGTCGCCTGGAAACAGCGGATAGAAAGGCGAGGTGTTATGGCGCGGGGGAGACTCCTTGAACTCCTTGTAGTACTCCAGCAGTTGGCCGCGACTACCGATGCGGTAGGGCAGCAGTTTGGCCGTCCGGCTTTCGAGCGTCCGGCGGAACGCCGCGTCCACACCGAGCAGCCTGGCGGCTTCGCTGGTGTTTCGGAACAGCTCGCGGATCACCGCCATGTCCAGCGTGCAGCCCATGCAAATGCCGGCCTCCTTCTCCTTGCCGTCGCGGCCGGTGTAGAGGAAGTGGTTCTCCGGCGAGCTGCTCACGGGCGTCACCAGGTAGCCGTTGCCGTCGTCCACCAGCCAACTGTCATAGAATTCCGCGGCGCCTTTCATGATGGGGTAGGCGGTGGCGCGCAGGAATTGCCGGTCGAGCGTGAAACGGTAATGTTCCCAGAGGTGCTGGCAGATCCAGCCGCCGGACATGGGCCAGAAGGAGAAGTAGGCTTCGCTGTCGACGGGCTGCGCATCGCGCCATAGGGTGGTGTTGTGATGCATCACCCAACCGGGCCGGTGGTACATCTGTTTGGCCACGCGGCCGCCGGTAACCGCCATCTCGCGCAGGAACTGGAACAGCGGCTCGTGACATTCCGAAAGGTTGGCGGTCTCCGCGGCCCAGTAATTCATTTCGATATTGATGTTGGTGGTGTAGGCCCCCGCCCACGGTGGAATCACATCCACATTCCAGAGGCCCTGCAGGTTGGCGGGCTGGGCGCCGGGGCGCGAACAGGCAATCAGCAGGTAGCGGCCGAACTGAAAGTAAAGCGGCGCCCGGGCGGGGTCCTGCGCGGCGGGCAGCTTCAGCCGCTCGTCGGTGGGAAGCTTGCCGGCCTCGCCCGGCTCACCGAGCTTGAGGGAGACGCGGTCAAACAAGCGCCGGTAGTCCGCCACGTGCGCCGAACGAAGCTGGGCGTATGTCTTCCCGGCCGCCCGGGCGACTACCGGGCGCGTGCGCGAAGCGGGATCCACGCCTTCGCGGCTGGGGCTCTTGTCGTAACCGTTGAAGCTGGAGGCCATCGCGACCGTCAGCAGCACCTCTTGCGCGCCTTTGACCACGAGCCCGCTATCGCTGGCGGTAACCTGGTTGCCCGCGGCGAGCGCCCGGACCCGCACTTCGAACCGCATACCCCGGTTATCCACTTCACTGCCGTAGAGGACCTGCTTGGCGAAGGGCTTGCGGCTGCCGTCCGCGTTCCAGATCTCCGGGTACTTCCACTGGTCTCCTTTGTTCTCCACGAATTCGAGCGTGCGCCGCAAGGCGATGCCGGGGAGTTGACCGCTGAAGGCGACCTCAGCGGGGCCGGACGCCGCCGTCTTCAGATTGGGGTGAAGCGACTCAAGCCCCACCCGGAAGTTCAGCGCGCCGGCCCGATCGGCGTGCAGCCGTATGATGACGGCATCATCCGGGTGCGAGGCAAAAAACTCGCGTTCGAAAGCCACGCCATCGCGGCGGTAGCGCACCCGGCAGACCGCCTCGGCAAGATCGAGCTCGCGCACGTAATCGGATGCATCATCGCCGCCCTCGAACCGCAGGAACAAATCGCCGAGCGGCTGATAACACGGCCAGGAGCGGCCCAGCCAGTGTTTCGTGACGTATTGATCGGCTTCGAGATAGTCTCCGGCGCGGATCATGCCGGTGACCTCGTCGAAGTCTTTGGTGATGTCAAGCGGCAAGGAACGGCCGCCGGGCTCTTCGGCGTAGAGCGTGTCTTCGTTGAGAACCAACCGCTCGCTGGCGACGCCGCCGAAGACCATGGCACCGAGCCGGCCGTTTCCCAGGGCCAGCGCTTCCAGCCACTGGCTGGCGGGCTTCCGGTACCAAAGCCGGAGGTCTTCACCGCCCAAGGTCGCGGGTTGCGCCAGAGCCGGCCGAAGCGGCTGCACCAGGGAAGCCAGAATGGCGTTAAAGGTTCGACGTTTCATAAATTGCTCCATCAACCCGGTCACGCCGGAATGCGCGGCTTGAACTTACAGTCCTTGGGCCGCCAAAACCGTCTGTTTCACTTTGTCCGGCGATGAGCCCTTTGGTACCACCACAACGTGCTCCCCCTTGGCGGTCTGGAATGTCAGCAAGCCACCCCGCAGGCCTTCCGATTGCTTACCGTTACGGAACAGGTCGACCTCAGCCTCGCCCCACGGATTCCGCAAGCGGCATTCGCCGCCGGCCTGAGACTCGAGCTCGACAAACTCGACCCGGCCGCCCCGCATGGACGAACTGACCAGGAACGCGCCGCGAGCCAGCAGAGTGTACTGCGCATTCCACTCCTTTGGCCATGCCGGGAATACGTGGATCACGGTCTGGCCGCCGGGCGCCGGCGCTACCGCCTGCAACAGGGCATCGTGAAGCGTTTCGGTTCCGCCTCCCAGGTGTTCGGCGTCAAGCGTGCCGGGGCCTTCCCGCATTCGCAAGCGGTTCCGCATGATTCCGACTTTGCCCAGACCCGGCCAGTCGATGAAACCGGAGCCGGTTTCCGGATTGGGTTGCTGGAGCATTTGAGCCGGCAGCCCGGTCTTGACATCGTCCGCGCGGCCCATCTTTGCGGAAGTCGATCCCCGGAAGCCGCCGCCCCGGTTGGCGCCGCTGGCGTCGTAGGTGGCTTTCGCGATGCTCAGCATGGCCGGATCGCCGCATTCCAGCGAGCATAGATCGTATTCCCGCGCCGGGATCAGGCCGGGACGGGTTACATCGCCCTTCACCGCCGGCGGAACGGCGCTGACCCAGATCAGCGGTTCGCCCGCTTTCCGCGTCTTGATCGTCTCGTTGGTGGTGAGCGGCGTGAGATTAGCGAGGAATTCCTTCCACACCGGCCGCATATTGGCGTCCACGTTCAAAATCTCGGACGCCCGGAGCACGATGCCGGTGATCCCGTACATCGCCGACACTTCCTCCTGGGTGTCCTGCGCATCGTTCACGGGTTCGTGGTTATTGACGTGATAGATGTGGTACTTGCCGTCGGCTTCTTTCCTGACATTCGGGAAGTTCCGGTAGAATTCCGCTATCCCTTTGAGCATGGGATACGCCCGGTCTCGCAGCCACGCCTGGTCCTGCGTGTACTCGTATTCCAGCCAGTACAAGTAAGCGATCTTCGCCCCGCTGGAGAGAATATGCGTCACCGGGCCGAAAGGACCGGTGCCGCGAGGCGTTTCCTCCCACCTGCCGTCCACCCACTGCGCGGGGCCATGGTAGTTCCAGCGGGAGTTGTGCGGATGCTTGGTATCGCCCACTTCCCGGAAATGCGTGGACCGCTGGTCCCACGGCTTTCGCATCAGGTAGAGTTCCCGCATCTCCGCCGCAAGGTCGTCGGGCAGCTTATCCTCTCCGTTGAACCACGTGGTCTCGGGAATCCAGATGCCCTGGCTGCCCCATTGCTGGCGCGCGGCAACTGCCAGGGAATCGTACATCCCGCTGTACATGTGGAACATGGGCTGCATTAAATCGAGGTGGTTTGCCGGCGGCAGGCCGTTGTAGTACGAGCTCAGATTCGCCCACCAATACTGCACGCCCCATCTCCGCATATCCCCGTTGGTGTGCCAGATCAGCGAGTTGAAATGGGGAGGATAGGCGCCGCGCGAACTTGCGCCCATCAGGTAGACGAAATAGGTGTAGTTCCGCTCGATATCGTCAGCCACACCGTCGCCGCTGTGCAGGCTGACGAAGCTCTTGGTCCAGAAATCGTGCCACCACGCCTGGGTACCCGCGGCCATGGCCTCAAAGCCTTTAGGAACGGCCGCGGCCAATTCTTTCAGCGCCAGCGCGCCCACATCCTGCTTGGGGTCGAAGGTAGCGGCGCTGCCGATCAGGACCGTAAACTTTCCCTTGCCGGGCGCGGCCCACAAGCGGACGGTGGTGCCGTTGAGATAGCGCGGCTTCGATCTCCGGCCGGCCACCGCAATGGCGACGGCCGAGGAATCGAAGTAATCGCCCTCGCGAAATTCCTGGGTCAGGATGATTCGCCCGTCGCGTATCTCGAGCCGGGAAGTCGCCGTATGACTGCGCGTCCGCACCATGACGGCGTGCTTGCTTCTCAGCTCCCAATCCTGTGCCTGGTGGAACTGCATGACGTACCGGAGCATCTTGAGGTCGATATCCACGGGACCGGGTTGGGCCCGCTGATCGTCGATTTCCACCGCCATCACGTCGCGCTCGGGCCAGGCCAGCACCCGAGCGGAAACTCCGGCGCCCCTGGCGGTCGCCAGCGCGTCATAGGCGGATAGGTGCTGTTGGAACCCCGGGCCGGTGAACACGTCTTCCCCGGATTCGCCGAATTCGATATCCACCATCCCGCAGTCGGCGCCGTAGTCCTCGTCCCGCTCGAAGCTGGATGTGTAGCTGTTATTCGCGAAAACGTCGTTCCGGTTGATTTGAAACTTGAGCGTGGTGGGCGATGTCCAGACAAGGCTGCCCATGCGCCCGTTGCCCACCGGCATTCCTTCCTCGCTCCGCGAGGCCGGCTTCTGGTAGGTCAGGTCCGCACGCGAGACCAGCTTGCGGTAATCGACCGTGAAGATTCTGGAGTTGCCGGCCTGAGCCCAAACTGCGCTGGTGGCGAACAGGCCGGCGGAAAACGCAAGGACAACTGGAAAAACCGGAAATGATTTCACACTAATACCTCAGATTCGTTTCGGTGGAGAAGCAACCACTCATCGGAGCCGCGACCGTGAGGGAGCGGTCTTGGCCTCACCTCGATCGTGACTTTCATAGCCGCACGTCCTTCATCCGCTCCGGCGGCGTTACCTTCAGATCCCGTAGTTCGCCGTTTGCGACGCGTCCCTCGACCGTCGTGTTGTAGGGTGCGTTCAGCTTGAACTCGACGTCCCAGTCCTTCGGCCACGCCGGAAGGAGGCGAATGATCCTCCCGGGCGTCTGCATGAGCATTTCCTGGAGGCCGATCATCGCGCCGCCCCCCCAGTTGTGATCCGGCGGCCAGTCAAATCCCGGGCCCCAGAAGGTTGGGAAACGGTCAATCTTGCTGTCATCCAACTTGTTGGAAATCGTGCTCTTGGCCTCGTCCGTCAGGCCAAGCCGAGCCGAGTAGATCACCCCAGGCCGGTGACCGATGTACGCCTCCTTCGCCCGCTTGTCCATGTTCAGGGTCCAGGTGTCATAGGCCCAGTCAAAGCGGTCGGAACCCTTATAGATGAGGTCGAAAGGGAAGGTGGCGTACATGTTCATGAAAAAGCTGCTCATCGGTTTGTCGTCGAACAGCGAAATCTTCAGGAACATTCGTTCCTTCCCGTCTACCACTTTCCTGGCGACCGGCAGGTCCGGGGTCCTGGCGAGAACCTCGGCATAATAGTTCCGTTGTTCAGCCGTCAGGGCCAGTTCCTTCGTTTCGAGCAGCGTCCTGAGCACGGCCGTGAGGCCGGAAACGACATCGGCCGCATTCGTGGAATTGAGGTTACTCTCACCGGGCGTCGTCGGGTAGAAGACCAGTTTGCCGGCGTCGTTCAGTTCCTTGCCGGTGCGCTTCTTGTTGATCATCCGGTAATGCTCGTCGTAGAACTGCACGCAGGCGTGAACGAACGGCAGATAGGCGGTGATGTCCTTGCCCGAAAAACGGTGATACTCCAGCACCATGTAGGCGAGTTCGAGTTGGCCGTTGTAAAGCGTGCCGACCGCAGGGGCGGACAGCTCGCCCTTCTCGAAGTCCTTCGGGCGGATGCGGAAGGAGAAACCGTTCTCCACAAATCCGTACATGGCAGCCACCGGAAGGCCGGAGAATTGAACCTGCTCGCCGAACGAGGAGCCGTTGTGCCCCCAATAGTACTTGGTGCGCATCACCGCATTCTTTAGGCCGGTGCGATAGACCTCCAGCAGCGGGAACATAAGATCGAAGTCGCCGCTCTTGAGCATCGGCCAATACACGAAACGGGTATTCGCGAGCGTATGGGTCCCTCCGCCCCAGCGCCGGTAATCCGGATCGGGAGGGTTCGGGGAATCCTTCGTCAGATCCGTCCACATGGTGTCGTAGGTGAGATTGCCACCGTTGAACTTGGTTGGCGCCTGCCCGTTGAGATTGCCGCCGAGCTGGTATCGAAATACGTTGTAATTCCGCCCCAGCCGCCACGCCCGATCACTGGCATCTTTGCCGGGATTGACCAGAATATAAGAACGTTCCCAGAATCGGGTCCACCATTTTCGCGTCTCTTCCTGCCGCCTGCTGCGGTCTGCTTTCGCATTCGTCATTCCGGCCAGTTTCGCTTTCCAGGCGGCCGGTGACTTCGAAGTCTCCACGAGACCGAAGATGTCGAGGCGGTGCGATCGGGATGCGGTTCGCGATCTGTACGTCCAAGCCTTGTACGGAATCCGGCAGTAGGTTCCCTCCGAGGAGCCGGCGTATTCGAAGCCGTCGGCCATCATGAGTCCGCCGGAGATGAGGTTCTTCAGAGGATCCCAGAGCTGGTCCTTTACCGGCTCGAGCTCCTCGATCTTCACCGCAAAATCGAAGGCATTGAAGAGTGTCCCGTTGTCCGTGTACCAGGTGATCGATCGCTTCCCGGGCTCGATGACGTCGGCCTGCTTGACCATGTCCACCTGATAGCTATCGAAGTCGAAGATCGAAGAGCGCCTGCCCCTGTTCGGTGGCGCCTGCTCCGCCGGCAATGGCTGCTCCTTATAGCGCCACGTCTCGTAGGACGCAGCCATGCCGATACTCTTGTCCGCGTCGACATCCACGTGGACCACGGGCCGATTGACTTCTACCCATATCTTTACCGTGACTTTGCCGTTCGAAGGATGATCGGCCGTGATCTCGACGTAACCCTGGCGGAGCTTCAATTCCTGGCGGAATTTCGCACCCACGTCGAACGGGTTGGGGTCCAGTCTGATTCTGAACCGGCCCATTTTGTCGAATTCGTAGTTCTTGTCGAACGCGCCACTTTGCTGGGCGTACAGAAGCAAATCACCGTTTTCGATCCAGACATTGCATCCGATGCCTCCACCTACGACTGGCATCGAATCGGCGCTTCTCGTACTGGGTGTCTCCCACGCCACGTTGTAAGCATCAAGGGCTGCCGGCTCCGCTGCCGCTCCAAACCTACCAGACAGCAGGAGCAGCAGTGCCGAAGGCAGAACGGCAAACCGTAAGCGTTGCATTTATCCTCGTCAGTTTTCTCCGTCCTGGAGGAGGGAGAGGCGCCTCAATCAGAGCGGCCTCGCCTCGATTTGTTCGCCGGGAATAGTCTTGAACGTAAACGTATCTCCGCTCAGCCGCTCGCCTTTCCTGCCGTTGCGGTAGAGCACGACACCGCGCCCCGGCCAGGGATTTTGCAGGGTGCACGCCCTGCCCTTCTCGCTCTCGATGCGGAGGGCCTGCACCCGGCCCTTGCTCCACTCGCTCGAGACCAGGAAGGCGCCATAGGCGCGCAGGTTGCCGAAACGCGCGTCCTTGTCTTTCGGCCAGACCGGGAACAGCCGGAGGACGCCTTCATGACTTTGCAGCAACATCTCATTGATGGTCGCCGGAACGGTGCTGGCCGTTTCTATCCCGCCGCCGTTGTAGAAAATGTAGCCGTTCGGGTAACCGTGGTCTTGGCAGTGTTGGCGCAGGTTTTCGAGGATGACACTCGGATCGTACCCGATGCGCGGCAGGACAGGGGCAAATAGAGGATGGGTGCTATAGCCGATGGCGTCGACGGTGTTGCGAGCCACTTCCAGCAGCTTCGGGTCGCTCGAGAGCCCGATTTGCCCCGCCGGCCAGATGTGCCGGTAGCACATTCCGCTCTCGCCCGATTCGGCGCAGCGGAAGACGGTCTTGCCGTTCCGCTCCTGGGTGGGAAATGCGCTCAGACGATCGACAATATGTTGCCAGCGAACCCTGCGCTCGGCATCGCGGCCGAGTTCCGCGCTCACGGCGACGAGCCCGCGAAACAGCGCGCGCACGAATCCCAGCGTGCGCATGGAATTCACGTAGTTATCCAGCGAGGTGTAGACCTCATTTTCGCTCGCGCCGCGGATGACGTAGCGCCCGTTCTCGTATTTCAGGAAGTCTTCCCAGAAGGTGGCCACTTCCAGCAGAAAGGGATAGACCGTGCGCGTATACGACTCGTCCCAGGTGTGATAAATGCGCAGCAGCATGGGGATGGCGAGGAAAGCGGCATCGCTTTTTTGCCCCATGAACGGGTCGTGATCGGTATCGCGCTCGATGCCCCATGGCCCGATGTGGGCGGGGTAGTAAACTCCGCGCACATTCAGCATGGTGCCGGCGTACAGCTTCGCGCGGCCGATGAAGTCGAGGACCGGCGCATCGTAACTGTCGGTGGTGGCGATGTGGTTGGAGCTGTACAGCGCCAGGAACGGCGTTTCGAAGTTGTAATTCAGGGTGTAATCGCCGTTCCAGCCCGCGTGATCGGTGGTCACCCAGGGCGTATAGAGGCCGGGCGCGACCTTGCCCGTGCGGCTCGCCGACGCCATCAAGTAATGCGAGGCGTAATAGAACTTCTCGATCAGCGAATCGCCGATCTCGACGTACGACTCGGACCAGAAGCGGGTCCACCACTCCCGGTGCGCGGCGTTCAGCTTCTCGATTTCCGCCGGCGTGACGGTTGAGACACGCGACCTGGCGGATTCGAGGTGCTGGGGAGCGTCGATATCGCTCAAAACGGCGGTGACCAACCAGACCTTGCCGCCGGGCCTCAGGTTGAATTCCAGCCCGTCATCCACGGCGCGCGCCTCCTCGCCCAACAACCGCGTGGCAACGGTGACCTCACGGCCTTTCGTGGTGGGCGTACGCGTGGGCGGAAGGGGATTCGGCCACCCGTACTGCTCATCGAGAGGGCCGTCGGCGTTGCGCGTGAGCCAGAGCTGATCGCCCGATGCGCCGCCGATCAGGTACCGTGCCGGCGGCTGGACCTCGCTGCCATCCACGAAGGCCCGCAGGATGGCGCCGTCGAAGGTGCCGGCCAAGTGCACCCACTGGTGGACCGGCAGCGGCTGGCTGCTTCGCACGAAGCGTTCGCCGACGTTGAACCGCAGCCGGCCGTGGTCCAGGCTGAGGTTGTAGGCTTCGTTCCATTCGCCCTTGCTCAGGATGTAGTTGGCGTCGCCGGTCGTGAAGATGTAGACCCAGGCGGCTACGGTCACCTGCTCGAGCCGGGGCACCGGGCCCGCATCGACGTAGTTCCAGCCGTGGCTCACCTGAACGGCAAAGCCCTGCTTGCCGAGGGAGCGAGTGCGGTAATCGTTGGAACCCTCAGGGCGGCAACCGGCCGGCTCGGGGTCGGGCACTTCGACCGACCGCCATATCGGGCCGGCGCCGGGGCAGTCGCGCCCGTTCACGATTTGAGCCTTGGCCTCGTCCGGCGCGCCGCCGACTCCTCGCGAGTCGAAGCTCCAGTTCCGGACCAGCCCCTGCTTGATCGGCGCGAGGCGGGCCAAGGATTGGACTTCCTCCTCCCGCAGCGCGCGGCCGAAGAGTTGCACCTCGTCGATCAGACCGTCGAAGTACCAGCGCCCGCTGCCACTTTGCTCGCGCCCGATGTTGACCGGTTTGTCGTTCTCGCGCAGACGCGTGGGGCCGGGAAACAGCTTCGCGGAAACCGGGAGCGGCAAGGCTCCTTCCAGGCTGAGTTCGGTGATCTCCAGGTTCTCGTTGGCCGACACCCAGGAGCGCGTGCGCAGCGTGCGATCACCCTTGGCGAAGGTGCCGCGCAGTTCGGCGTTGCGCATGTCCTGCTCCTGCCGGTAGGTGGCGCCGGCGAGTTCGGGCATGCGCAATTCGAGGCCACCGACGCTCATGGTGACCCTCTGCCGGCTCCAGAAATCGTTTTTGCCAAAGTAGAAGCGCTGCAACTCCGGGGGCCCGCCGGCGACCAAGCCCAGGTCGCCGTTGCCCACAATGGGACCGTCGACTACGGTGCCGCTCGGGACGTGAGACGGCGGCCGCTCCATGACGAGGGTATGACGGCTGACGATATCCGGCCCCGAGGTCTGTCCCAGCGCCCGCGACAGCAACGCGAGGCCAAGCGCGAATGCGTAAGGTCTGAGAATCATGTTGCGACTCGGTCTCGGCGCATTACAAACCGCTCCCGAGGCGCGGCCGAGCGTGCCTCGCAACCTTTTAGGGGCCGGGCATGCCCGGCCCCTACTACTAAAACCTACTAAAACCTGATGCGCACGGCCAGGCGGAACATCCGCTCATCGACCCCTTCTCTGCCGATACCACCCGTAGTTGACGTGATCGAGCTGTATCCGCCGAGGGTCTTGATCGTGCCGTCGGAGTTCAAAACCATGTTGGACACGTTGTTAGCGGGATTCGAAAAGTGTGGCGTATTGGTTACGTTGAACGCGTCAACCCGGAACTGTGCGCGCCACCTTTCGTTCAGTTGGAAGTCGCGGACCAGGCCGCCATCCACATTGATGGCGCCAGGTCCGAAGATGTTGTTGAAGCCGGAGGTGCCGAACGTAGGGGTCGTGACCGATGCGAACGCCAGCGGGTCGAAATAGGACGTCCCGGCTCCGACGTTGCCCAGAATGGCCACGTCCTGCTTTACCTGGTTGGCCCTTTGAGTGTTGCCCGTCGCGTTCAGAGAAGTGGCGTCTGAAGTGACGTAAAACGGCGATCCCGTATACATCGTCCACACTCCCTGCAACTGCCAGCCGCGCGCAATCGCGGACGCCGCGCCGTGGGTTGCCAAGCGCTTGCCAGGGCCGAAAGGCAACTGGTAAACCGAACTCAGCGCGAAAAAGTGCGTCCGGTTTGACCCCCAGAACGCTTTGTTCAGCTTGGTGTACGACGGTATCTGAATAGCTGGATTCTTGTCGCTCAGGGCATCGCAGCACAGGGCCAGAGCCTTGGAGAAGGTGTAGACGGCGTTCATCGTCAAGCCATTGGCGAAGCTCCGGATGAGTTTCGTCTGGAGCGAATCGTACGAATTGCGGCCATAGTTCTCAATCAGGTTGGAGCCTGCCGATCTGCCGAACTTCTGGTAGAGCGGCTCGCTCGCCGTGCCGCCTCCCGGCAGTGCGACGTTCACGTTGATCACCTGGAGTTGCTTGAGTTGCCGGTCGCCCACATATGCGGCCTGAGCCATCCAGCCGCCGGGCAGTTGCTTCTGCAAGCTGAAGTTCCACGACTCGACATAACCCATGTGGTACTGGGTGGGCGGCACTGTGAAGCTCTGGGTCAAGGGATAATTCGCGATAACTCCGCTGCTGATGTCGGGCCACACCGGGGCCGGTATGCCATTCTTCAGCAAGCTTAAGTATTGGTAAGAGTTGGCGACAGCCGGCCAAGTCGAGGAAGTGCTCTGCTCCGCCTCGCCAACGAAGTCGCGTACCCACGCCAGGGGGTTGGGATCGAAGTTAATGCCGAAGCCGGTGCGAAGCACCAAGGTCGGTGAAAGACGCCAGGCGATGCCAAGACGGGGACTGAAGTCTTTGCTGGGAACCTTTACCCCGCAGTTCTTCGGAGTGGAGCCCAAACCGCAAAGGTACATCGCGTTGGTGCTCCAATTATAGGTCTCGAATCCACGATTGGCGCCGGTCCCAAACGGCAGGTAATCCCACCGCACTCCAATGGAGGCGGTTATGAAACGGCTGATCTGCCACTGGTCGCGAATGTACGGGCTGATGGCCGTCATGCGGCTGGTTTGGCGCCCCGCATTGGGGTCCAGGAAGTTGTTCTGGGCACCGGTAGTGAGCCCCAGCAGGAATGTGGAGTAGGTGTTGTACTGATTGGCGGATGCTCCGCCCTTGATCGTCGTGGGGCCGCCACCAAAACTGAAAACTCCACCGTTGGTGCCAAGCTCCCAATTATTGTTATCAATCCGCTGGACATCGATGCCGAAACGGATGTTGTGATTGCCCTTGATCCAGTTGGCATCGGTCACGTAGTCGTATGCCGGATCCAGGTAGTAGACCGGGGCGTCCGGGTATTTGCCGAAATTCGTGTAGTTGGCGATCTCAAACGAGGGATAGCCGGCGTATCCGCGCGTCGGCCCGTTGGTTCCAGGGAGGTTGAACATGCTCTGCCCCAGGTTGCCCTTGTCTATGCTGGTCGGCTCCGCCAACGAGTTCAACCGCGTGTAGCCAAAGTAGGCGTCCACGATGAAACGCGGTCCCATCACGTAATTTCCCGATACCGTGCCGTTGAAGACGGTGCCAGTCAAATTGCCGTCGCGTCCTCCCAAGCTGCTGACGCCTGCGCCGTTATCGCCGAATATCTCCGGGTTGAACGCGTTGTAGTCCAGAACGCCCAGCCGGGCGACCAATGAGAGCTTCTGCGTGGCGTTCCAGTTGACTTTCCCGTCAAACTTGTACCGGTTCACACTGTAGTCGCCCGAGGCATAGTAGTTGTTGGTCAGCCCCGCCAAGTTGGGTAGTGGGAGAAGTTGCTGTATTTTCAACGCCGTGGGGTCCAGCCGGGACGTGGGAATCAGGTTGCCCGGAAAGGCTGTCCGTCCCGAACCATCGGACGCGCCGGTCAATGGATCGTACATCGCGGCAGTGGATCCCGTCATATCTCCTGCCCGGATCGCCGCGATAGGCACGGTCGCATAAGTGGACGCGTTTTGCCGGATGAATTGCCCGTCGAAACTGCCGAAAAAGAACAGCTTGTCCTTCTTGATGGGGCCGCCCAGGGTTCCTCCGGTTTGATTGTCGATAGCCTTTGGTTTCTGCTGGCCCACCGGCAGAAAGAAGGGGTTGGCTTTCATCGCGTTATTCTCGTTGTATTCGAACGCCGACCCGTGGATCTGGTTGGTGCCGCTTTTCAATTGAACGTTGATGGATGCGCCGCCAGCCAAGCCTTGGTCGGCATCTAGACTGCTGGTGACCACCGTCACCGTCTCGATCGCTTCCAGGCCCGGCACATAACCGGTTTCATGCGACATCCAGCCGTTAATGGCGTTGGCGCCTTCAATACGTGTATTGCTCGCTCCTTGCGTGGTTCCGTTAACGCTGAATACCTCTCCGCGAGCGGGGTTAGACGCCAGGGAACTTGAGGAACTGGGAGGCGAAACGCCGGGCACCATGACCAGTAGGTTCTGGTAGCTCCGGTTCGTGGGAATCGGCAGTTCTTCCAGGTCTTTGGTCCCGATCTCGGTGCGCACCTCGCCGCGTTCGGTCTGCAAAGCTGCGGCCTGTGCAGCCACCTCGACCGATTCGGTGATTGCGCCCACTTTGAGCGCGGCATCCACCCGGACCACGCTGTCGATCGTAACGACAACGCCTGGGCGGACAAGCGTCTCGAATCCTTCATGTTTGACCGTTACTTCATACGTCCCGGTGGCCACTGTGGGGAAATTGTACGCCCCCGTCTCGTTACTCGTGGCCTCCCGCGACCGGTTAGTCTGCGTCTCAGTGATCTTAACTGTCGCTCCGGGCACCGCCGAGCCGCTGGCGTCCGTGACAGTTCCCACAATCCCGCCGTAGAGCGCTTGGGCGTGGGCTTGGTTCGCACCGATCAAAACACACAGGAGCACAAACGCGATGGCCGCTACATTATAATAACGCTTGGTCTTGCTCGTCATATCGTCTCCTTTAGAGCGAGTTCGGATAGCGTCAGTGTGAATCAGGATTCAGACCGCCGCAACGTTCCGAACAGTTCGAATATACATTCAGCCGTAACCTGTTTTTTTTCTTCAACATAGGGAAAGTTAAAAACACAATTTGGGTAGGTTACGCCGGACGTTACGAAGCGTGATATGCTGTTTATCGGTAACGCCAGAGCCATGTCAGCCGGTCAGAATTCGCTCAAGCCGCAGCGGTTGCCTAAAAAGCAGGCGTGCGCGGTCCGCGACCACGTCCGGCACATTCTCGCCAGTCCGGCTTTCTCCGGCAGCAAGCGGTGCCAGCAGTTCCTCCAGCTTGCGATCAAACACGCTCTTGCGGGCGACTACGAGAACCTCCGCGAACGGATGATTGGTGTGGAGATTTTCGGGCGGCCCATCGATTACGAAACGGCCACCGACGCCATCGTCCGGGTGAAAGCCAATGAAGTTCGCAAACGGCTGGCGCAGTATTACCTGGAAGCCAGCGGTGACGGCCCTGTGCGCATCGATCTACCGTCTGGCTCGTACGTGCCCGAGTTCCATTGGGTGCTGGAAACTCCGCGAGCCATGCCGAAGCCGGATCCCACCGTGGCGGCGGCACACCCGAAGTGGCTGGTTCCTGCCGCCGCAGCCGTAATATTGGCGCTGGCGGCGCTGGCGGCGCTGGCGGCCCCGGCGTACCTGGCGACCCGCGTGGCCGACCCGGAACTCCATGATTTTTGGGCCCCTATGCTCAACACCAAACGACCCATCTTGGTGTGCCTGGGGCAGAGCGAGTACTTCTGGGTCGCACCTCAAGTTCGGCGCGAAATGGACGCGAATAGCGGACCGTTTCGGGTGAAACCCGGCGACATCGTACGGCTGCGCGACGATGTCATTTCGGTTGGCATGATGCGCGCACTTCTCGGCGTGTCCAGTCTGCTCGATCAACATGGCAAACAGTCCCAGGTGGTCTGGGGCGGCGAAGTTCGTTTTCAGGATCTGCGCGATCAGAACGTCGTCCTGATCGGCGCATTCAACAATCCGTGGACCCTGGAAATGAGTAAGAACCTTCGGTTTACATTTGAGCGGCAGGACACGGGGGATGGGCGCAGTTTGTGGAGCGTGCGCGAACAGTCCGGCCAGGGACGCATCTGGACGCTGCCCGAACTGTATCCGCACCCCATCGCAGTCGACTACGCGGTGGTCGGCCGGATCTTCGACAAAGACCGCGGCCGCGTGATTGTCTCCGCCGGCGGTTTCACCCAGTTCGGCACGGAGGTGGCGGGAGACTTCCTGAAGGACCCAGTGAGCTGGAGGGACCTGGCACGGCAGGCCCCCAAAGACTGGCGCACCAAGAACCTGCAAGTTGTGCTCGAAACCAGCATCGCCGGCAAGAAGCCCGTCCGAACCCGCGTGCTGGCCAGCTACTTCTGGTAGCCGATATCCCGCACTTCGCCCGCGCCGGCCGAGGGCTGGCGTGCGTAGATTTGCGGCGTCGGTTAGAACTGCCGCTCGTAGGCGCGTGCCATCTCCTCGCCGAAACGCGCCACCGCATCGGTGCGAAGCATGGTCACGGTGCAGCCTCCGAACCCGCCGCCAGTCATGCGCGATCCGAGAACGCCATCTATGCCAAGCGCCGTGTCCACCAGGAAATCCATCTCCGCCAACAACCAGCCTTGTTCCAGCGCGCTTTCCTGTGGGCTGAATCGCAGCGACCTCGATAGCAGCAGGGCTTCGGCTTCGCTCATCGCCCAGATCGTGGCTTCGACTGTGTCCCGGCCCAGTTGTTCCAGCGCGGCGATGCGCTTGGCGCTGGCGACTTCGGTGGAGCGGAATCCTATTCACCCCGATGATGCCGTACGCGAACTCTCTGGCCCGCCCATCGCCATGAACATTCTCCCTGGCCGCGCATTCCTACCCGCCTGACCGCAGTGCGAGCGTTTCTCCCGTTTTCAGGTAGACCAAGGCCCCCGCGGCTCTTTTCTTGCCTCACACGCTCCCCCACTGTCTGAATCGCAGATTTTCAGAGAAAATGGTTGCTCTGACCTGAAAATTAGAGCATAATGCTACACAGAGTCGGAGTAGTTTTAACGCTATTGCTGGTGTGTTTCGCGTTAATTCTGCCGCCCGTAACGCTACCGGATGACGGCGTGCGCGATGAGGCTAGCGTGATAGTGGGCTTTGTGCCTCCGAATGTGGACCGATTCAAATAACGAGGTTTAGGAGGTTAGTTTTATGCGGTGGCCTCTCTGCACGGGTATTGGGGCACTTCTCTTGTCGGGACGTCTGGTGCTTGCACAGCAGAACCCCATTTCTCAGGTGCCTGCTGCGCAATTCAATCCTGGGAAGACGTGAATCTGCTGACGATCGAATCCCAGCACCAGGTACGCGGGATGTCTCGCGACGCCGCCGCCGGCCGGTGGATGGGAGAGCCGTGGAACGGCACACCGCCGGTCATACCTCGTGTAGCATGGGTCCCGGCGGAACTGCAGGGCGGCAAAGCATAGCCAGCCCTGCCAAGAAAGAGGGAAGGATCATGGATCACTCCGTACCGCAGCACACGCGCCGGGGGTTCTTAACCACCGGACTCACGGCCACGGCTCTCGCGGTCGCCCCATCGCCGGCCCAAAGCGGCGGCTCTGGCTCCACGCTGCTCGATGTCGATTTCCGAACGCTGGCCTCGCGCGCCGATTTGGTCTATGAGAAGCCGGCCTCGCGGAGCGAGGAAGGCATTCCGATAGGCAACGGCCGGATGGGTAGCCTGGTGTGGACCACGCCGGCAGCGCTGCGTTTCCAGATCAACCGCGTGGATGTCTACGGGAACAACAGCTATACCAACAGCTTTTGGGAGCGAAACAACGATTATTGCGCCGGCTGCGGATACGTCGATATCGAGTTCGCGGGGTTCGGCGAGGACCCGTTCCCGGCCTCGGGTTTCGTGCAGCATCTCTCGGTCTATGACGGAGTACTGGCGGTCAACGGCAAAGGGGTCGCCAGCCGGATCCTGGCGTGGCCGGCGCAGGACGTTATGGCGGTCGCGGTGGAGGATACGCGGCGCAATCCGGAATCGGCGCAGGTCAATCTACGCATGCTGCGGCGTGATGCCAAGCACTTCGGCCGGGACACGGAAGCCTTTGCGCGCGATCACATTGAAGTGTTGCAGACCCGCAGCCACACGGCGGCTTCTCAGTTGCTGATCCGCGGGAACCGGATCGCGCTCACGCAGGAGTTCCGCGAGGGCGACTACTGTTGCAAATCGGCGGTGGCGATCGGCATCGTGGGGCGCGATGGCAAGCCGTGGCTCGTCAATGAAACCGAGGTGCGGCTGGCGGCAGCGCCGGGTCCCGGAAGCTTTCAAATACTGGTCGCGTCGGCCGCCAGCTTCGATCCGAAAGCAGACGTTCTGGGCGATGCGCTGCGGCAACTGGAGGAGGCCGCATCCAAGGGCTTTCCCGCGATCGCGAGCGGGACCGCGGAGTGGTGGCACGAGTTCTGGCGGCGAGGCTTCATCCACCTGCACAGCGAGGACGGCGCGGCCGATTTCGTCGAGCGGAACTACAACTATTTCCTGTACGTGATGGCGGCGAGTTCGCGCGGCAAGTTCCCGCCGAAGTTCAACGGCATGATCTGGAATACCGGCGGGGATCTGCGCACTTGGGGCGCGCAGCACTGGTTCGCAAACCTGAGTTGCTACTACGAAGCACTGCCTGCCGCCAACCGGCCGGAACTGATGGAGCCGATGTTCGCCATGTACTCGGGGATGTACGAGGCGTGTTCCACGGCCGCCCGGCAGCAGTGGGGGAGCCAGGGCATGTACATCCCGGAGACCAGTTATTTCGACGGGCTGGAGAAGCTTCCCGAGGACGTTGCGAGCGAAATGCGGGACCTGTATCTCCTCCGCAAGCCGTGGGAACAGCGGTCGGAGCGGTTCCGCGAGTACTCCCGCCAGAAGCACCCGCACTCCAGCCGCTGGAACTGGATTGCCAAAGGGGAATGGGTCAACGGGCGGTTCATCGAGACGGATCGGGGCTTCGGGCCTTTCGGAGCCGTGAACCACAACCTTGCGAGTACAGCCAAAGTCGCCTATCTTTACTGGCGCCGCTACGAGTACACGCTGGACGGGGAGTGGCTGCGCAACCGCGCGTACCCCATGCTGAAAGCTGCGGCCGAGTTCTACCGCAATTTCCCGAACGTCCGGAAGGAAGCGGACGGGAAGTATCACATCCATCACGTGAACAGCAATGAATCGGTGTATGGCGCGCGCGATACCGATGAAGATCTCTCCGCCATGCGCGGCGTGTTCGCGGCGGCCATCCGGGCCGCGGAAACCCTCGGCGTGGACGCGGAGTTACGCGCCACCTGGAAGGAATTCCTGGAGAACCTGACGCCGCTCCCGGTCAGCGACGATCCCGACGCGCTCAAGCCCGAGGACTACAAGGGGCCGCGTGTGTTCGTGCGCGGCCGGAAGCCCGCCGTTAAGGAAGGCGGCCTGCTGCCGGACGGCAACAGTTTGCCGGCCTGGTTCTTCGATCTGTGCAATATGGAATCCACGGACGCCCAGGCTCTCGAGACAGCGAACAACACCCTCACGCAGTCTCTCGGCGGGCAACCGGGACCCGGCACTCCAGTGGGACTGCTTTCCAAGATTCCCATCGCCGCCGCCACCCTGGGCAGGACCGAGGCGGTCCGGTTTCTGATTCCGAATCAACTCCGAGGACTGCCCGGTCCCCGCGCTACGGGCGACCGTGTGACAGTCAACTTGGCCAATCGCATGAGCCTGCGGGAAGGATTCCAGGCGCTGGACGCGGAGGCTCTCGGCCGCGCTTCCGAAGCGATGCACATGGCCTTGATGCAGAGCAATCCTCCCGGTCCCGCGCAGGAGCCGATCATCCACCTGTTTCCCGCCTGGCCGAAGGAGTGGGACGCAGCGTTCACGCTGGCGGCGCGCGGCGCAT
Organism: Bryobacterales bacterium; assembly: GCA_003170915.1. Taxonomy (GTDB): domain Bacteria; phylum Acidobacteriota; class Terriglobia; order Bryobacterales; family Bryobacteraceae; genus Fen-178. Next base: position 318 of record PMYB01000082.1, on the reverse strand, counting down.
TCCTCGTCAGCTCCTCAATCCGCAATGGCCGGGTGGAGTTTGTGGAACTGGTGTCTCAGTCGGGCGCGGAATGCCGGTTGCGCAATCCCTGGGGCGACAGCCAGATCACGGTGTATCGGGAGGGCTGGAAGACGGAGAGCCTGAACGGGCCGCTGGTGCGCTTTCAGACTCGAAAGGGCGAAAACATCGTGATTGTGCCGGGGGACAATGATCCTGCCCAGTACAAGCGCACGATTCCGGGGTAGCTTGGGGCTATGAAGCGAAAAACGCAACTATCGAGGCGCGATCTCATAAAAGGGCGCTTCCGGCTATTTAGTG